>NZ_JBIAQQ010000087.1:0-1150 GCF_042889165.1 Streptomyces sp. NPDC002669 | reverse complement strand
GACCCGATGATCAAGCCCGAGGCCATTCCGCAGTACACCGGTGATCTGGGCCAGCTGGAGAAGGACCACGCGTCCCTGACCAAGGACGCCGGACACATCCGCGAGACCGGCTCCTCCGTCCACACCCAGTTCCAGGCCCTGTCCGCCTACTACCACGCCCCCGAGGCCGAGCAGCTGTTCGCCTCGACCAAACCCGTCAAGGACCGGGCCGACTCCTTCGCCGACGACCTGGAGAAGGTCGCCACCTCCCTGTCGGACTACGCCACCGAGATCCGCCCCCTGGTCACCAAACTCGCCCAGCTCAAAACCGACGCGACCACCTTCGTCAACGCGAACAAGGACGACGACGAGTGGGAGTACGACGGCGACAAGGTCGAGGAGCACAACCAGCTCCGCGACGACATCACCGCGACCGTCGCCGCGTTCTGGGCCGCCGAACGCACCTGCCACAACAAGATCACCGCCCTGTTCGGCGGGACCCAGATGGTCGCCGGCGACGGCTCCGAACGCAAGGACCAGTACGGCTTCAACGCCGAGGACCTCAAGAACGCCAAACTCCCCTGGGGCGACCCCGTCGAGGAAAAACACCACTGGTACGAAGTCGGCCACTGGGTCAAGTCCTTCGTCTGGGACGGACTGATCGTCGACGGCGTCTGGGGCACCATCAAGGGCCTGGGCACCCTCGTCGGCTTCGGCGGCTGGGAAGCCATGGGACAGGCCTGGAAGGGCCTGGCCCAGCTCGCCACCGGCCTCGTCATCTCCGCCGTCCCCGGCGCAGGCGCCCTCTTCTGGACCCTGCCCGACGACAAACTCCCCTCCTGGCTGCGCGACTCCCGCACCGCCATGAAGGAGACCGGCAAGGCCCTGGTCGCCTGGGACGAATGGGGCAAGAACCCCGGCCGCGCCGCCGGAGCGGTCACCTTCAACGTCCTGACCACCGTCTTCACCGGCGGCGCCGGCGGCGCCGCAGCCGGCGCCGGCAAAGCCGGAGCCGTCGCCAAGGTCCTCTCCGTCGCGGGCAAGACCGGCAAGTTCATCGACCCGATGACCTACATCGCCAAGGGCGCCGGCACCGGCCTGTCCAAGATCGGCGACATCACCAAGGGCCTCAAGGGCATCGAGAACATCGAAATCCCCAAACTCCCCGACG
>NZ_JBIAQQ010000086.1:0-1199 GCF_042889165.1 Streptomyces sp. NPDC002669 | reverse complement strand
CCGACCTCGACGACCACGGTCTCGCGGCCGGGCTCCTCCTCCGCGTCCGCGTCCGCGGGGGCGGTGAAGGGCTTGATGTCGTTGACGAACTCGGTCTCGATCCAGCGGGTGTGGATCTGGAACGGGTCGCTGGTGAAGGCGGGGTCGGTGACCACGGCGCGGTGGAAGGGCAGGGCGGTGGCCATGCCCTCGACCCGGAACTCGGCCAGGGCGCGGGCGGCGCGCTGGAGGGCCTGTTCGCGGGTGGCGCCGGTGACGATGAGCTTGGCGAGCAGGGAGTCCCAGGCCGGGCCGATCACGGAGCCGGATTCCACGCCGGCGTCCAGGCGCACGCCGGGGCCGGTGGGCGGGGCGAAGGCGGTGACGGTGCCGGGGGCGGGCAGGAAGCCGCGGCCGGGGTCCTCGCCGTTGATGCGGAACTCGAAGGAGTGCCCGCGCACGGCCGGGTCGCCGTAGCCGAGTTCCTCGCCGTCGGCGATGCGGAACATCTCGCGGACCAGGTCCAGGCCGGTGACCTCCTCGGTCACCGGGTGCTCGACCTGCAGACGGGTGTTGACCTCCAGGAAGGAGATCGTGCCGTCGGTGCCGACCAGGAACTCCACCGTGCCCGCGCCGACGTAGCCGGCCTCCTTGAGGATGGCCTTGGACGCCGCGTACAGCTCGGCGTTCTGCTCGTCGGTGAGGAAGGGGGCGGGCGCCTCCTCGACCAGCTTCTGGTGGCGGCGCTGCAGCGAGCAGTCCCGGGTGGAGACCACCACGACGTTGCCGTGGGAGTCGGCCAGGCACTGCGTCTCCACGTGCCGGGGCCGGTCGAGGTAGCGCTCCACGAAGCACTCCCCGCGCCCGAAGGCCGCGACCGCCTCGCGCACCGCCGAGTCGTACAGCTCGGGAACCTCCTCCAGGGTGCGGGCCACCTTCAGCCCGCGCCCGCCCCCGCCGAAGGCGGCCTTGATCGCGATCGGCAGCCCGTGCTCCCGCGCGAAGGCCACCACCTCCTCCGCACCGGAGACCGGATCGGGAGTACCGGCCACCAGCGGCGCCCCGGCACGCTGGGCGATGTGCCGGGCGGCGACCTTGTCCCCCAGATCCCGGATCGCCTGCGGCGGCGGCCCGATCCACGTCAGCCCCGCATCCATCACCGCCTGCGCGAACTCCGCGTTCTCCGACAAGAACCCGTACCCCGGATGCACCGCATCCGC
>NZ_JBIAQQ010000085.1:0-1224 GCF_042889165.1 Streptomyces sp. NPDC002669 | reverse complement strand
CCGTCGCAGCAGCGGGTGATCCGGCAGGCGCTGGCGAACGCGCAGGTCTCGGCGGCCGAGGTCGACGCGGTCGACGCGCACGGCACCGGTACCCGGCTCGGTGACCCGATCGAGGCCCAGGCCCTGCTGGCCACCTACGGCCAGGCCCACCACCAGGACAACCCCCTGTGGCTGGGCTCCCTGAAGTCGAACATCGGCCACACCCAGGCCGCCGCCGGCGTCGCCAGCATCATCAAGATGGTCATGGCCATGCGCCACGGCACCCTGCCCAAAACCCTCCACATCGACGAACCCACCCCCCACGTCGACTGGACCCACGGAGCGGTCAGGCTCCTCACCGAACCACAGCCCTGGCCCCGCACCGACCGCCCCCGCCGCGCCGCGGTCTCCTCCTTCGGCATCTCCGGCACCAACGCCCACGTCATCCTCGAACAAACCCCCACCCCCACCCCCGAACCCGACACCGAACCCGACACCGAGCCCGCCTCAACCCCGGACACGGCCCCTGGCCCGGGGGTGGTGCCGTGGGTGCTGTCCGCCAGGACCCCGGAGGCCCTGCGCGAGCAGGCGGCGAACCTCGCCGGATACGTGCAGGGGCGGCCGGACACCGACCCCATGGATGTGGGGTTCTCGCTGGCCACGGCACGCACGCTCTTCGAGCACCGGGCCGTGGTCCTGGGCGGTGACCGCGAGGAACTGCTGACCGGTTTGCGGGCCCTGGCCCAGGACCAGCCTGCCGCGGACGTGGTCCGGGGCCGGGCCCCGGAGAACAACAGCCTGGCCCTGCTCTTCTCCGGCCAGGGCAGCCAGCGCACCGGCATGGGACGCGGGTTGTATGAGACGTATCCGGTGTTTGCGCAGGCGTTCGACGCGGCGTGTGTCTTCCTGGACCGGGAACTGGCCCGGGAGCTTCGTGTGGGCTCGGTCGGGTCGTTGCGGGAGGTCGTCTTCGCCGAGCCGGGCAGCGAGATTGGGCGGCTGCTGGACGAGACGGTGTTCACCCAGGCCGGCCTGTTCGCGGTGGAGTCGGCGCTGTTCGCCCTGGTCTCCTGGCTGGGGGTGCGCCCGGACGCGGTGATGGGGCACTCGGTCGGCGAGATCACCGCCGCCTGGGCGGCGGGGGTGTTCTCCCTGGAGGACGCCTGCACCCTGGTGACCGCACGGGGCCGGCTCATGCAGGCCGCCCGGCCCGGCGGTGCCATGGCCGCCATCGCCGCCCCCGAG
>NZ_JBIAQQ010000084.1:0-1397 GCF_042889165.1 Streptomyces sp. NPDC002669 | reverse complement strand
CCCATCCACATCCCCTTCACCTGGCACAACATCACCCTCCACACCACCCACCCCACCACCCTCCGCGCCCACCTCACCACCACCACACCCACCACAATGTCCATCGAGGCGGTGGACGATGAAGGTGAACTGGTCTTCAGTGTCGGTGAGTTGGTGCTCATGCCGGTCTCGGCCGAGCAGCTTCAGGCGACGCTCCGCACGGAGCCGAGCGTGCTGTACCGCGTCGACTGGACCCCGGTGCACGATGACGGTGAGCGTGACAGGAAGCGTGGCGACGGGCGCCCCGGCACCGGCCGACGCTGGGCCGTACTCGACATGTCGGACGGGTCGGACGGGTCGGACAGGGCAGGCGGGACAAGAGGAGCAGACGGGTCGGGCGTGCTGGATGCGTTGGTCGACAGCGACGACAGCGTCCCCGACGTGGTGTTCCTGCCGTGCGGCGCCTCGTACGCCCCGGCTGCCGATGTCACCACCACTGTTGGCGACATCACCGATCAAGGAGAGGCGGCCCGTACGGCGGTGGAGGCCGTACTGCGGACCGTTCAGGAATGGCTGAGCGACGACCGGTTCGCCGGCGCACGCCTGGTCGTCGTCACCCGCGGCGCGGTGGAGGCCGGACCGGGGGAGGGCGTACGCGATCTGGCCGGCGCGGCGGTCCATGGGCTGGTGCGCTCAGCGCAGGCCGAGAATCCCGACTGCTTCGTCCTGCTCGATCTCGACACCGAGCTGCCCCGCGACCTCGATCACGACCGTGACCTTGGCCTCGACCTCAACCGCGATCCCGACCGCGACTCCGCGCCGGACTTCCTGCGCGTCGCCCTCGAATGCGGCGAACCCGAACTGGCCGTCCGGAACGGTGCGGTGTATGCCACCCGGCTGGTCAAGGACAACGCCGACGACGTTCTCGCGCCGCCGGACGACACGCCGCACTGGTGCCTGGGCAGCACCGGCACCGGCACCCTGGAGAACATCGCCCTCGTCCCCGCACCCGGTGCGGACGAGCCGCTGACCGGTGACCAGGTGCGGGTGGCCGTGCGCGCGGTGGGTGCGAACTTCCGTGACGTCCTGATCGCACTGGGCAGCTATCCGGGCGAGGCGCCGATGGGCAGCGAGGGCTCGGGCGTGGTGCTGGAGGTCGGCCCCGATGTGACGTCGGTGGCCGTCGGCGACCGCGTCATGGGCCTGTTCTCCGAGGGCGCCGGACCGATCGCGGTCACCGACGGACGAACCCTCGCCCGTGTGCCGCAGGGCTGGACGTTCGCCGAGGCGGCCGCGACCCCGATCGTCTTCCTCACGGCGTACTACGGGCTGGTGGACCTGGCGGGGCTGCGGGCCGGGGAACGGCTGCTGGTCCATTCGGCGGCCGGCGGCGTGGGCATGGCCGCCCTCCAGATCGC
>NZ_JBIAQQ010000083.1:0-1471 GCF_042889165.1 Streptomyces sp. NPDC002669 | reverse complement strand
CGGGGCGGGGTGTAGGTGGTGGCGAGTTCGGGCCGGTGGTGGCCGGGGGCGGGCAGGGCCTTGGTGTCGACCTTCCCGTTGGGGGTCAGGGGCAGCTGGTCGAGGGTGACGTAGACGGCCGGGACCATGTAGTCGGGCAGCTGCTGCTGGAGATGGGTGCGCAGTGCGGTGGTGTCGGGGTCGTGTCCGGGGACGGGCACGATGTAGGCGACCAGGCGCTTGTCCCCGGGGGTGTCTTCGCGGGTGGTGACGGTGGTGGTGTGGATGTGGGGGTGGGTGTTCAGGGCGGCTTCGATCTCGCCGAGTTCGATGCGGTAGCCGCGCAGTTTGACCTGGTTGTCGATCCGGCCGATGAACTCCATCGTCCCGTCGGACCGCCACTTGACCAGGTCCCCGGTGTGATACACCCGCGGGTCGGGGCGGGGCGGGGCGAGGGGGTTGGGGGTGAAGCGCTCCCGGGTGAGGCCGGTGCGCTCGTGGTAGTGCCGGGCCAGGCAGATCCCGCCGAGCAGGGCGTGGCCGGGGATGCCGACGGGGGCGGGCTGGTTGTGGTGGTCGACGATGTAGGCGGTGGTGTTCGTGATCGCCCTGCCCAGGGTGGTGGTGCCTCCGTGCGGGTCGGGTGCGGTGGTCAGGCTCATCACGTTGGCCACCGAGCCCTCGGTGGCACCGTACTCGTTGCTGATCGTCGTCTCCGTGGCGCTGGTCTCCAGGAGCCGGGCGACCAGCTGCGGGGCGAGGTTCTCCCCGCCGGCCACGATCGTGGTGATGTGATGCCGTGCGCCCCGGGTTTCCAGATGGGCGGCCAGGACCTCCAGATGGGAAGGGGTGGCCTTGAGGAAGCTGATCGGGGTGCCGGTGCAGACCAGATCGATCGCCGCGTCGAAGGCCGTGCGGTCCGGTCCGGTGACCGGGATGACCAGCTGCTGGCCCTGGATCAACGGAAGGAACAGGGCCGTGATCGTCAGGTCGAACGTCACCGACGAATACAGCACCGACCCAATACCGCCCGGAATATGCGCGGGATAGTTCCGGTCGCACCAGTGCAGATAGTTCACCACCCCCCGGTGCTCCAGAGCCACCCCCTTCGGCCGGCCCGTCGAACCCGACGTATAGATCACATACGCCAGATCATCCGGCGACCCCACCGAAACCGGATCCTCCACCGGACCGGTGGGCCACTCCGTGTCGACCAGGATGCGCTCGATCCCGCCGGGCAGCCGCCCGGCCAGATCCGTGCTGGTGATCACCAGCGGAGCCTTCGCGTCTTGGACCATGTAGGTGATCCGCTCGGCCGGATACTCCGGATCCAGCGGAACGAACGCCGCACCCGCCTTCAAGATCCCCAGCAACACCGCGATCAGCTCCGGCGAACGGTCCAGACACACCCCCACCAACATGTCCGCCGTGACCCCGGCATCGCGCAGATGATGGGCCAGCTGGTTCGCCCGCGCATTGACCTCACCATAGG
>NZ_JBIAQQ010000082.1:0-1519 GCF_042889165.1 Streptomyces sp. NPDC002669 | reverse complement strand
GTGGTGGGTGTGGTGGTGGTGAGGTGGGCGCGGAGGGTGGTGGGGTGGGTGGTGTGGAGGGTGATGTTGTGCCAGGTGAAGGGGATGTGGATGGGGGTGTCGGGGTGGGGGGTGGGGGTGTTGTGGGTGGTGGCGAGGAGGGGGTGGAGGGCGGCGTCGAGGAGTGCGGGGTGGAGGGGGTGTTGGTGGGGGTTGGTGTGTGGGGGGAGGGTGATTTGGGCGTAGAGGTGGTTGTGGTGTTGCCAGAGGTGGGTGAGTCCTTGGAAGGCGGGTCCGTAGGTGTATCCGTGGTGGGTGAGGTTGGGGTAGAGGTGGGTGAGGTTGATGGGGGTGGCGTGGGTGGGGGGCCAGGGGGTGGTTGGGGGTGTGGGGGTGGGTGGGGTGTGGGGGGTGAGGGTGCCGGTGGCGTGGCGGGTCCAGGGGGTGTTGTCGGGGGTGGTGGTTTCGGGGCGGGTTTGGATGGTGAGGGTGCGGGTGCCGTCGGGGTTGGGGGGTCCGGCGACGGTTTGGATGTGGAGGGGTTGGTCGGTGAGGGGGAGGGGTGTTTCGAGGGTGAGTTCTTCGATGGTGGTGCAGTTGGTGCGGTGGGCGGTGTGGAGGGCGAGGTCGACGAAGGCGGTGCCGGGCAGGAGGGTGGTGCCGGCGATGGTGTGGTGGGTGAGCCAGGGGTGGTCGGTGGGGGTGAGGCGTCCGGTGAGGATGAGGTGGCCGGTGTCGGCGAGGTCGATGGCGGCGGTGAGCAGGGGGTGGTCGGTGGGGGTGAGTCCGGCGGTGGTGAGGTCGGTGCGGGGGGTGGGGTGGAGCCAGAATTCCTCGTGCTGGAACGGGTAGGTCGGCAGTTCCAGGGGTGTTGCGGTCCTGCCCGCCAGGAGGGGGGAGAGGTCGGTGGTGATGCCGTGGACGTGGAGGGTGGCCAGGGACCGTAGCAGGGTGGTGGCCTCGTCGTGATCGGTGCGCAGGGCGGCGACTGCTGTGGGGGCGTCCAGGATGTTCTGGGTGAGCGAGGTCAGGACGGGGTCGGGGCCCAGTTCGAGGTAGGTGGTGGTGCCGCGGGTGTGGAGGGTGGTGATGCCGTCGTGGAAGCGGACGGCGGCCCGGATGTGGCGTGCCCAGTAGGCGGGGGTGGTCAGGGTGCCCGGCTCGGCTTCGGCTCCGGTGAGGTTGGAGATGACGGTCAGGGTGGGTTCGTGGAAGGTGATCCCGGTCAGGGCCTGCTCGAAGGCGTCGGCGGCCGTGTCCATGTGGGGGGAGTGGAAGGCGTGGGAGACGGTCAGGCGTTTGGTGCGGGTGTTCTGTTCGCGGAAGTGGTCGGTGATCTCGGTGACGGCGTCGGTGTCGCCGGAGACCACTACCGCGGCGGGCCCGTTGACCGCCGCCACCGACACCCGCCCCTCGTAGGAGGCCAGGTGTTCGGTGATCTCCGTCTCGGGGGCGGCGATGGCGGCCATGGCACCGCCGGGCCGGGCGGCCTGCATGAGCCGGCCCCGTGCGGTCACCAGGGTGCAGGCGTCCTCCAGGG
>NZ_JBIAQQ010000081.1:0-1552 GCF_042889165.1 Streptomyces sp. NPDC002669 | reverse complement strand
CCGGCGCCGCCGCAACCGACGCCGCCAGCGTCACGAAATGCCCCGCCAACCGCTCGACCGACGCCCGCTCGAACAAATCCGTCCGATACTCCAGGGCTGCCAGAAGCTCACCGTCCGTCTCCGCCGCGGTCAGCTGGAGGTCGAACTTGGCGTCCTGACCGCCCACCCCGACCTGCTCGACCGTCAGGCCGGGCAGGCTCCACGACTCCCCGTCCGGGGTGTTCTGGAAGACGAACATGGTCTGGAACAGGGGGTTGCGGGACAGGTCGCGGTCGGGGGCCAGCTCGTCGACGAGGCGTTCGAAGGGCAGGTCCTGGTGGTCGTAGGCACCGAGCGCGGTGTCCTTGACCCGGTCGAGAAGTTCGGTGAACGCCGGGTCGCCGGACAGGTCGGTGCGCAGGACGAGGGTGTTGACGAAGAAGCCGATCAGGTCCTCCGTCTCGGCACGGTTGCGGCCGGCGATGGGTGTGCCGACCGCGATGTCGTCCTGGCGGCAGTAACGCGCCAGAACGATCTGGAACAGGGACAACAACGCCATGAACAGACTCGCGCCCTGCCCGCTCGCCGTCGCCCGCAGCGCCTCCGCGACCTCCGCCGGCACCGAGAAGTACACGGTGTCGCCCTCGGCGCCCTCCCGCTCGGCCGGCCGGCCGTGGTCGGTCGGCAGCTCCAGGGCCGGAACCCCCGTGAGGCGTTCGCGCCAGTACGCCAGCTGCCTCTCCAGGAACTCCCCGTCCAGCTGCTCCCGCTGCCAGGCGGCGAAATCCGCGTACTGGATGGAGAGTTCGGGAAGCGACACCTCACGCCCGGCAACCGCAGCCGCGTACAACTCCCGCAACTCACGGGCCAGAATCCCGGAGGACCAACCGTCCGAGACAATGTGGTGCAGCGTGATCAGCACGTACTGGTCGTCGTCCGCGACGCGCACGACGTCGACCCGCAGAAGCTGCCCCCCGTCCAGTTCGAACGGTCGTCGTGCCTCGGCCGCCATGATCTCCAGTGCGGCCCGCTCCCGCTCGGCCGCCGGGCGGCCCCGGAGGTCGTGCACCACCGGAGTGACCGACCACGGGGCGTCCACGATCTGCGAGGGACGTCCTGAGTCGTCCGTGACGAACCGGGTCCGCAGCACCTCGTGCCGGGTCACCAGACCGGTGAACGCCGCACCCAGCGCACCGGTGTCGAGCGTGCCGCGCATCCGCAGGCCGAACGGCACCAGGTATTCGGCACTGCCCGGTGTCAACTGGTCCAGGAACCACAGCCGCTGCTGCGCGAACGAAAGGGGCAGTGGGCCGCTGCTGCGGTCGAGCGGCACCAGCGGCGCCTCGTCGGCGGTCTCCAGCTCTCGTACGACCCCGGCCAGTGCGGCCGGGGTGGGCGAGGTGAAGAGGGCACGCACCGGGACGTCCAGCCCGAGCCGCTGCCGCAACCGCGACGTCACCTGGGTCGCGAGCAGTGAATGTCCGCCCAGTTCGAAGAAGTTGTCGTGGATGCCGATGGTGTCGATGCCGAGGACGTCGGTCCAGACCGCGGTGATGGTCTCTTCCGTCGAGTT
>NZ_JBIAQQ010000080.1:0-1715 GCF_042889165.1 Streptomyces sp. NPDC002669 | reverse complement strand
CCGGCCCGGGCCGGGCGGGGGACAGGTCATGGGCGAGCAGCAGCACATGGGCGGACTGCGCGGTGGCGATCCCCGGCTGCGTACGCACAACCGCACGACCTCCGCTCCCCGGGACACCGGAAGCACCGGAACTCCCGGAGGAGTCCGGGGCCGCGTCCCCGGTGGGCCGCTCGGCCGCGTCCTCGGTGACGGAGGTTCCGCACGCGGTGGCCGCGGAGAGCGGGGCGAGCAGCAGCGTACGGCGATGAGGCGAGGGCAGGGCGGTCACCAGGGCTCCAGAGCAGAGGCGGGGAGCGCGGCCGGGACGGAGCACGCGCAGGATCCGCCGGACGGCGCGGCGTGACGATACACCTTCCGTCATGAGATCTCTTGTCATGAAATATCGGGCAGATGGTCCGGGGGTGCGCCCCTTGCGGGGCACCGCCCTGGCCGCCGCGATGCTTCTGGTCCTGTCGGGGTGTGGTTCCGGTGGTGTGGATGGTGGGCGGGGGCCTTCGGGGGAGGCGGCGGTGTTGCGGGTGCCCGGGGGGTACGGGTCGATCCAGGAGGCGGTGGATGTCGCCCGATCGGGTGATGTGGTGCTGGTCTCATCGGGTGTTTATCACGAGGCGGTGACCGTGCGCCGTCCCGGTGTGGTGCTGCGCGGCGCGGACCGCGACGGGACGGTCGTGGACGGGCAGTTCCGGCGTGCCAACGGCATCACCGTCACCGGTGCGGGGTCGGTGGTGGAGAACCTGACCGTCCGCAACCACCTGGCCAACGGGGTGCTGTTCACCGGGGTCACCGACGAGCGCCTGCAGGGCGCGGGCGCGGGCGGCGGCCAGGGGTACGACCCCCTGGACACGGTCAGGTTCCCCCCGCTGAAGGGCTTCAGGGCCTCGTACGTGACCGCGTACAACAACGCCCTTTACGGCATCTACGCCTTCGACGCCCGCGGCGGCCTCATCGAGCACTCCTACGCCTCGGGACAGTCCGACTCGGGCATCTACGTCGGACAGTGCGACCCCTGCGACACCGTGGTGCGCGAGAACGTGCTGGAGCACAACGCCATCGGCATCGAGGTCACCAACGCCTCCCGCAACCTGTACTTCCTGGCCAACACCGCGCGCGCCAACCGGGTCGGGATGACCCTCAACTCCAACAACCTGGAGGCCCTGGGCCCGCAGCACGAGGCCGTGGTCGCCGGCAACACCATCACCGGGAACAACGACGACCGCAGCCCCGAACAGGCCGACGGCGGCTTCGGGATCGGCATCGGCATCGGCGGCGGCACCCGCAACCGCATCGAACGCAACCGCATCGACAACCACCGCGTGGCCGCCCTCCTCCTGCGCGACGTCCAGGACCACCCCGTCCGGGACAACACCATCCGCGACAACGCCGTCAGCGCCGGCACCCTCGTCCTGGCCGCCGCCCGCACCGGCGGCAACTGCCTCACCGGCAACGGCCCCGCCCCCACCAGCCCCCACCCCCTGCCACCCGCCACCACCTCCTGCCCCGGCCACGACACCCCCCTGACCACCCCCGGCACCACCACACCCGCCAAAACCCCACCCGGCCTCTCCTTCAAACAAGTCCCCCCGCCCCCACCACAACCACCCATGCCCCACCCACGAACCACCCCGGCCCGCCCCGCCACCCACCTCCCCGGCCCCGTCGACCCCCACCACTACCCCCTCCCGCCACCCACCACCGACTGAACACACCCCGGTCCG
>NZ_JBIAQQ010000079.1:0-1771 GCF_042889165.1 Streptomyces sp. NPDC002669 | reverse complement strand
CCGTCGATCAGCGAGTGACGGCAGCCGTACTTGTTGTCGAACTTCGACTTCGTCACCGCGTCGTTCACGTTGATCGCCGGGAACAGCAGCGTGCCCTCACGGTGCATCTCGTACAGCCGGTGCACACCCGTCGTCGTCTCCTCCGTGACACCACGGATCTCCGACGCCAGCCGGGTCCAGTCGAGAGTGGAGCGGCCCAGGAGTTCCAGCACGACACGGAGTTCGTCGTTCTCCGCGGTGGAGGGATCCGGGACGGCACCGGCCTTCTCGAACTCGACGCCCTTGTGGACGAGGAGGGTGGCGTCACCACCGTCGTCGAGGATCATGTTCGGGCCCGAGTGCCCCGGCCAGGTGAGGGCCTGCTCGGTGCACCACCAGTACTCCTCCAGCGTCTCGCCCTTCCAGGCGAAGACCGGGATGCCGGCGGCTGCGATGGCCGCTGCGGCGTGGTCCTGGGTGGAGAAGATGTTGCAGGACACCCAGCGGACCTCGGCGCCGAGGGCGACCAGGGTCTCGATCAGCACGGCCGTCTGCACGGTCATGTGCAGCGAACCGGTGATACGGGCACCGGCCAGCGGCTGCGCGGCGGCGTACTCCTTGCGGATCGACATCAGACCGGGCATCTCGTGCTCGGCCAGGGTGATCTCCTTGCGGCCGAACTCGGCCAGGGAGAGGTCCGCGACCTTGAAGTCCGTGAAGTCAGCGGGCGGCTGCGAGGGCATGTGCGCTCCTTGTGCTCTGGGTGCTGGTGCTCTGGGTGCTCTGCGTGTTCCGGGCAGTGCGGGTGTCGCGGGTGCTCTGAATGTTCCGGTGGATCTCCAGCGTCGCGGTGGACCGGTTGAGCGTGATGTAGTGCAGTCCGGGAGCGCCTTCGGCGAGCAGGCGGTCGGCCATGGCGGTGGCGTACTCCACACCGATGCGGTGCCCGTCGGCCGGGTTGTCGCGGGCGGCGTCCAGGCGCCGGGCGAGGCCGTCGGGGAAGGTGGCGTTGCTGAGTTCGGCGAAGCGGCCGATCTGCCGTACGTCGGTCGCCGGCATGATCTCGGGAATGATCGGTGTGTCGCAGCCCTCGGCGGCGACCCGGTCCCGCAGGCGCAGGTAGTCCTCGACCCGGAAGAACATCTGGGTGATGGCGTAGTCGGCGCCCGCGCGGCACTTGGCGACGAAGTGCCGGATGTCGTCCGCCCAGTCCGCCGAGCGCGGATGCCGTTCGGGGAAGGCGGCCACACCCACGCTGAAGTCGCCCGACCGGCGTACCAGCGAGACGAGTTCGTGGGCGTGGGTGAAGCCCTCGGGGTGCGGGACCCAGGGGGCGGAGGGGTCGCCCGGCGGGTCGCCGCGCAGGGCGAGCACGTCGCGCACCCCCGCGTCCGCGTACTGGCCGATGATGTGGCGCAGTTCGGCGGTGGAGTGGCCCACCGCCGTCAGGTGCGCGACCGGCCGCAGTGTGGTCTCGGCGGCTATGCGCTTGGTGACCTCGACGGTGCGGTCCCGGGACGTGCCGCCCGCACCGTAGGTGACCGAGACGAACGTCGGGGACAGGGCCTCGATCCGGCGGATCGCCTCCCACAGCGTGCGGGTGCCGGCCGCCGTCCTCGGCGGGAAGAACTCGAAGGAGAACGAGGGCGTACCGCTCGCCAGGAGTTCGGGCAGTGTGGTCATGGCCGACGGCCTCCCGCGTTGAAGTATTTGGCCTCGGGGTGGTGGATGACGATCGCGTCGGTGGACTGTTCGGGGTGGAGCTGGAACTCTTCGGAGAGGTGGACCCCGA
>NZ_JBIAQQ010000078.1:0-1922 GCF_042889165.1 Streptomyces sp. NPDC002669 | reverse complement strand
GGCCTGACGCAGATCGGCCGTTGCTCGCTTCAGGTATTCGCGGAACTTGTCTTCGGTGTTTCCCACGGGGCGGACCCTTTCGAGGCGGCCTGGCATGCGATCGGACAGAACGGTGCGGCAACGGAGCGGTGTGGCAACGGGGTGGTGCGGCAGCGGAGTCGGTCAGACTTCCTGCACTTCAATGGCGAGCGAGGGGCAGCTGCGGGCCGCCTTTCGCGCTTCGGCGTGCAGTGCCGGTTCCGGCTCCGGTGAGAGGAGCACGACGACGCCGTCCTCGTCCCGCTGATCGAAGACGTCCGGGGCGGTCATCGCGCAGATTCCGGACGAGCAGCACTCTTCTTCATTGATCGTGATCAGCAGACGGCTCACCACGTCACCTCCAGTCGATGGATTCCGAATACCGTCGCGTCCTTGAAGGGAAGTTCCTCAGGAGGCGACATCAGGCGCAGTTCGGGTATGCGCCTGAAGAGCGTGTTGTAGACGATTTCGAGTTCCGCGCGGGCCAGGTTCTGGCCGAGGCAGGCGTGGATTCCGAAGCCGAAGGCGACGTGGCCGGACGTCTCGCGCTGCAGATCCAGTTCGCCCGGATCGGGGAACACCCGCTCGTCGTGATTGGCGGCGGCCGCCGAGGCGATGAACCCTTCGCCCGCACGGACGACGACATCACCGACCTCGATGTCCTCCAGTGCCACGCGGGCCGTGGGGTAGTCGACGATGCTGAAGTACCGCAGGAGCTCCTCGACGGCGCCGGCGGTCAGCGTCGGATCGGCCTTGATGCGGGCGAGCTTCTCGGGCTCGCGCAGCAGGGCCGTCACACCGAGCGAGATCATGTTCGCGGTGGTCTCGTGACCGGCGATGAGCAGCAGCACGGCGAAGCCGGTCAGCAGTTCGCGGTCGTAGATGCCCGCCTCCCGGTACTTCACCGTGAGCCGGCTCAGCAGCGCGTCGTCGGGTTCCTCGTTCTTGCTGTCGACGAGGTCGCCGAGAAAGGCGAGCAGGGCGCCGAATGCATGCTTCCGGTCGTCGGGAGTGCTGGCCCGGTCGAGCAGGACCTCGGTGTACTTCTGAAAAATGCCCCGGCTTCCGTAAGGCACCCCCAGCAATTCACAGATGACGAGCGAGGGAACCGGAAGCGAGAGCTCCTGGACCAGATCGACCGGGCGCGAATTTCCGGAATCCAGGATCCGGGTGACGCACTCGTCGACGATCTCCTGAATGCGAGGGCGGAGCCGACGAGTCCGGCTGGCCGTGAACTCGCTGGTGACCATCCGGCGGTGCAACGCGTGCTCCGGCGAGTCCATCGAGAGCAGAAAGCCCTTCTGGGCGAAGACCCCGATGTCGGCGACCGTCGCGGGAAAGGCGGGGTGCGCACGGTTCGAGCTGGTCGCAGGGTTGCTCAGGAGGGTGCGCACATGTTCGTGGCGCGTCGCCAGCCAGGCAGTCCTGCCGTTCTGCAGCACGACGTGGGACATCGGCTCCTCGGAACGCAGCCGCGCGTATTCGGCGGGCGGACTGAAAGGACATGTCCGGGGCATGGGAAAGGAAAGTTTTTCAGAGGCGCCGGGGTCGGTCATTTTGTCGACCTCTCGTTTGAGCTATATGCATCCGTACGGTGAGGCTGAGAGAGCGTCGGGAAGCGTAGACACCGCTGCTTAACTCCTGCTAAATGGCAACCCCTGCCGTCGGCGCGGGTGCCGTGCGAGTGGGCCGGCGTCGATTTCCGGACGACGCTTTAGGTCGCATTAAGAGCAAACCAAGGCCCGACCTGAAGGGTTACGAGTCGAACGGGTGGGCGCATGTAGGTCGGGCTGCCACCCATGGACCAGTGCCCGGGTAGTCCGAGGGGATGGCTCTGCATGCCGACGACGGAAGACAAGCTCCGCGAGTACCTCAAGCGTGTGACGACGGATCTGCAGCAGACG
>NZ_JBIAQQ010000077.1:0-2049 GCF_042889165.1 Streptomyces sp. NPDC002669 | reverse complement strand
ACATACAACTCACCCGCAACACCCGGAGCCACCAACCCCAACGCACCATCCAGCACATACACCCGCGTGTTCCACACCGCACGACCGATCGGCGGAGTGGTGTCGCCGGTCAGCGGCTCGGTCATGGTCGTCGCGACGGTCATCTCGGTGGGCCCGTAGGCGTTGACGACCTTGCGGCCGCCCCTGGCCCAGCGCGCCACCAGTTCGGCCGAGCACGCCTCGCCGCCCGTGACGACGCAGCGCAGGGTGTCCAGACCGGCCTCCGGGATCGTGGCCAGCACGGGGGCGGCCAGCTGGAGGTGGGTCACGCCGTGGGTGGAGATGGCCTCGGCCAGCTGGTCGCCCACGATGTGCCGCTCCGGGTCGGCGAGCACCAGCGTGGCACCGGCCAGCAGCGCCATCACGGTGTCGGCGACGGACGGGTCGAACGTGGTGGACACCGCCTGCAGGACGCGGCTGTCCGCGTCGATCTCCAGCCGGTCGATGTGCACCGCTGCGAGGTTCCCGATGCTGGCGTGCGTGATCAGCACGCCCTTGGGCAGCCCGGTGGAGCCCGAGGTGTAGATGACGTACGCCGGGTGCTCCGGCCTCAGGGCGGTGCCGCGCTCCGCGTCGGTCGGATCGGTGGCGTCGTACCCGGCGCAGAGCCGCTCGCCCTCGGCGATCGGCAGCGTGCGGTACGCCTCGCCGGCCGGGACGCGGGGGTCGTCGCCGGACGTGAGGACCAGGACGGGCCCCGCGTCGCCGAGGACGTGGGCGATGCGCTGCGCGGGCTGGCCCGGGTCGACGGGCAGGTAGCCGGCCCCCGCCTTGGAGACGGCCAGGAGGGCGACGAGCCATTCCACCGAGCGCGGCACGGCGACCGCGACCAGGGTCTCGGGGCGCGCGCCGTACTCGATCAGCAGCCGCGCCAGGCGGTTCGCCCGGCGGTTCAGCTCCGCGTAGTCGAGTTCCTGCCCGGTGGCGACGACCGCCGTGGCGCCGGGGGTACGGGCCGCCTGGGCCTCGAAGAGGTCGGGCAGCGTGCCGGCGGGCAGGGCGCGGTCGGTGGCGTTCCAGCGGTGCAGCACGGTGTCGCGCTCGTCCGTGGACAGCACGTCGAACGCACCGATCCGGGTGTCCGGTGCCGCGGCCGCGGAGGCCAGCCAGCGTCCGAACCGCTCCATCAGCACCTGCACGGTGCCGTGGTCGAACCGGTCGGCACTGTAGTGCGCGAGGCCCTGGATCCCGCCGGGGCCGCCCGCCCCGTCCTGGCGCTCGACCAGCTCGATGCCGAGGTCGAACTTGGCGTCGGCGGGGGCGGGCGGCAGCGGGGTGACGTCCAGGCCGGGCAGCCGCAGCGTGCCGTCCGGCGTGTTCTGCAGGGCCAGCATCACCTGGAACAGCGGGTGCCGGGCCAGCGAACGGGGCGGGTTGAGGACCTCGACCAGTCGCTCGAACGGCACGTCCTGGTGGGCGTAGGCCGCCAGGTCCGTGTCCCGGACCCGGTCCAGCAGCTCCCGGAAGGTCGGGTCGCCGGAGGTGTCGGTGCGCAGCACCAGGGTGTTCACGAAGAAGCCGATGAGGTCGTCGAGCGCCTCGTCGGTGCGGCCCGCCACCGGGGTGCCGAGCGGGATGTCGGTGCCCGCGCCGAGCCGGGTCAGCAGGGCCGCGAGGCCCGCCTGGAGCACCATGAAGAGGCTGACGTTCGCCTCCTTGGCCAGCGCGGTCAGCTCGCCGTGCAGCGCCGCGTCGAAGCCGAACTCCACCGATCCGCCGCGGTAGCCGGGCAGTTGCGGGCGGGGCCGGTCGGCGGGCAGCTCGATCTCGTCGGGCAGCTCGGCCAGCGCCTCGTACCAGTAGCTCAGCTGGCGGGCGATCGGGCTCTCCGGCTCGGTCTCGTCGCCGAGCACCTCGCGCTGCCACAGGGTGTAGTCCGCGAACTGGACCGGCAGCGGCTCCCACTCGGGGACGCCGCCCGCCGCACGGGCGGTGTACGCGGCCGACAGGTCCCGGGCCAGCGGGGCCAGCGACCAGCCGTCGGCCGCGATGTGGTGCAGCACGACCAGC
>NZ_JBIAQQ010000076.1:0-2111 GCF_042889165.1 Streptomyces sp. NPDC002669 | reverse complement strand
CCCATCCACATCCCCTTCACCTGGCACAACATCACCCTCCACACCACCCACCCCACCACCCTCCGCGCCCACCTCACCACCACCACACCCACCACCATGGAGATCACCCTCACGGATCTCACCGGTGCGCCGGTCGCCCACATCGGGGAGCTGGTCACCCGGCCGGTCACGATGAAGCAGCTCGCCGCGGCCACCCGGCCCGGCGCCGCCGCCGGACTCCATGTCGTGGAATGGGTTCCGTCGCCGCTGCCCGACTCCCCCGCCCCCCTGGGGCCGGTGAGCGTGATCGGGCCGGACCCGCTGGGCCTGTACGACATGGTGCGGGGCGCGGCCGACGGGGCGGAGTCCTGCACCGCGTACGCCACCCTCGCCGCTCTGCGCGACGCGATCGACGACGGTGCCTCCGTACCGGCGCACGTGCTGGTCACCTGCACCAGTGACGGCAACGGTGAGGGAGCGGGAAGAGGAGAGGGAGAGGGAGACAGTCACCAGGACGTACCCGAAGCCGTGCGTGCGGTGCTCCTGCGGACGACCGCGTGTGTTCAGGAGTGGCTGGCCGACGAGCGGTTCGCGGATGCGCAGCTCGTGGTCGTCACCCACAACGCGGTCGCCACACGTCCCGGTCCGGAGATCCGGGACCTGGCCGCCGCGCCCGTGTGGGGGCTGATCCGCTCCGCGCGCGCGGAGAATCCGGATCGTTTCGCGCTGCTCGACCTGGACGACTCCGTATCCTCCGGAGCAGCCCCCTCCGCTCCGTCCGATGAGCCGTCCGATGAGCCGTTCGACGAACTGTCCGCCCCGCTGTCCGACGCGCGGCCCGCCGTACTGCCCGGCATCCTGTCCGCGCGGCTTCCCGAGGCGGCGGTGCGGGACGGCGGGGTCCATGTGCCTCGGCTGGCCCGGGCCGCGGATGCTTCCGGTGTGCTGGTGCCGCCCGCCGACTGTGCCTCATGGCGTCTGGACGTCACCAGCAAGGGCACGCTCGGCAACCTCGGTCTGCTTCCCCACCCCGAGGGCGAGCGTCCCCTCGAAGCCCATGAGATACGGGTGGCCATGCGGGCGGGCGGTCTCAACTTCCGTGACGTGATGGTCGGCCTGGGCATGTATCCGGGGGACGACGCCCGGATCGGCGGCGAGGGCTCGGGCGTGGTGCTGGAGGTCGGCCCCGATGTGACGTCGGTGGCCGTCGGCGACCGCGTCATGGGCCTGTTCCCGTCCGGTGGCCTCGGTCCGGTCGGTGTCACCGACCACCGCTGGGTGGCCAGGATTCCCCGGGGGCTGACGTTCAACGAGGCCGCCGTGCTCCCCGTCGTCTTCCTCACGGCGTATTACGGGCTGGTGGACCTGGCGGGGCTGCGGGCCGGGGAACGGCTGCTGGTCCATTCGGCGGCCGGCGGCGTGGGCATGGCCGCCCTCCAGATCGCCCGCCACCTGGGCGCCGAGGTCTACGGCACCGCCAGCCCCGGCAAATGGGACACCCTGCGCAAGCTCGGCTTCGACGACACCCACCTGGCCAACTCCCGCACCACCGACTTCGAGACACAGTTCCTCACCACCACCGACGGCCACGGCATGGACGTCGTCCTCGACTCCCTCGCCAAGGAATTCGTCGACGCCTCCCTGCGCCTCCTCCCCCACGGCGGCCGCTTCCTGGAGATCGGCAAGACCGACATCCGGGATGCCGAGGAGGTAGCCGAGGAGTACCCGGGCGTGGCGTACCGGGCGTTCGACCTGATGGAGGCCGAACCCGACCGCATCCAGGAGATATGGGCCGACCTCGTGACGCTGTTCGAGGCCGGGACGCTGACGCCGCCGCCGATCACCGCATGGGACATCAGCCACGCGCCGGACGCCCTGCGCTACCTCAGCCAGGCCCAGCAGACGGGCAAGACCCTGCTGACCCTGCCGCGTGGGCTGGACCCCGAGGGAACCGTCCTGATCACCGGAGCCACCGGCACCCTCGGCAGCCTCCTGGCCCGCCACCTCGTCACCCACCACCACGCCCGCCACCTCCTACTCACCAGCCGCAGCGGACCCCACGCCCCCGGCGCCACCCAACTCACCGACGAACTCACCAACCTCGGCGCCACCATCACCCTCACCGCCTGCGA
>NZ_JBIAQQ010000075.1:0-2278 GCF_042889165.1 Streptomyces sp. NPDC002669 | reverse complement strand
CCAACTACGCCGCCGCCAACACCTTCCTCGACGCCCTCGCCCACCACCGCCACACCCAAGGACTCCCCGCCACCTCCATCGCCTGGGGACTGTGGGAATCGTCCGGCGGCATGGGCGGCACCCTGAGCCGGGCGGATCTGGATCGGCTCGCCGAAACCGGCGCCGGTGCCCTCACGGTCGAGCAGGGGCTCGCAGCCTTCGACGAAGCGCTCGGACACCACCGTCCCGCGCTCGCCGCCATCCCCATGAACGCCGCCGCCCTGCGCAAGCGTGCCGAACGCGGAGCCCTGCCCCCGATCATGCGCGGCCTGGTCCGCGCCCCCATGCGCCGGGCAGCCGCGGGCGGCTCCGGAACGAAGAGCGGCACCACGCTCGTCGAACGCCTGGCCGCACTGCCCGAGGCGGAGCAGACGCAGCTGTTGCTCGACCTCGTACGGGACGAGGTCGCGGCGGTGCTCGGCCGCTCGGGCGGCAGCGCCCTCGAACCGAACCGCACGTTCAAGACGCTCGGCTTCGACTCGCTGTCCGCCGTCGAACTGCGCAACCGGCTCGGCGCCACCACCGGTCACCGGCTCTCGCCGACCCTCGTGTTCGACCACCCCACCCCGGCGGCCCTCGCCACCCACCTGCGCACGGTGCTGCTCGGCGACCGCCCGGCCACCGCGGCCCCGGCGGCCCCGAGCACGCGACCCGCAGAGCCCGAGGAGAACGACGACGCCATCGCCATCGTCTCGATGGCCTGCCGGTTCCCGGGCGGAGTGGCCTCCCCGGAGGACCTCTGGCAGCTCCTGCGGGACGGCGTCGACACCATCGGCCCCTTCCCGAGCGACCGGGGCTGGGACCTCGACGGCCTCTACGACCCGAACCCGGAGGCGACCGGGACCTCGTACACCCGGCACGGCGGATTCCTGCACGACGCCTCCGGGTTCGACGCCGACTTCTTCGGCATCAACCCGCGCGAGGCGCTCGCCATGGACCCGCAGCAGCGACTGCTCCTGGAAACGGCGTGGGAGACGCTGGAACGGGCCGGAATCGACCCCGAAACCCTGCGCGGCAGCGACACGGGGGTGTTCGCCGGTGTGATCACCAGCGATTATGTAACGCGCTTCGGTCAACTGCCCGAGGAACTGGAGGGATACGTCTCCACGGGGACGACCACCAGCGTCGCGTCGGGCCGCATCTCCTACACACTCGGCCTGGAAGGGCCGGCCATGACCGTGGACACGGCGTGCTCGTCATCGCTGGTCGCCCTGCACCTGGCGGCGCAGGCACTGCGGAACGGGGAGTGCGGACTGGCCCTGGCGGGCGGGGCGACCGTCATGGCGGGCCCGGTCAACTTCGTCGAGTTCAGCCGGCAGCGCGCACTCTCCGCCGACGGGCGCTGCAAGGCGTTCTCGTCGGACGCGGACGGCACCGGCTGGGGCGAGGGCGTGGGCCTGGTCCTCCTGGAGCGGTTGTCGGACGCGCGGCGCAATGGTCATGAGGTGCTGGCGGTGCTGCGGGGCAGTGCGGTCAACCAGGACGGTGCGTCCAATGGTCTGACGGCGCCGAACGGTCCGTCGCAGCAGCGGGTGATCCGGCAAGCCCTGACCAACGCGGGCCTGACAGCCGCGGACGTGGACGCGGTCGACGCACACGGCACCGGCACCAGGCTGGGTGACCCGATCGAGGCGCAGGCGTTGCTGGCCACGTACGGTCAGGAGCACACGCCCGAACAGCCCCTGTGGCTCGGCTCGTTGAAGTCCAACATCGGACACACGCTGGCCGCCGCAGGCGTCGCCGCCGTCATCAAGATGGTTCTCGCTATCCAGCAGGGAACGCTGCCGCGCACGTTGCACGTGCAGGAGCCGACCGGTCATGTGGACTGGGAGTCGGGCGCCGTCTCGCTGCTGACGCGGGAGCAGCCCTGGCCGGAGCTGGAACGCCCGCGCCGGGCCGCGGTCTCCTCGTTCGGCTTCAGCGGCACGAATGCCCATCTGATTCTGGAGCAGGCTCCGGAGCAGGAAGCGGGGCCGGGCGAAACGGCCGTCGGTGAGGGTCCGGTGCCGTGGGTGTTGTCGGGGCGGAGTGGTGCGGCGTTGCGTGAGCAGGCCGTGCGGCTGGCCGGGTTCGTTGCCGAGCGGCCGGAGCTGGACCCGGCTGCGGTCGGTTCCGCGCTGGTGCATGCCCGTACCGTCTTCGATCACCGGGCGGTGGTGGTCGGCACGGACCGTGAGGAGTTGCTGCGGGGTCTGGAGGCGGTGGCGGAGGAGGACGGACTGTCGCGGCCTGCCGTATC
>NZ_JBIAQQ010000074.1:0-2455 GCF_042889165.1 Streptomyces sp. NPDC002669 | reverse complement strand
TGTCGCAGGGCGAGATCGAGGCGCTGGAGAGTGCGTATCCGGGGCTCGTCGACGTCCTCCCGCTCTCCCCGCTCCAGGAAGGACTCCACTTCCACACCGTCTACGGCGGTGAGTCCGACGCCCCCGACCTCTACGCCATCCAGCTCGTCTTCGACCTGGAGGGCGACTTCGACGCCACGGCCATGCGCGCCGCGGCCCGGACCCTGCTGGAGCGCCGGCCCAACCTGCGGGCGGCCTTCGTCCACCAGGAATCCGGCCGTCCGGTCCAGGTGATCCCCGCCTCCGCGGAGGTGCCGTGGCAGGACGTCGACCTGACCGGGTTCGACGAGGCCGACCGCGAGGCGGAGGCCGCCCGGGTCCTCGACGAGGACCGGGCCCGCCGCTTCGACCCCGCCGCCCCGCCGCTCCTGCGTCTCACCGTCATCCGGCTCGGCGACCGCCGTCACCGGCTCGTGCTGACCAACCACCACCTCCTGTGGGACGGCTGGTCGGTGCCCATCGCCGTACGCGAACTGTTCGAGCTGTACGCGCACCGGGGCGAGGGCTTCACGCTGCCCGAGCCCCCGCAGTTCCGCGACCACCTGGAGTGGCTCTCCCGGCAGGACCGCGCCGCGGCCGATGCGGCATGGCGCGAGGCCCTGGCCGGACTCGACGAGCCCACCCTGCTCGCGCCCGCCGGGTCCGGGGAGCTGCCGACGACACCGGAACGGCACTCCGTCCGGCTGTCCGAGGACCTCACCGCGACCCTGCACGCCTGGGCGAGGTCGCGCGGACTCACCGTGAACACGCTCCTCCAGGGGGCGTGGGCCCTGCTGCTGGCCCGGCTCACCGGCCGCGACGACGTCGTCTTCGGCGCCACCGTCTCCGGCCGCCCCGCCGACCTGCCGGGGGCCGAGGGCATGGTGGGCCTGTTCAGCAACACCCTGCCCGTACGCCTGGTCCTGAACCCGGCCGAGCCGCTGGCGGACCTGCTCGCCCGGCTGCAGGACGAACAGGCCGGTCTCATGGAGCACCAGCACGTCGGCCTCTCCGAGGTCACCGCGTCGACCGGACTCGGCGAACTCTTCGACACCCTGCTGGTCTTCGAGAACTACCCGCTGGACCCGGGCGTCCTCGACCTGCCCGGCACCGGTCTGCGCGCCGTCGACGCCCGGGTCAGGGATGCGGCGCACTACCCGCTCTCGCTGGCCGTCGTCCCCGGCACCCGCCTCGAGCTGCGCTTCGACCACCGGCCGGACGCGTTCACCGCGGCCGAGGCGGAACTGCTCGGGGCCCGGCTGCGCGGACTGCTCGAACTGATCGTGACGGAGCCCGAGCGGCCGGTCGGCCGGGTCGGCGTCATCACCGCCGAGGAGACGGAACGGCTGCGGACCGAGTGGGACAGCACCATCCGTGACGTGCGGTTCGACGTCTTCCCCGAGCTGTTCCAGGCGCAGGCGGCCCGTACGCCGGACGCCACGGCCGTGGTGTACGACGAGACGGAGGGACCCTCGACCGAGCTCACCTACGCCGAGCTGGACGAGCGGGCCAACCACCTCGCCCACCTGCTCATCGCGCGGAACATCGGCCCCGAGTCCGTGGTGGGTCTGCTGCTGCCCCGCTCCATCGACCAGGTGGTGGCCGTCCTCGCCGTCTCCAAGGCGGGCGGCGCCTTCCTGCCCATCGACCCGGAGTACCCGGCCGAGCGGATCGCGTACGTGATCGGCGACGCCCGGCCCGCGCTGCTGCTGGTCGACCGGGACACCGCCCACCGGCTGCCGGAGATCGGCACCGGCACGGCCGCCCTGGTCCTCGGCGGCGACATCGCCCCCGAGCGCCCCGGCCACAGCCCCACGGCCGCGGACCGGCACGCCCCGCTGACCCTGGACAGCCCGGCGTACGTCATCTACACCTCCGGCTCCACCGGCAACCCCAAGGGCGTGCTGGTGACCCACCGGGGGGTGGCCAACCTCGCGGGCAGCCAGATCGAGCGGTTCGCCGTGCCCGAGGGGAGCCGGATCCTCCAGTTCGCCTCGCCGAGTTTCGACGCGGCCTTCTCCGAACTGTGCCTGGCCCTGCTGTCCGGCTCGACGCTCGTCCTGGCGCCGGCCGACCGGCTGCTGCCGGGCCGGTCCCTCACCGAGCTGACCCACCGCCGGCGGGTCACCCACGCCACCATCCCGCCCGCCGCCCTCGCCGCGCTGGACGAGGACGGCCTGCCGCCGGGCATGGTGCTGACCGTGGCCGGCGAGGCGTGCTCCCCGACGCTCGTCGAACGGTGGTCGCGGGACCGCCGGATGATCAACGCCTACGGCCCGACGGAGACCACCGTCTGCGCCACCATGAGCGACCCGCTCTCCGCCGACGGCTCCCCGTCCGTCCCGCCGATCGGTCGTGCGGTGTGGAACACGCGGGTGTATGTGCTGGATGGTGCGTTGGGGTTGGTGGCTCCGGGTGTTGCGGGTGAGTTGTATGT
>NZ_JBIAQQ010000073.1:0-2551 GCF_042889165.1 Streptomyces sp. NPDC002669 | reverse complement strand
TCACCCGTCCGATACATCCGCCCACCCACGGCACCGAACGGATCCGCCACGAACCGACCCGCCGACAACCCCGCACGCCCCAGATAACCCCGGGCCAGTCCGGGTCCGGCGATGTAGAGCTCTCCCGTGACACCGGGGGGCACGGGGCGCAGGCCGGCGTCCAGGACGTAGACCCGGCGGTTGGTGATCGGGCGGCCGATCGGCGGGGTGCCGTCCGCGGAGCCGTCGCCGGAGAACCAGGCGGTCGAGTAGACCGTGGCCTCGGTCGGCCCGTAGATGTTGGCGACCCGGGTGCCCGGCATGGTCCGCCGGATGTCGTCCATCAGCCGGGCGGGCAGGGCCTCGCCGGCCAGGACGACCAGGTCGGCGCGCACGCCGAGGCCGCCGTGGGCCAGGAGCTGGTCGAGGGCGGACGGCACGGCGCTGATGAGGCTGCCGGACCAGGTGTCGTACGGCGCCTCGGTGAGCGCGAGCACATCGCGCACGACCTCGACGGAGCCGCCCGACAGGAGGGGGCCGAAGACCTCGAAGACCGACACGTCGAAGTTGAGCGAGGTCGCGAACAGGACCCGGGACAGCCGCTCGGGGCCGATCTCGGTCGCCGCCCAGGCGGCGAGGGCGACCACGCTCTCGTGGCTGACGACGACGCCCTTGGGGCGGCCGGTGGAGCCGGAGGTGTAGATGACGTACGCCGGGTTGGCGGGCCGCAGCGGTGCGACCCGGTCGGCGTCCGTCGGGGCGTCCGCGGGCAGGGAGTCCAGTTCGGCGGTGATGTCCTCGCCGTCCAGGAGGAGGCGCGGCGTGCCGGTCTCCGGCAGTCCGGCGGCCACCTCGGCGGTGGTCAGCACCAGCACCGGAGCGGCGTCCCGGAGCAGGAACTCGATCCGCTCCGCCGGGTAACCCGGGTCCACCGGCAGGTACGCGGCCCCCGACTTGAGCACCGCGAGGACGGCGACGAGCAGGTCGGCCGAGCGCGGCAGGGCGACGGCGACGAACTGCTCGGGGGCGGCGCCGCGGCCGATGAGCAGCCGGGCCAGCCGGTTGGAGCGCTCGTCCAGCTCGGCGTAGGACAGACCGGTGCCCCGGAACGTCACCGCGACGGAGTCGGGGGTGCGGGCGGCCTGCTGCCGGAACGCGTCGGCCAGGGTGCCCGCGGGCACCGGGGCGGCGGTGTCGTTCCACGCCTCCAGCACCTGGTGGCGCTCCGCCGGCGGCAGCAGGTCGATGCGGCCGACCGGCCGGTCCGGGTCGGCGACGACGGCGTCGAGCACGGAGAGGAGGGCGGCCAGGATCCGCTCGGCGCGGTCCCGGTCGACGACGCCGGGGCGGTGGCCGAGGCGCAGTTGCAGCCGGTCGCCGGGGACGGCGATCAGGGTGAGCGGGTAGTGGGTGGTGTCGCCGCCGTCGACGCCGGTGACCCGCAGCCGGCCGTCCCCGCTGCCGAGGTCGAGCGCGTCGATCGGGTAGTTCTCGAACACCGCGATGGAGTCGAAGAGTTCGCCGTGGCCGGCCAGGCGCTGCACGTCGGCGAGGCGGACGTGCTGGTGCGGCATGAGCCGGGCCTGCTCGTCCTGCACGGCCGCGAAGAGGCCGGACAGGCTGTCGCCGGGGCGCACCCGAACCCGGACGGGCAGGGTGTTGATGAACAGCCCCACCATGTCCTCGATGCCGGGCAGGTCGGCCGGGCGGCCGGAGACGGTGGCGCCGAAGACGACGTCGTCGCGGCCGGTGAGCCGGGCGAGGACCAGGCCCCAGCAGCCCTGCACCACGGTGTTGAGCGTGATGCCCAGGGCGCGGGCCCGGGCGCTCACGGCCTCGGTCAGCTCCGCCGTGAGCTCGGTCCGGATCTGCTCGGGCGCGGCGTCGTCGGCGGTGTCGTGGGAGGAGGCGAGCAGGGTGGGCTCGTCGAGTCCGGCCAGGGCCTCGCGCCATGCCGCCTCGGCCGCGGCGCGGTCCTGCCGGGAGAGCCACTCCAGGTGGTCGCGGAAGGGGGTGACGCGCGGCAGGGCCGCGGTGTCGGAGCCGGAGGCGTACAGCGCGAAGAGCTCGCGGACCAGGATGGCCGTCGACCAGCCGTCGAGGAGCAGGTGGTCGTAGGTGAGGACGAGCCGGTGGTGGTCGTCGTCGAGCCGGATGGCGGTGAAGCGCAGGAGCGGCGGGGCGGCGGGGTCGAAGCGGCGGGCCCGGTCCTCGTCGAGGAGCCGGGTGACGGCGGCGTCGCGCGCCTCGGGGGCCAGGTCCGCGAGGTCCTGCTCGGACCAGGGCAGCCGGGCCTCGGCGGTGATCACCTGGACGGGTGCGTCGAGTCCCTCGTGGACGAAGCCCGCGCGCAGCCCGGCGTGCCGGCTCAGCAGTGCCCCGGCGGCCCGGCGCATGGCCGTGGTGTCGAAGTCGCCCTCCAGGTCGAGGACGATCTGGACGGTGTACGCGTCCGAGCTCGCGTCCTCGTCGAGGGCGTGGAAGTGGAGTCCTTCCTGGAGCGGGGAGAGCGGGAGGACGTCGACGAGCCCCGGATACGCACTCTCCAGCGCCTCGATCTCGCCCTGCGACA
>NZ_JBIAQQ010000072.1:1549-2968 GCF_042889165.1 Streptomyces sp. NPDC002669 | reverse complement strand
TCCATCGGAGTGCGCGCCGGGGCTGAGGCGGTAGCCGAGGAGGGTACGGGTTGGGGAGTGGTCGCGGCTACGGGGCCGGGTGCAGGCGCGGTCATGGCTACGGGTGTACGGGACACGGGGATCAGAACCTTCCGTCGCGGACCTGGAACTTGGTGGGCTTGCCGGACAGTGGCAGGCCGCGGTGCAGCCAGTCGGCCTGCCATTCGACGAGGGTGCGCAGGGGGACGTCGGGGTAGCCGAACAGGGCGTGGCAGCGGCTGGCGTCGGAGAGCAGTGCGGTGGGCGCCTCCTCGCCGGCGAGGACCGGTTCCTGGCCGAACTCCTCGCCGAACCAGTGGGCGAGGCGGCGGACCGAGGCGGTTTCGGGGCCGGTGAGGTTGAGGGTGAACGCCGAGTGGTCGGTGGCGTGGAGGAGGGTGCGCAGGGCGACCTCGTTGGCGTATCCCTGCCATACCACGTTGGCGTGGCCGGTCGTCACGTCGACGGGCTCGCCGGTGTGGACGCGGTGGGCGATGTCGGCGAGGACGCCGTAGCGGAGGTCGACGGCGTAGTTGAGGCGGATGTTGGCGATCCTGGTGCCGCGGGTCAGGGCGGCGTGGTCGAAGATCCGCTCCCGGCCCAGGCAGGACATGGCGTACTCGCCGACCGGGCCGATGGGGTCGGTTTCGGTGCAGCCGCCGGAGGAGACCGGCACCAGCGGGTACACGTTGCCGGTGGAGAACGCGGCGATCCGCGCGGTGGGCCAGCGGCGTGTGACCCGGTCCGGCAGGGCGGCGTTGACGGCCCAGGCGTGCGAGGGGGCCCCGGCGGAGCCGAACTTGGCGCCGACCATGAAGACGACGTTCCCGGCGTCGGGCAGTGCGGCCAGGTCGGCGGTGGGGTCCATCAGGTCGAAGGCGACGGTGGAGATGCCGGCGGCCTCCAGCTCGTCGGCCGCGGTCTTGTCGGACCAGCGGGAGACCGCGTACACGGTCACGTCGGTGCGGCCCGCGGCGTCCAGGGCCCGGCGGGCCAGCCGGCACAGGCTGGGGCCCATCTTGCCGCCGGCGCCGAGGATGAGCAGGTCGCCCTCCAGGCGCCCGAGGTCGGCGATCAGCGCGGGGGAGGGGGTGGCGAGCCGCTCTTCGAGCGCGGCCTCATCGGTGAACACGAGTGTTTATCCCTTGATTCCGGACGCGGTGACGCCCTCGGTGAAGTAGCGCTGGCCCACCATGTACGCGGCGAAGATGGGCACGAACGCGATGACGGAGCCGGAGAGCACCACGTTGAGCGGCACGTTCTGCTGCTGGAGCGAGGCGATGCCGACGGTGAGGGTGCGCATGTCGGTGGACTGGCCGATGACCAGCGGCCACAGGAAGTCGTTCCAGTGCCACAGGAAGACGAAGACGCCGAGCGTGGCCAGGATCGGCTTCAGCAACG
>NZ_JBIAQQ010000072.1:0-1457 GCF_042889165.1 Streptomyces sp. NPDC002669 | reverse complement strand
TACGGGGACCATCACCATCGACAGGAACGACCAGAACATCGCCTCCCGGCCCGGGAAGCGCTTCTTGGCGAAGGCGTACCCGGCGAGCGAGGCGAGCAGCAGCACCCCGACCACCGAGACGACCGAGTAGACCAGCGTGTTGACCAGCCAGCGCGGCACGTCCTGGGCATTCATGACGGTGTCGTACGCCTGGCCGGTCAGCGGCCACGGCAGCAGACTGCCGGGGAACTCGACCGCCGCGGACGGCTTCAGGGAAAGCACCACCATCGCGTAGAACGGGAAGACCGTCGCGAGCGCCGCCACACCCAGCAGCACGGCGCGCCCGATCCGGCCGGCCCGGGTGGGGCGCATGCCGTGCGGGACGGTGTCCCGCTCCGACAGTTTGCGCAGCCTGCGTTCGGCCCGGCGCGCGGCCCGGCGTTCGGCCCGGCCGGGAGCGGGAGCGGGGGCCTTCGCCGCGGGCGGGGTCTGGGCCCGGGCGGGGGTTGTGGTGGGGGTGGGGGGCATGGTCACTGGTCCTTCCCGATCACGAGCCGCTGGATCATTGCGACCACCACGGTCAGCGCGAAGAGCGCGACGCCGATGGCGGAGGCGTAACCCAGGTCGAAGTACTTGAAGCCCGCGTCGTAGAGCTGGAAGACGAGCGTGTAGCTGGCGTTGGCCGGGCCGCCGCCGGTCATGGTGTAGACGGCGTCGAAGACCTGGAAGGAGGCCGTCGTCTCGATCACGGCGAGGAAGAACAGGGCGGGCTTGAGCTGCGGCAGCACGATGTGCCGGAACCGCTGCCAGGGGCCCGCGCCGTCGGTGAGGGCCGCCTCCTCCAGCTCACGCGGGATGTCCTGCATCCGGGCCAGCAGGATGAGCATCCCGTACCCGAACCGGGACCAGACGCCGACGATCGCGAGCGCGGGCAGCACCAGCACGTCGTCGGAGAGCCAGGAGCCCTCCGACATCCCGAACCAGCCCATCAGGGTGGACCACGGCCCGCCGGTCGAGAAGATCCACACGAAGACGGTGGCCGCCAGCACCAGCGAGGTGACCACCGGCAGGAAGAACACCGAGCGGAAGAACCTGGCGCCGCGGAACGCGCGGCGGGTGATCAGCGCCAGGGACACCGACGCGATGAGCGTGCCCGGCACGGCGAGCACCGTGTAGAGGACGGTGACCTTCAGCGCCTGCCAGAACAGCGGGTCGTCCCACAGGCGGGTGAAGTTGTCCAGTCCGACGAAGCTGCCGCCACCGGTGAGGGTGTAGTCGGTGAAGCTCATCAGCACACCGGCCACGCCCGGCCCGAACCGGAAGGCCAGGAACAGCAGGAAGCACGGAAGGACGAAGAGCAGGCCGATCCGGGCCTCGCGGCGCGCCTGCGGCCCGCTGCGACGGCCCCGGCGGGTGGGTTCCGCGACGACTGCCACGGGGATCTCCTTGCGGTACGGGGGGATTGCGGAGGTCGGGGC
>NZ_JBIAQQ010000071.1:0-3139 GCF_042889165.1 Streptomyces sp. NPDC002669 | reverse complement strand
ACCAGCCGGTGAATGGTCGCCGTGTCCGGATACGGACCACTCTCACCATTCCACTCCACCAACACCTCCCCCAACTCCCCCACCGTCAACATGTTGAGATCGCCGATGCGTGCGCCTGGCGAGTCCACCACGGAGATCAGCAGGGTTTCGAGGTGGCCGGCCATGCGCTCGATCGTCCTCGCGTCGAACCTGCTCCGGTCGTAGACGAAGCGGAACTCCAGGGCCCGGCCCGCCGATACGACCAGGGTCAGCGGGTACCCGGTGCGCTCCACGCAGTTGACCAGGCGTCGGGTCATTCCCTCGGGGAAGTCCGACGGCTTCTGCACCACCGGATAGTTCTCGAAGACGAGGATCGACCGGAACAGGGGCTCACCGCGCGGGATCCTGCTGTGCTTCTGCACGTCGACGAGGTGGCAGTACTCCCACTGCCGCATCTCCAGCTGTTCGTCCTGGAGATCACTCAGCCACTCGGAGACCACCAGGTCGCCCGTGAGCCGGCCGCGGACCGGCAGGGTGTTGATGAACAGGCCCATCATCGACTCGACGCCGGGCAGATCGATCGACCGGCCCGAGATGGTGGAGCCGAACAGCACCTCGTCCTGGCGACTGTACCGGGAGAGCAGGATCGACCACAGGCCCTGTACCAGGGTGTTCATCGTGACACGCTGGGACTTGGCGTAGTCCCGGGCCCGGTCGAACAGCTCCGCGGAGGCGCACACCTCGAACTCGCCGACTCCCGTGTCACCGGTGTCCCGGTCGACGTTCAGGGCGGTGGGCTCGCTGACGCCCGCCAGGTAGTCGGTCCAGAACGCCGCGGAACCGTCGTCCTGCCGGGAGTTGAGCCACTCGATGTAGCGGCGGTAGGGGACGGTCGTCGGCAGTTCGGCGGAAGTACCGTCGAGCAACGCGCGGTAGAGGGCGAACAGTTCCTTCTGGAGGATCTGCACACTCCAGCCGTCGAGGAGGATGTGGTGGAACGACCAGACGACGATCCGGCGCTCCTCCCCCGTCAGCAGCACGGTGACCCGGACCAGCGGGGCCCGTGAGAGGTCGAACCCCCGGTCCCAGTCCTCGGCCAGGAAGTCGCTCAGCCGCTCCTCCTGATCGGACAGGCCGCGCAGATCTCTCACTTCGAAGGGCAGGGGAGCTCGGCGCTGCACCACCTGAACCGGCTCCGACACCCCCTCCCACACGAACGCGCTGCGCAGGATCGAATGCCGGTCGACGAGCTGCTGCCAGGCGACTCCGAACAGCGCCTCGTCGAAGGATCCCTGGACCTCCTCCGTCATCTGCACCATGTACGGGCGCGTGTCGGAAGTGTCCTCCAGCGAGTGGTAGAGCATGCCGAACTGCAGGGGCGAGAGTCCGTAGACGTCTTCCACGTTGTGCGCACTCATATCGAGAACCTCTTCAGGATCGCGGCCATGTCGGCGTCATCGACATCGGTGAGGGGAACACCGGGGGACTCCCGGCGGGCGTCGGCGGCTCCGTCCGCGCTGCCGGCGACCAGCTCGCGCAGGTGGCCGAGGACGCCTTCGGCCAGACGCTCGACGGTGCGCCGCTCGTGCAGCGCGGTCGAGTAGTTGATGTACAGGCCGAACGTGTCGCCTTCGACCGCTGCGGTCACGTCCAGCACGTTCCAGCGCATGCCGTCCGGGCTGATCGAGTGGCCCTTGGACTCGCCGGGACCGGCGTACCGCCCGATGCCCGGGAGGTCCCTGGTGAACTGCCCCAGGTAGTTGAAGTTCACTTCCGGAGTGGGCTGCCGGCCCAGCACGGCGGTCATGTCCGGGGCACCGAGATGGCGCAGGATGCCGTAGCCGACGCCCTTGTTGGGGATCCGCGCCAGCTGCTCGCGGATGGAGTCGAGCGAGGCCACCGGGTCGGTGACTCCCGGCGCCAGCCGCAGCGCGACGGGGAAGACGGACGTGAACCATCCGACCGTTCGCGACAGGTCCACGTCCGGGAACAGGTCCTCACGGCCGTGTCCCTCCAGACCGACCAGGATCTCGTCGTCACCCGTCCAGTCCCGCAGGGCGTGTGCCAGCGCGGTGAGCAATGCGTCGTTGATCTGGGTGCTGAAGGCCCGTGGCACGTCCCGCAGCAGGGCACGCGTCTCCTCGGGGCTGAGCGCCGCCATGACACTGGCGGAGGATCCCAGGTCGTTACGGCCGTCCCGGTCGCGCGGCACCCGGCCGGCTGGCTTGGGCTCGGCCCAGTAGGCGTACTCGGCCCGCGCCCGAGCGGAGTCGGCGAAGCCGTTCAGCCGCTGGGCCCACGACCGGAACGACGTCGTCTTGGCCGGCAGCAGGGGTGTGAGACCGGCGGCCCGTCGCTCGTAGCAACTGCCCAGGTCCTCCAGGAGGATTCGCCACGACACACCGTCGACCGCCAAGTGGTGTACGACGGTGAGCAACCGCTGCCCGCGCGTCGGCCCCAGCTCCAGCAGGGCGGCCCGCAACAACGGGCCCTTGGCCAGGCCGAGGCTCTGCTGCGTCTCCTCCGCGATGTCCAGCGACACCGATGCCCGGGACTCGTCCGGAACTCCGGACAGGTCGTGCACGTCGAGGATGTCGGTGTCCGCGGTCTCGTCCAGGTACTGCCGCCAGCCGTCGGGTCCGTCCACACAGCGCAGCCGCAGCGCGTCGTGGTGCTCGATCAGATCGGCCAGCGCGAGCCGCAGCACGTCGGGGGCGAGCCCGTCGGTGACGAGAAGTTCGGCCTGGTTGAAGTGGTCGAACGTCGGCAGGTCCTTCTCGAAGAACCAGTGCTGGATCGGTGTCAGCGGGACCTCTCCCGCCACCCGTCCCTGCTCCGCGTCGACCGGCGCGGCCGCAGCCGCGTGGACCGCGATCTCGGCGATCGTCTGGTTCTTGAAGATCAGTCGTGGAGTGAGGTGCACACCGAACTTCTTGGCCCGGGCGATCATCTGAATGCTGACGATCGAGTCCCCGCCCAGTTCGAAGAAGTTGTCGTGGATGCCGATGGTGTCGATGCCGAGGATCTCGGACCAGATCGCGGCAAGGGTGCGCTCGGTGTCCGTCCGGGGCGGGGTGTAGGTGGTGGCGAGTTCGGGCCGGTGGTGGCCGGGGGCGGGCAGGGCCTTGGTGTCGACCTTCCCGTTGGGGGTCAGGGGCAG
>NZ_JBIAQQ010000070.1:0-3283 GCF_042889165.1 Streptomyces sp. NPDC002669 | reverse complement strand
GGGGGTGGACTGTGTCGAGACGAACACGTTCGGGGCGAATTCGTCTGCGCTGGGGGAGTACGGCATTGCCGGGCGGATTTTCGAGCTGTCCGAGGCGGGGGCGCGGATCGCGCGGGGGGTGGCCGATGAGTTCACCGTCTCGTCGGGGCGGCAGCGGTGGGTGCTGGGGTCGATGGGGCCGGGCACGAAGCTGCCGACGCTGGGGCACACCTCGTATGCGGGGCTGCGGGACGGGTTCCAGCAGAACGCCGAGGGGCTGATCGCCGGTGGTGCGGACGCGCTGATCATCGAGACGACGCAGGACCTGCTGCAGACCAAGGCGGCGGTGCTGGGTGCGCGGCGGGCGATGGAGGCGGCGGGCAGTGATCTGCTGGTGCTGTGCTCGCTGGCGTTCGAGACGACCGGGACGATGCTGCTGGGCTCGGAGATCGGTGCGGCGCTGACCGCGCTGGAGCCGCTGGGCATCGACATGATCGGGCTGAACTGCTCGACGGGGCCGGCCGAGATGAGCGAGCACCTGCGGTATCTGGCGCGCCATTCGCGGATCCCGTTGCTGTGCATGCCCAATGCGGGGCTGCCGGTGCTGACGAAGGACGGTGCGCATTTCCCGCTGGGGCCCAAGGGTCTGGCCGATGCGCAGGAGACGTTCGTGGGGGAGTACGGGCTGTCGTTGGTGGGGGGGTGCTGCGGGACGACGCCGGAGCATCTGCGCCAGTTGGTGGAGCGGGTGCGGGGGGTGCGGCCGGTGGTGCGGGATCCGCGGCCGGAGCCGGGCGCCGCCTCCCTCTACCAGACGGTGCCGTTTCGGCAGGACACCTCGTATCTGGCGATCGGTGAGCGGACCAATGCCAACGGGTCGAAGAAGTTCCGTGAGGCGATGCTGGAGGCCCGGTGGGACGACTGTGTGGAGATGGCCCGCGACCAGATCCGTGAGGGCGCGCACATGCTCGACCTCTGTGTCGACTACGTGGGCCGCGACGGGGTGGCGGACATGGAGGAGCTGGCCGGCCGCTTCGCGACCGCGTCCACCCTCCCGGTGGTGCTGGACTCCACGGAGCTGCCGGTGCTGCGGGCGGGGCTGGAGAAGCTGGGCGGGCGTGCGGTTCTGAACTCGGTGAACTACGAGGACGGCGACGGTCCCGAGTCCCGGTTCGCCAAGGTCACGGCTTTGGCCGCGGAGCACGGGGCGGCGCTGATCGCGCTGACGATCGACGAGGAGGGCCAGGCCCGCACCGTCGAGCACAAGGTCGCCGTCGCCGAACGCCTGATCACCGACCTGACGGCGAACTGGGGGATCCGGGAGTCGGACATCCTGATCGACTGCCTGACCTTCACGATCTGCACCGGGCAGGAGGAGTCCCGCAAGGACGGCATCGCCACGATCGAAGCGATCCGGGAGCTGAAGAAGCGCCACCCCCAGGTGCAGACCACGCTGGGCCTGTCCAACATCTCCTTCGGCCTGAACCCGGCCGCCCGCGTCGTTTTGAACTCCGTCTTCCTGGACGAGTGCGTCAGGGCCGGCCTGGACTCCGCGATCGTCCACGCCTCCAAGATCCTGCCCATCGCCCGCCTGGAGGAGGAACAGGTCAAGGTCGCCCTCGACCTGATCTACGACCGCCGCGCCGAGGGCTACGACCCGCTCCAGAAGCTCATGGAGCTGTTCGAGGGGGTCAGCACGAAGTCGATGAAGGCGGGCAAGGCCGAGGAACTGGCCGCCCTGCCCCTGGAGGAACGCCTCCAGCGGCGCATCATCGACGGCGAGAAGAACGGCCTGGAGGCCGACCTCGACCAGGCACTCACCACCACGCCCGCCCTGGACATCGTGAACAACACCCTCCTGGAGGGCATGAAGGTCGTCGGTGAGCTGTTCGGCTCCGGGCAGATGCAACTGCCCTTCGTCCTGCAGTCCGCCGAGGTGATGAAGACCGCGGTGGCCCATCTCGAACCGCACATGGAGAAGTCCGACGCCCAGGGCAAGGGCACCATCGTGCTGGCCACCGTCCGCGGCGACGTCCACGACATCGGCAAGAACCTCGTCGACATCATCCTGTCCAACAACGGCTACAACGTCGTCAACCTCGGCATCAAACAACCCGTCTCCGCGATCCTGGAAGCCGCACAGGAACACCGCGCCGACGTCATCGGCATGTCCGGCCTCCTGGTCAAATCCACCGTGATCATGAAGGAGAACCTCCAGGAGCTCAACCAGCGCAAACTGGCCGCCGACTTCCCCGTCATCCTCGGCGGCGCCGCCCTCACCCGCGCCTACGTCGAACAAGACCTCCACGAACTCTACGAGGGCGAAGTCCGCTACGCCCGCGACGCCTTCGAAGGACTGCGGCTGATGGACGCCCTGATCGCGGTCAAGCGCGGGGTTGCGGGCGCGGTCCTGCCCGAACTCAAGCAGCGCCGGGTGCCCAAGCGCGACACCGCGGTCCTGGAGGTCCAGGAGCCGGCCGAGGGCGTGCGCTCCGACGTCGCGGTCGACAACCCGGTCCCGACCCCCCCGTTCTGGGGAACCCGGGTCGTCAAGGGCATCCAGCTCAAGGAATACGCCTCCTGGCTCGACGAAGGAGCCCTCTTCAAGGGCCAATGGGGACTCAAGCAGGCCCGCACCGGCGACGGACCCACCTACGAAGAACTCGTGGAAACCGAGGGCCGCCCCCACCTGCGCGGCTGGCTCGACAAACTCCACACCGAAAACCTCCTGGAAGCAGCCGTCGTCCACGGCTACTTCCCCTGCGTCTCCAAGGGCGACGACCTCATCCTGCTCCACGAGGACGGCTCCGAACGCACCCGCTTCACCTTCCCCCGCCAGCGCCGCGGCCGCCGCCTGTGCCTCGCCGACTTCTTCCGCCCCGAAGAATCCGGCCACACCGACGTCGTCGGCCTCCAGGTCGTCACCATCGGCTCCCGCATCGGCGAGGAAACCGCCAAACTCTTCGAGGCCAACGCCTACCGCGACTACCTCGAACTCCACGGACTGTCCGTCCAACTCGCCGAAGCCCTCGCCGAATACTGGCACGCCCGCGTCCGCACCGAACTGGGCTTCGGCGCCGAGGACCCCGACAACGTCGAGGACATGTTCGCCCTGAAATACCGCGGCGCGCGCTTCTCCCTGGGCTACGGCGCCTGCCCCGACCTGGAGGACCGGGCCAAGATCGCCGAACTGCTCCGGCCCGAACGGATCGGGGTCCACCTCTCCGAAGAGTTCCAGCTCCACCCCGAACAGTCCACCGACGCGATCGTCATCCACCACCCCGAGGCCAAATACTTCAACGCG
>NZ_JBIAQQ010000069.1:0-3441 GCF_042889165.1 Streptomyces sp. NPDC002669 | reverse complement strand
CCCTTCCGACTCTACCAGAACCTTTTCCCGTTCCGTTTCCGGACCGGATTCCGAATTCTCGGTGACCGTCGAAGTGGTCTTTTGCCTTTCGGCGGATCCAGACTTTACCAGAAAAATTCTGCCGAAAAATCGGCTTCATGATTCGAAGTAAGAGGATCGACGGCTCTGCGGAAATCTCGTTTCCGGTGAGAGCGATGTAGAGATTAACTGTCGGGCTCGAACCTGTCCAGTCCGAGGCAACCGTTAAAATCTACCTCCCCAGATCCGCCGTGTCAACAGCTTCCTGGGCGAAGAGGAGACTAGCAGGTCAGCGGGGCCGTACGCACATCAGGCGGCGACGGGGAGTTCGGCGCTGCGTTCCGCGGCTTCGACGTCGCCGCTCTCGCCGGCGCGTGCCGCTCGGCCGCCCAGGAGGTAGACGTAGGCGAGGAAGGCCAGCTCCGCCCCGATGCCGATGGTGACGCGGCCCCAGGTCGGAAGGCCGGAAGGGGTGACGAAGCCTTCGATCACGCCCGAGACGAACAGGACCAGGGCCAGGCCGATGGCCATGCCGATCGCGGCCCGGCCCTGTTGGGCGAGGGCCGAGCGCCGGGTTTGCGGGCCCGGGTCGATGACCGTCCAGCCGAGGCGCAGTCCCGTGCCCGCGGCGACGAAGACGGCGGTGAGTTCGAGCAGGCCGTGCGGAAGGATCAGCCCCATGAAGGTGTCGAGCCGGCCCGCCGAGGACATCAGGCCGATGCCGACCCCGAGGTTGAGCACGTTGACGAAGAGGATCCAGATCACCGGGACGCAGAGGAACGCGCCCAGGACCAGGCACATGGCCGCGGCCTGGGCGTTGTTCGTCCACACCTGGGCGGCGAACGACGCCGCCGGGTGACTGGAGTAGTACGTCTCGTACTCCCCGCCGGGGCTGGTGAGGCGGCGGAGGTCGTCGGGGGCCGCGATGGCCGACTGGACCTCCGGGTGCGTGCCGATCCACCAGCCGATGACCGCTGCCAGCACCGTGGAGAGCACGGCCGTGGGTATCCACCAGTGCCGGGAGCGGTAGACGGCGGCGGGGAAACCGGCGGTGAGGAAGCGGGTGACATCGCGCCAGGAGGCTCGGCGGGTGCCCGTGACCGTGGACCGGGCGCGCGCCACGAGCTGGGTGAGGCGGCCGGTGAGCATCGGGTCCGGGGCGCTGGACTGCAGGAGCGAGAGATGGGTGGCCGTGCGCTGGTAGAGCTCGACGAGTTCGTCGGCTTCCGTGCCGGTGAGGCGGCGCCCGCGACGCAGGAGCTGGTCCAGGCGGTCCCACTCGGCACGGTGGGCGGTCACGAATACGTCGAGATCCATGTTCGGCTGCTGCTCCAGGCATGGGTGCGTACGGGTTCGTACTACGGCGGCGGCGCGCTGCGGGCCAGCTTGGCAGACTGAGGGCCCGAGGGGCAGGGACGATCGGCGAAGGATGGGGCGGCGATGAGTGAGCTCGTGACCGGGGACGCGGTCGTACTGGGGCTGCGGCCGGCGAAACTGCCGAGCCGGGCGCTGGCGGTGACCATCGATCTCGCCGTGGTGGGGGCGGCGTTCGTCCTGGTGTCGATCGGGCTGGCCGTCGCGACGGCGACGCTGGACGACGCGGCGCTCGCGGCGGTGTCCGTCGCGAGTTTCCTGCTGGTGCTGGTGGGCGGGCCGATCGCGGTGGAGACGCTGAGCCATGGGCGTTCGCTGGGGAAGCTGGCGTGCGGGCTGCGGGTGGTCCGGGACGACGGGGGGCCGATCCGGTTCCGGCACGCGCTGGTGCGCGGGGCCGTGGGGGTCGTCGAGATCCTGCTGACGCTCGGGGTCGTCGCCTGCGTCGCCTCGCTGGTGTCGGCCCGGGGACGGCGGCTCGGGGACGTGTTCGCGGGGACCCTGGTCGTACGGGAGCGGGTGCCGGCCTCGCGGGCGGCCGCTGTGCCGCCTCCGCCGCCGTGGCTGGTCGGGCGGTTCGCGGGGCTGGACCTGTCGGGGGTGCCGGATTCCCTGTGGCTGGCCGTCCGCCAGTACCTGACCCGGATGCACCAGCTCGACGCGCAGGTGGGCGGGGCGATGGCGGAGCGGCTGGCCGGGGAGCTGGCGGGGCGGACCGGGGTTCCGGCGCCGGAGGGGGTGCCGGCCGGGGCGTACCTGGCCGCGGTGGTGAACGAGCGGCAGGCGCGGGACGCGCGGCGGATGTTCGTCGCGGCTCAGGAGAGTGCCCGGGAAAGCGGTGCACTGGAGAGTCGGGAGAGTGCCGTGCGTCCCGGTGGTTCCGGGGAGCCCGCAGGCGTGGCTCCCGGGTGGGCGCCGGTGGTGTCCGGCCCCGTCGCGGAAGGCTTCGGGGCTGGTGCGCCGGGGCGGTCCGCTGACGTGGAGGGGCCGGGACGGGACGCGGGGGCCGTGGACGACAGGACGTCGCCGCCCGCCGCCACCGGCTTCGCCCCGCCCGCCTGAGAGCTGCCGGCCCGGGAGCCGACTGCCCGGGGGCGGCCGCCTGAGAAGCATCGCCGGCCGGGGACTCCCCGTGTGCCCGAGGAGCCGACCGTTCTCTCAGGTGTACGAGGGCGGAGAGTCCAGGTCCTCCAGTTCGATGCCGGGGGCTGCCAGAACCACGTCACCGGCGATGTGAACGGTGTGCCGCTCGCCGGTGTCCAGGGCGCTGACCTGGTATTCGTCCACGGTCAGCGGGCCGTTGTCAGTGGTGTGCGCTTCACTGTTCACCAGGGCCCAGGACTGGTCGACGGTCCGGGGTGCGAGGACCGGATCCGTGAAGGCGACCAGGCGTACGCGGGTCGCGGGCGAGGCGGGGGTGAGGCGCAGGAGCCGTGCGGTCGCGATGAGGAACGCGGGGGACGTGCCGGTGAAGGCGTGGGCGGGGACATTGCCTTCGGTGGCGTGGGTGCCGGTCGGGTCGGTGCGGACCCAGGTGACGCCTTCGAGGGCGGCGCCGCGGACCTGCCAGCTCGCGGCGTGGAGTTCGAGGCGGATGGGGCGGCCGAGTTCGTCGAGGGTGAGATCGACGGAGCCGAGGTGATCACCGGACGGGGCGGTGGTCCGGGAGATGTAGCGCCAGCCGGAGGGGCCGGGGGCGCATTGGAAGTGCTCTTCGCCGAGGGGGGTGTGATCGTGGAGATCGTGGATCGAATATCGGCCGCGGGGCATGGGGTCCTTCTGGGGTCCTCGGGCTGAGCGGGCGCGGTACGGCGCAGGCCCCCGACACGGGGGTGCGGGGGCCTGCGTTCGTCACTGCTGCTGAGACCGTTCCGGTCGCCGGTGGCCGTTCGTCACCGACCGGTGGTGACCATCCGGGTGGTCACCGGCCGGCCGGTGCCGGGCGGTGGCCGGCGGGTGGGGTCAGTAGCGGTAGTGGTCGGGCTTGTAGGGGCCCTCGACCTCGACACCGATGTACGCGGCCTGCTCCGGGCGGAGCGTGGTGAGCTT
>NZ_JBIAQQ010000068.1:0-4021 GCF_042889165.1 Streptomyces sp. NPDC002669 | reverse complement strand
TGCAACGTCGCACCGATGTCCGAGGTCCGCGTCGTGGTCATCGACTGCACCGACACCGGCGCGTCCCCGCCCACCGCAACCGACCCGACCTGGATGCGCCGCGAGGGGCGGCGCACCGCGAGCGGTCGGGCCGGCAGGCCGGGGAGACCCAGTGCGACCGGCTCTCCAGCGGTCACGGCGTCACCGGTTCCCGGAGACCGTCTCGCGCGCCGCGCGCAGGGACTCCTTCAGCGACCCCATGGTGGCGAGCACGGCGGTGGGCTCGTAGCCGCAGTGCGCCATGCAGTTGTCGCAGCGCGGGTCCTTGCCCCGGCCGTACTTGTCCCAGTCGGTCTCCTCGATGAGCTGGCGGTACGTCGGCACGTAGCCGTCGCTCATCAGGTAGCAGGGCCGCTGCCAGCCGAACAGGGAGTAGTTCGGGATGGCCCAGGCCGTGCAGGGGAAGTCCGCCTTGCCCTCCAGGAAGTCCAGGAAGAGCGGGGAGTGGTTCAGCCGCCAGCGGGCACGGTTCCCGCCGGCGAACGCCTTCTTGAAGAGCTCGCGGGTCTGCTCGACGCCCAGGAAGTGTTCCTGGTCGGGCGCCTTCTCATAGGCGTAGGCGGGCGAGAGCATCATCTCGTCGACCTTCAGATCGTCATTGAGGTAATTGAGGACCTCGATGACGGTCTGCGGGGTGTCGGTGTTGAAGAAGGTGGAATTCGTGGTGACCCGGAAGCCGCGTCGCTTGGCCTCCTTGATCGCCGCCACCGCCTCGTCGAAGACACCTTCCTTGGCGACCGATTCGTCGTGCCGTTCGCGCAGCCCGTCGATGTGCACGGCGAAGGCGAAATACGGGGAGGGGGTGAATTTCTCGATCTTCTTCCGCAGCAGCACCGCGTTGGTGCAGAGGAAGACGTACTTCTTCCGTGCCACCAGCTGCCGGACGATTTCGTCGATCTGCGGATGCATCAGCGGTTCGCCGCCCGCGATGGAAACCATCGGGGCACCCGATTCGAGCACGGCGCCCACTGCCTGGGCGACCGGCATGCGCTGCTTGAGCACTCCGGCGGGGTGCTGGATCTTCCCGCAGCCCTCGCACGCGAGGTTGCAGGCGAACAAGGGTTCCAGTTCCACGATGAGCGGGAACTTTTCCCGCTTGCGGAGCTTCTGTTCGGCGAGATACGTCGCCACCTTGATGGACTGACGGAGCGGCATGGCCATCTGGCTCACCTCCTGGGGAGCAGCAAAGATCGGTGCCATTCGTAGAAAGCCGGCAGGACGGCACGGAGAACACGGAAAGCCGATATTCCACCGCGCACCGTGCCGATGCGGACGAGCTCGTGCTCCGGAGCATCCACGACCACCCGTACGGCGGCAACCGGACGTGGTCCGGACCGCAGGGCGGTGCGCAGGGTGGCGGCCGACTCCATGTCCACCGCGATCGCTCCGGTCGCCCGCAGTTCGGCCCGCTCGTGTCCGCGTACGACATGGGCGGAGCCGGCCAGCGGGCCGGTGTGGACGGTGCGGCCGGGCACCGCACCGGCCAGGGCCTCGGCGAGCAGGCCCGGGGCGGTGCAGACCGTCGACCCCTCGGCCTCCCGGGTCTCGTCGGCGACCACCAGGTCCCCGGGGTGCATCCCCGGGGACAGTCCGGCGCAGAAGCCGGAGGCCAGTACCGCCGCACCGGACGCGCGGCCCCGGGCCAGCGCCCGGCCCACGGCCTCCTCGGCGGCCCTGGGGCCCATGCCCGTGCGCAGGACGGTGACGGGGCCGGGGGCCGTACCGGCCCGGCCCCGGCCGCTGTGCAGGGCGAACCGCTCGATGCCGAGCGCGCAGGCGATCAGCAGCGGTGCCGCGGGCCCTGACGGCCCGGGGTCGTCGCCCATCAGACCCCCTTGCGGACGGCGAACGGTTCGCCGTACACGTACCGTCCGAGGGCGGTGAGCGGGAAGACCTGCCGGTAGAGGTGGTAGTTGATGGAGAAGTCCCAGGGAAAGCCGGTGCCGGTGAAGTACGGCTCGTCCCAGGAGCCGTCGGCCCGTTGGGTGTCGATCAGCCAGCGCACCCCTCGCAGCACGGCCCCGCTGTCGCGCCGTCCGGCGGCGAGCAGCGCGAGCAGCGCCCACGCGGTCTGGGAGGCGGTCGAGGCGCCGTGCCCGATCCACTCGTCCTCGTGGTACGAGCGCAGGTCCTCGCCCCAGCCGCCGTCCTCGTTCTGCACGGACTCCAGCCAGTGGACCGCGCGCCGGATCGCCGGGTGCGTGACGGGCAGCCCGGCGGCGACCAGGGCGGGCACCACCGAACCCGTCCCGTACACGTAGTTGACGCCCCAGCGGCCGAACCAGGCGCCGTTCGCCTCCTGTTCGGCCAGCAGCCACTCGACGCCGCGCCGGGTCGCGGGGTGCCCGGCCCTCCCCTCGACGGCGAGCATCTCCACCACGTGCCCGGTGACATCGGCGGAGGGCGGGTCGATGACCTCGCCGAAGTCGCAGAAGGGCAGCCGGTTGGGGAAGGCGCTGGTGTTGTCCGCGTCGAACGCGCCCCAGGCCCCGTTGCGGGACTGCATCCCGACGTTCCAGCGCACGCCCCGCCTGATGGCGGCCTCCACGCGGGCCCGGTCGGGGTGGCGGACCCGGCGCAGCGCGAGGACCACTTCCGCGGTGTCGTCGATGTCCGGGTAGTTGTCGTTGTGGAACTCGAAGGCCCAGCCGCCCGGGTTGAGCCGGGGCCGCCGCACGGACCAGTCGCCGGGCCGGACGATCTCCTCGCCGAGCATCCAGTCCGCGGCCTTGATGAGGGCCGGGTGGTCGGGGCTGACCCCGGCGTCGGCGAGCGCGATGGTGGCGAGGCAGGTGTCCCACACCGGGGACTGGCATGCCTCGATCATGCGGGCGCCGTCCTCGCGCCAGACCGCGAACCGGTCGAGCGATTCGAGTCCGGCCCGCATCACCGGGTGGTCCAGGTCGTAGCCGAGCAGGTGCAGGGCGATGACGGAGTACACGGCGGGGGGCTGGATGCCGCCCCAGCAGCCGTCGTTCTCCTGGCGTTCGATGATCCAGCGGGACGCCGCGTTCATGGCGATCCGGCGCAGTCCGCGCGGGGCGAACCGGTGGTAGACGTGCAGCACCCGGTCCAGGCGCTGGAAGACGCCGTCCCAGCTCGCCGCCGGGGCCGGGCGCCTGGGCGGGTTCGGGTTGGCCGGGTCGGTGTGCAGTTCGTCGAGTGCGAACGGGGCGGGGCGCACCGGCCGCTTCGCCGAGACGATGGTGAGCGGCACGATGGTCTGGCGGGCCCAGCAGCCGAAGTCGTAGATGTTGAGCGGGGCCCACTTGGGGAAGAACATCAGCTCGGGCGGGAGCTCCGGCAGGTCGTCCCATTTCCACCAGCCGAACAGGGCGAGCCAGATCCGGGTGAAGACGCGGGCGGCCGCGATGCCGCCCTGTTCCCTGATCCAGGCCGAGGCGCGGGCCATGTGCGGTTCGTCCGGCCGGTCCCCGGCCAGCCGCAGGGCCACGTACGCCTCGATGGTGGTGGAGAGTTCGCCGGGCCCGCCGTGGAAAGTGGCCCAGGTGCCGTCGCCCAGCTGTTCGCCGCGGATGAAGAGACCGGCCGCCCGGACGGTCCCGGGGTCCTGGATGCCGAGGAACTGACGCAGCAGCAGGTCCTCGGCGTCCATGGTGACGTTGGTGGCGAGGTCCCCCTTCCACCAGCCCTGCTCGTCCTGCTTGCCGAGGAGGTGCTCCACCGAGCGTTCCGCGGCCCGCCGCGCGGCGGCGAGCACGTCGTCCGCGGCGATGGTTGTGTCGGTCGGTTCACTGGCCGAGGCCGCGCGGGGGTTCACGGCCCCGGTGCTTCCGTCGGTCGTCGCTGTCATGGCTTCCCCTTCGTGCAGTCGGTCCTCTGCTGTGCTGGGGTCTCCGTCGGGGGGGGGGCGCGGGGGCCCCCCCCCCGCCCGCCGTTGATATTGAGCACATGGGGTTAATAAAATTATTAAAACGAAGAAAAAACCCAGCGCCCGGCGGAGCGGCCGCCCCGGGGGCGG
>NZ_JBIAQQ010000067.1:0-4379 GCF_042889165.1 Streptomyces sp. NPDC002669 | reverse complement strand
CGACTTCGGCGGCCACCGCATACGCACCGAAGGCATCGAGAAGAACACCCACGACAACCCCTTCGGCGCCGTCCTCTCCTTCCGCGGCACCCCCACCGACACCACCGTCAAGCACACCCTGGGTGCGGCGATGCCGGACCTGTCGGACCTGTTCGAGGTCGGTGACTCGTCGAAGTTCTCCGTGGGCCAGTGGTGGGCCGTGGAGGTCAACGCCCTGGCGGGCAAGTACGAGAAGGAGATCCAGCGGCTCGTCCAGGTCACCGATGTCGTCGACGCCACGCACATCCGGGTCAACTACCAGATCGGCTGGGACCTGGCCGCCGGACGCACCCTGACCTGGACCCGCGTCGAGCCCGTCGACCGCGCCCACGTCCGCAACATGGTCTTCGAGGGCTGGGGCGAGGACGAGATGTCCGGCTCGCACCCGGTCGCGTACGAGTACGCGGTGCGCTGCGACGTCTCCGGCATCGAGGCCATCGGCACCTTCTGGCCGGTCGTGATGCGCCGCTGGTGCACGTACTACCGCACCGAGCAGTGCTCGCTGACCAACCCGAAGTCGGTCACGTACGGCGGGGCGGGCTACCTCACCCAGCAGATCTACTGCCTGTACGGGCACGTCGAGGACTGTCACACCTCCAACGCCCGCCACCTCAACGACTTCACGGCCTCCGCCTACTGCTACGTCACCAACTGTCACGGCGACGGCGACGACGAGGGCCCGTTCGTGACGCACGGCCAGTTCGAGCACGATCTCGTCTACACCGGCAACTCCGGGCTGATGACCTTCGCCAACTCCGGCGCCGCCTGGGGCGGCCGGGCGAAGCGGATCACCGTCCGCCGGCACGCCTGCTCCTGGTTCGTGGCCCGGGTCAAGATCACCGATCTGACCCTGGAGGACGTCCTCGTCATCGGCAAGAAGTCCCTGTCCGGCTCCGGGATGCTCTGGGTCAACGCCGACGGGGTGCAGATGCGCGGCTGCACGGCCACGGGTCCGCTGATCGTCTCCCGGGCCTCGGACCTGTCCGCCCGCCCCAATGTGATCGCCGACTCCTCGTTCGCGTTCGCGGCCGGCGCGGAGATAACCCAGGCCAACGTGACCGCCCCGCTCACCCTCCAGCGCAACGTCCTGAAGGGCGTCGACGCAGCGGTGTTCAACGGCACCGGGCCGCTCGTCCTGGACCAGTGCACGCTCACCGGCTCCAAGGACACCGCCCCCGTCTCGCTCAAGCACACCGACATCACCGTGCTGGGCGGCGAACTCCGCGACACCGGGCTCAAGCTGGCCTCCGACAAGGACCAGCGGCTGCGCGTCGAGGGAACGCGGCTGACCGGCACCAACAAGGACGGCGCCCTGCTCTCGCGCACCGGTGCCGGACGGACCGTCGACTGGCAGCTGTCCGGCCTCGACTCGACCGCGCCCGAGGGCACCGCCCACGTGCTGGTCACCGAGGGCCCCAACCGCTACCGGGCCACCGGCTCCACCTTCACCGGCGGCCGGCTCGAACTGCGGCCCGCGGCGTTCACCGGCGACAGCCACCTGCTGCACACCGGCTGCGTCGAGGACGGCACCGAGCGCACCGCACTGCCGGACGAGGGCGAGCGCGTCGCCCACAGCGCGGCCACGCTGCGCATCTGACCACCCCATCGAGCACCAGGGATTCCCGTGTCCACGCATACCCCGATCACCGGCCGGCCCGTACGGGTCGCACTCGTCGGCGCCGGCAACCGCGGTCTGACGTACGCCGAGTGGATCAAGGCGCACCCCGAGCGCGCCGAGCTCGTCGCCGTCGCCGACCCGCGCCCCGCGGCGCGGGCCGCCGCCGGCGCTCCCGTCGAGTTCGACGACTGGCGGCCGCTGGTCGAGAACCGCATCGCCGACGCCGTCGTCGTCGCCACCCAGGACAGCTTCCACGTGGAGCCGGTGCTGGCCCTGGCCGAGGCGGGCTACGCGATCCTCGCCGAGAAGCCCCTCGCCCCGACCGAGGAGGAGACCCGGCGGATCGTCGAGGGCGTGGAACGCTCCGGAGTCCTGTTCGCGGTGTGCCACGTCATGCGGTACACCCCGTACACCGACCTGGTGAAGGAGGTCGTGGACTCCGGCGTGCTCGGTCAGCTGGTCTCCCTCGACCACCTGGAGCCGGTCGGCTGGTGGCACTACGCGCACAGCTATGTGCGCGGGCCGTGGCGCAGCGAGAAGGACTCCTCCCCGATGCTGCTCGCCAAGTCCTGCCACGACCTGGACTGGATCACGTACGTCATGGGCGGCCGGATCGAACGGGTCTCCAGCTTCGGCGGGCTGAAGCACTTCCGGCCGGAGAACGCCCCGGCCGGGTCCGCCGAACGCTGCCTGGACTGCGCGGTCGAGGACGGCTGCCCGTACAGCGCGCTGAAGCTGTACCTGCCGACGCTGCGCGAGAAGGGCGCGGTCTGGCCGGTCACCCACGTCACCGAGGCCACCGACGAGGCCGGTCTCGTGCGGGCGCTGCGCGAGGGCCCGTACGGGGTCTGCGCGTACCGGAGCGACAACGACGTGGTCGACCACCAGGTCCTGGCCATGCAGCTGACGGACGGCGTGACCGCGACCTTCCAGATGGTGGCGTTCACCGAGCAGACCCACCGGCAGACCCGGATCTTCGGCTCGCACGGCTGGCTGATCGGCGACGGCGAGCGGGTCACGGTGCAGGACTTCCGGACCGGCGAGTCCACCGTCCACGAACTCGGCGCCTCCGGTTCGAACGCGGCCGACGGGCACGGCGGCGGGGACGCCGGACTCGTCGACGCGTTCGTCACCGCCGTCGCCACCGGTGACGCCGGGGCGGTCCGCTCCGGTCCCGCCACCTCGCTCGGCAGCCACCTCGCGGCGTTCGCCGCCGAACGCGCCCGGCACACCGGCACCGTCCAGACGGTTCCGGCCCGGTGACTCCCCCTCTTCCCCGCCCCACCCTCACGTCCTCGGAGGACCAGCTCATGTCCCGTCTCCTCACCCGCCGTTCCAGAGTCCGCGCCGTCACCGCCCCCGTGCTGGCCACCGCGCTCGCCGTCGGGGTACTGGCCGGCTGTTCCGGCAGCGGCAGCGACGACAACACCGTCACCATGTGGACCTACCCGGTCATCTTCGACGAGGCCAAGAACAAGGCCTACTGGGACGGCCTGGTGAAGGCGTTCGAGAAGGAGCACTCGGGCGTGAAGGTGAAGGTGGAGACCTTCCCGTGGGCCAACCGCGACACCGCGCTGGCCACCGCGATCGCCTCCGGCAAGGGCCCGGACGCGGTCTACCTGATCCCCGACCAGCTGCCCAAGTACGCCAGGAGCATCGTCCCGGCCGACGAGTACATGCCGGCCGACGCCAAGTCGGACTACACCGACTTCGCCCTGAAGTCCGTCACGTACGACGGCAAGGCGCTCGGCACCCCCGTGCTGACCAGCGCCAACCCGCTGATCTGCGACAAGCGGGTGTTCGAGGCGATCGGCGAGAAGAGCTACCCGACGAGCTGGGCCGAGCTGGAGGCGCTGGCGCCGGAGCTGAAGAAGAAGGGCTACTACGCCACCAGCTACAGCGGTGACACCCAGCAGACGCTGAACATGACCTTCTACCCGCTGCTGTGGCAGGCCGGCGGTGACGTCTTCTCCGAGGACGGCAAGCAGGTCACCTTCAACGACGCGGCCGGCGTGAAGGCGCTGACGTACCTGAAGAAGCTCGTCGACGGCGGCTACACCGACAAGGACCTGGTCACCACCACGCCGAAGCTGGAGCAGACCCCGACCGCCAAGGGCAAGGTGGCCTGCACCTGGCAGAACACCCCGGCGGACGTCGAGCCGTTCTGGGGCAAGGAGAACATCGTCGTCCAGCCGCCGCTGAAGGACGTGAAGTCGGTCGGCTACGGCACCGTCGGCGCGCTGTCGATGCTGAAGGGCGCCGACAAGAAGAACACCGGCGACTGGCTGAACTTCGTCGCCGAGTCGAAGAACACGGCCGGTCTGCAGACGGGCGCGGGCTACTTCCCGGCCCGCAAGTCCGGCGGCGACCTCTACCCGGGCGACGCGCTGCAGACCGCGGTCGGCGCCACGCTGCCGAGCATGACCGTGGGCCCGCTCCAGGACAAGGCCCGTGAGGTCCAGGGCGTGCTCGCGCCGGAGATCCAGGCGGCGCTGCTGGGCAAGAAGAGCCCGCAGGAGGCGCTGGACGCCGCGCAGAAGGCCGCGCAGGCGATGCTCGGCCGCTGATACCGGGTGCGGGGTCCGTCCGGCCGCACCCGGACGGGCCCCGCACCTTCCCGGGGCACCGCCCCGACCTCCGCAATCCCCCCGTACCGCAAGGAGATCCCCGTGGCAGTCGTCGCGGAACCCACCCGCCGGGGCCGTCGCAGCGGGCCGCAGGC
>NZ_JBIAQQ010000066.1:2487-4971 GCF_042889165.1 Streptomyces sp. NPDC002669 | reverse complement strand
GTGTTGTCCCGATCACGGGAAAACATTCACGGAGAGTTTGATCCTGGCTCAGGACGAACGCTGGCGGCGTGCTTAACACATGCAAGTCGAACGATGAAGCCGCTTCGGTGGTGGATTAGTGGCGAACGGGTGAGTAACACGTGGGCAATCTGCCCTTCACTCTGGGACAAGCCCTGGAAACGGGGTCTAATACCGGATACCACTTCGTCCCGCATGGGACGGGGTTGAAAGCTCCGGCGGTGAAGGATGAGCCCGCGGCCTATCAGCTTGTTGGTGGGGTGATGGCCTACCAAGGCGACGACGGGTAGCCGGCCTGAGAGGGCGACCGGCCACACTGGGACTGAGACACGGCCCAGACTCCTACGGGAGGCAGCAGTGGGGAATATTGCACAATGGGCGAAAGCCTGATGCAGCGACGCCGCGTGAGGGATGACGGCCTTCGGGTTGTAAACCTCTTTCAGCAGGGAAGAAGCGCAAGTGACGGTACCTGCAGAAGAAGCGCCGGCTAACTACGTGCCAGCAGCCGCGGTAATACGTAGGGCGCAAGCGTTGTCCGGAATTATTGGGCGTAAAGAGCTCGTAGGCGGCTTGTCGCGTCGGTTGTGAAAGCCCGGGGCTTAACCCCGGGTCTGCAGTCGATACGGGCAGGCTAGAGTGTGGTAGGGGAGATCGGAATTCCTGGTGTAGCGGTGAAATGCGCAGATATCAGGAGGAACACCGGTGGCGAAGGCGGATCTCTGGGCCATTACTGACGCTGAGGAGCGAAAGCGTGGGGAGCGAACAGGATTAGATACCCTGGTAGTCCACGCCGTAAACGTTGGGAACTAGGTGTTGGCGACATTCCACGTCGTCGGTGCCGCAGCTAACGCATTAAGTTCCCCGCCTGGGGAGTACGGCCGCAAGGCTAAAACTCAAAGGAATTGACGGGGGCCCGCACAAGCAGCGGAGCATGTGGCTTAATTCGACGCAACGCGAAGAACCTTACCAAGGCTTGACATACACCGGAAAGCGCCAGAGATGGTGCCCCCCTTGTGGTCGGTGTACAGGTGGTGCATGGCTGTCGTCAGCTCGTGTCGTGAGATGTTGGGTTAAGTCCCGCAACGAGCGCAACCCTTGTTCTGTGTTGCCAGCATGCCCTTCGGGGTGATGGGGACTCACAGGAGACTGCCGGGGTCAACTCGGAGGAAGGTGGGGACGACGTCAAGTCATCATGCCCCTTATGTCTTGGGCTGCACACGTGCTACAATGGCCGGTACAATGAGCTGCGATGCCGTGAGGCGGAGCGAATCTCAAAAAGCCGGTCTCAGTTCGGATTGGGGTCTGCAACTCGACCCCATGAAGTCGGAGTTGCTAGTAATCGCAGATCAGCATTGCTGCGGTGAATACGTTCCCGGGCCTTGTACACACCGCCCGTCACGTCACGAAAGTCGGTAACACCCGAAGCCGGTGGCCCAACCCCTTGTGGGAGGGAGCTGTCGAAGGTGGGACTGGCGATTGGGACGAAGTCGTAACAAGGTAGCCGTACCGGAAGGTGCGGCTGGATCACCTCCTTTCTAAGGAGCACTTCTCACCAGGTTCGCCTGGTCAGAGGCCAGTACACCGGCGAGTGTCCGGTGCTGGTTGCTCATGGGTGGAACGTTGACTATTCGGCACGGTTCTCAGGGATTCATTAGTACTGCTTCGGCGTGGAACGTGGGTTTCGGTGGATCGTGTCGGGCACGTTGTTGGGTGTCTGAGGGTACGGCCGTGAGGCTGCCTCAGTTCCGGCCCCAGTGAACTCGTTTCTTCGGAAGCGGGGTGGTGGGTGGCTGGTCGTTGTTTGAGAACTGCACAGTGGACGCGAGCATCTGTGGCCAAGTTTTTAAGGGCGCACGGTGGATGCCTTGGCACCAGGAACCGATGAAGGACGTGGGAGGCCGCGATAGGCCCCGGGGAGCTGTCAACCGAGCTTTGATCCGGGGGTGTCCGAATGGGGAAACCCGGCAGTCGTCATGGGCTGTCACCCGCTGCTGAACACATAGGCAGTGTGGAGGGAACGAGGGGAAGTGAAACATCTCAGTACCCTCAGGAAGAGAAAACAACCGTGATTCCGGGAGTAGTGGCGAGCGAAACTGGATGAGGCCAAACCGTATGCGTGTGATACCCGGCAGGGGTTGCGCATGCGGGGTTGTGGGATCTCTCTTTCACGGTCTGCCGGCCGTGAGGTGAGTCAGAAACCGTTGATGTAGGCGAAGGACATGCGAAAGGTCCGGCGTAGAGGGTAAGACCCCCGTAGCCGAAATGTCAGCGGCTTGCTTGAGAGACACCCAAGTAGCACGGGGCCCGAGAAATCCCGTGTGAATCTGGCGGGACCACCCGTTAAGCCTAAATATTCCCTGGTGACCGATAGCGGATAGTACCGTGAGGGAATGGTGAAAAGTACCGCGGGAGCGGAGTGAAATAGTACCTGAAACCGTGTGCCTACAAGCCGTGGGAGCGTCGCTG
>NZ_JBIAQQ010000066.1:0-2391 GCF_042889165.1 Streptomyces sp. NPDC002669 | reverse complement strand
TGAGTAGCACGCTCAAGACCCGAAGCGGAGTGATCTAGCCATGGGCAGGTTGAAGCGGAGGTAAGACTTCGTGGAGGACCGAACCCACCAGGGTTGAAAACCTGGGGGATGACCTGTGGTTAGGGGTGAAAGGCCAATCAAACTCCGTGATAGCTGGTTCTCCCCGAAATGCATTTAGGTGCAGCGTCGTGTGTTTCTTGCCGGAGGTAGAGCACTGGATAGGCGATGGGCCCTACCGGGTTACTGACCTTAGCCAAACTCCGAATGCCGGTAAGTGAGAGCGCGGCAGTGAGACTGTGGGGGATAAGCTCCATGGTCGAGAGGGAAACAGCCCAGAGCATCGACTAAGGCCCCTAAGCGTACGCTAAGTGGGAAAGGATGTGGAGTCGCAGAGACAACCAGGAGGTTGGCTTAGAAGCAGCCACCCTTGAAAGAGTGCGTAATAGCTCACTGGTCAAGTGATTCCGCGCCGACAATGTAGCGGGGCTCAAGCGTACCGCCGAAGTCGTGTCATTCCAGTATGTAAGCCCTAACGGGTGCTGGGATGGGTAGGGGAGCGTCGTGTGCCGGGTGAAGCAGCGCCGGAAGGCAGTTGTGGACGGTTCACGAGTGAGAATGCAGGCATGAGTAGCGATACACACGTGAGAAACGTGTGCGCCGATTGACTAAGGGTTCCTGGGTCAAGCTGATCTGCCCAGGGTAAGTCGGGACCTAAGGCGAGGCCGACAGGCGTAGTCGATGGACAACCGGTTGATATTCCGGTACCCGCTTTGAAACGCCCAATACTGAATCAGGCGATGCTAAGTCCGTGAAGCCGGCCCGATCTCTTCGGAGTTGAGGGTAGTGGTGGAGCCGACGAACCAGACTTGTACTAGGTAAGCGATGGGGTGACGCAGGAAGGTAGTCCAGCCCGGGCGGTGGTTGTCCCGGGGTAAGGGTGTAGGACGCACGGTAGGCAAATCCGTCGTGCATATAGTCTGAGACCTGATGCCGAGCCGATTGTGGTGAAGTGGATGATCCTATGCTGTCGAGAAAAGCCTCTAGCGAGTTTCATGGCGGCCCGTACCCTAAACCGACTCAGGTGGTCAGGTAGAGAATACCGAGGCGTTCGGGTGAACTATGGTTAAGGAACTCGGCAAAATGCCCCCGTAACTTCGGGAGAAGGGGGGCCATCACTGGTGAGGGAACTTGCTTCCTGAGCTGGGGGTGGCCGCAGAGACCAGCGAGAAGCGACTGTTTACTAAAAACACAGGTCCGTGCGAAGCCGTAAGGCGATGTATACGGACTGACGCCTGCCCGGTGCTGGAACGTTAAGGGGACCGGTTAGCCGACTTTCGGGTCGGCGAAGCTGAGAACTTAAGCGCCAGTAAACGGCGGTGGTAACTATAACCATCCTAAGGTAGCGAAATTCCTTGTCGGGTAAGTTCCGACCTGCACGAATGGCGTAACGACTTCTCGACTGTCTCAACCATAGGCCCGGTGAAATTGCACTACGAGTAAAGATGCTCGTTTCGCGCAGCAGGACGGAAAGACCCCGGGACCTTTACTACAGTTTGATATTGGTGTTCGGTTCGGCTTGTGTAGGATAGGTGGGAGACTGTGAAGCGGCCACGCCAGTGGTTGTGGAGTCGTCGTTGAAATACCACTCTGGTCGTGCTGGATGTCTAACCTGGGTCCGTGATCCGGATCAGGGACAGTGTCTGATGGGTAGTTTAACTGGGGCGGTTGCCTCCTAAAGAGTAACGGAGGCGCCCAAAGGTTCCCTCAGCCTGGTTGGCAATCAGGTGTTGAGTGTAAGTGCACAAGGGAGCTTGACTGTGAGACCGACGGGTCGAGCAGGGACGAAAGTCGGGACTAGTGATCCGGCAGTGGCTTGTGGAAGCGCTGTCGCTCAACGGATAAAAGGTACCCCGGGGATAACAGGCTGATCTTCCCCAAGAGTCCATATCGACGGGATGGTTTGGCACCTCGATGTCGGCTCGTCGCATCCTGGGGCTGGAGTCGGTCCCAAGGGTTGGGCTGTTCGCCCATTAAAGCGGTACGCGAGCTGGGTTTAGAACGTCGTGAGACAGTTCGGTCCCTATCCGCTGTGCGCGTAGGAATATTGAGAAGGGCTGTCCCTAGTACGAGAGGACCGGGACGGACGAACCTCTGGTGTGCCAGTTGTCCTGCCAAGGGCATGGCTGGTTGGCTACGTTCGGGAGGGATAACCGCTGAAAGCATCTAAGCGGGAAGCCTGCTTCGAGATGAGTATTCCCACCAACTTGATTGGTTAAGGCTCCCAGTAGACGACTGGGTTGATAGGCCAGATGTGGAAGCCCGGTAACGGGTGGAGCTGACTGGTACTAATAGGCCGAGGGCTTGTCCTCAGTTGCTCGCGTCCACTGTGTT
>NZ_JBIAQQ010000065.1:0-5346 GCF_042889165.1 Streptomyces sp. NPDC002669 | reverse complement strand
TGACCACCTCCCCACCGGCCAGACCGGCGACCACCTCCCCGGCGGCCGCGCCGACGACCTCGGCCACGGCCCCTCCAACAGCCACGAACCCCCCAACACCCACACCGGTGGTGGCGGCCACAACGACGCTCCCAACACCCACACCGACGACGGCGGACACGGCAACGGCGGCAGCCACCAGGACCCGCCCGGCAACGGCCACGGCGGACACGGCAACGACGGATCACCCACTGGTGGCGACCACATTCCGGACGGTCCCGGATCGGACCTGCCCGGTCCGCCCCATGGCGGCGACGGTGGAGTTCCCGGCGGGATCACCCCCGACGGTCCCCGAGGCAATCTGCCCGACGGATCCTGGGCGGGCGAGAACGGTCTGCGCCTGGACCGGGACGCGAACGCGGCAGCCGACGACTTCATGCGCAGGTCCACCGAGGCGGAACCGCGTATCACCGAGTCGATGCAGGGCATCGCGGGCAAGGTCGACAACGGCAAGCTGATCGGCCTCGAGTACCGGCTCAAGGGCGAGGACTCGCTCAAGCGCAAGCTCGCCACGGACATGCTCGAAGACGTCGGCGTGGACCCCGCTCGGGCCCTCGGCGACATCAAGGACTCCATCCGCTACACGATGGAGGTGCCGAGCAACAGCTACACCCACGGCGTGCAGCAGGCGATCGACGACCTCCAGGCCAAGGGCTTCGAGAACGTCACGTTCAAGAACACCTGGGACTCCACCGGCTACAAGGGCATCAACTCGACCTGGCGCGATCCGATCAGCGGCCAGACCTTCGAGCTGCAGTTCCACACCGCGGACAGCTTCACGGCCAAGATGGACGGCCACGTCCTGTACGAGAAGGAGCGCCTGCCCGGCGTCTCCCCGGACGAACTGGCCGCAATCAAGGCCGAGCAGACGGAGCTCTTCGGCAAGGTGCCGGTGCCGCGCGGGGCAGGTGACATCACGATCGGCGGGCGCAGCATCGACGATGTCGTGTCCACCATCGGCAAGGACGTCGACTCGGCGGTCCACGGTGTCGGGTCGACGGCAGACGATGTCGGACGCCTTGGCGACGACGCGGCGCACATCGGCGACGACGCCACACACCTTGGGGACGACGCGGCACACGTCGGCGACGACGCGGACGATGCCACTGACGGCGCGCGGGCCGATGACCACGACGGCAGCCCGTACACCGATGGCCCGAACGGCGGCTGGAGCGGCGCCGGCTGGATCGAGAAGCCTGATCCGATCCACGACCCGGACTCCGTGGTCGCAGCGGAGATGTACGAGAACATCAGGTCGACGGACAACAAGGTCGAGCTTCCGGCGATCTCCCGGAACACCGGTGTGGACGAGTCCGTGCTCCGCCAGGTCAAGAGCCATCTCTTCCGGTCGCAGCACGAAGTGGCCATCGCTCCCGGCACGTTCAAGAAGGGCCTCTTCACCCCGCGCATCGATGTCGGCGAGATGTGGTTCGCCGCGCGTGAGGGGAAACTCAGCGAAGAGGGCTTGCAGCAGTTCAAGCACCTCATGGCTCACGAGTACGTCGAGAGCAGTCTCATGAAGTCCGGCCTGCCCTACATCCGCGAATACGACCACCTGTGGGAGCTCGATCCCGCCGACGGCAGGTACTACCGCCCGAGATTCCCCCAGGACATCAGAGACGCGGGCGCCCATGACTTCGCGCCGAACGACAAGATCGGCGGGTTCCGGCACTGGCGGTCCCTGGGGATGGAACCGCCGAAGGTCCAGCTCGCCGATGATTTGTCCAATGTCGACGACGTGGTGAAGGCTATTCGTCAGGAGATGCACCTGAAGGGATTTGATCTGAAGTGAGTACTGAGCTGCCACGCGCGGTCCTGGAGCGGTTGCGCGCGGTCGACTGGTACGGCGACTGGGACACGGCCAGCAGTCACTCGCGTTCCCGCGCCCTGCTGATGCGGGAGTACATGCGTCGCGCAGCCCTGTGGGCTCAGGTGTACAACGCCGAGGAGAAGTGGCCCTTCTTCGATGTGACCGAGTTCGTCGACCCGTCGTTCCGGCCGGCCCCGGAGGTCGAGTCCGAGCTGGAGGATTACGTGGCGCACAACGTCGGCACGCCGTCCACGGCGAGGACGTGCCGGGGTGCCGTGCGCTGGGCCGCGCTGCGGGAGCGGGGCGGGGTCGATCTGCCGGACCTGCCGGACCCGTACGAGCCGTTGCTGATCATGTACGGGCGAGGCGGCGGCTACTCGATCGAGGAGTTCATCGACCTGTACGGAGTGATGATCCCGTACGGGAACTTCGAGTCCAACCTCAACGCCGAGCCGTTCCTCACACTGGCCCCGAGCACACTCGACACCCTCGATGCCGGAGCGGTCGGCAGGATCGCGTACTACGCGAAGATCAGTGAGGGATATCCGCGCAGCAGCCCACGCGGCATCCTGCGGCGGCGTCTCGTCGGCCGGGAGGCGGAGACGCACGACGAGGCCTTCACCCGTAATCTCCGCTGGGAGCCGACGGAGTACCTCAGGCTCTACGAGCTCGGGCACAACGACATCGACCACGTGCAGATCTCCGAGCGGGAGGCTGCCGCCTTCATCGAATCGACGGTGGAGAAGCTCACTGGTTCCCGATGAGCCGACGGCCTGCCGGTGACGCGGCCGGGGCCGGTGAAGGGGTCGTGCGGTCCGGGAGGCCGAGGCGCGCGGGCTCGCTCCCACGGCCGCAATTTCGAGCACTTCCCGAAGGACCTCTCCTTCCAGCGCGGCGCCGCGCTGGAAGGAGGCCGAGGAACTCGGCACCTTCCCCAGGAAGCAGGTCGGCTCCTGTGTCGGCGTGGACGGCCTGCACGGCAGGTTCACCGGCAATCCTCCGACCAGCGGACTCTGGATTCCCCGATGCCCGACGTGACACGAATCGACATCGACGACCACGAAGTCGACATGGATCAGGGGCAGCGCCTGCTGTACCGGGGGGAACTCTTCACCGGCGAGGTCGAGGAGCACCTGGGCGATGCCCTGGTCGGCCTGGACTCCTACGTGGAAGGGGTGCAGCACGGCCCCAGCCGCGAGTGGTACAAGGACGGCACGCTCCGCTCCGAGGCGACGGCCCGCACGGGGCTCCCGGTCGGGACGTCCAGGGAATGGCACCCGAACGGTGTGCTCGCCGCCGAGGTGGAGTTCTCCGAGAACGGTATGGCCATGGTGGCGGAACGTCGGTGGGACGAAGCGGGCCGACCGACGAAGAACTGGCATGTGAGCGAGGGATAACGCCCCGCCGACAGCGCAGCGGTACCGGTCCGGGACGGATCACGGATGAACGTCGAACCGTCCCGGGCCGTTCCGGAACGTCCGCGGGCCGTCGACCGGCCTGACGAGGGCGGGTCCGGCGCCACGAGAACTCCCGCGACCTCCTGACGCGGGAGCATCTGCGGCGGGCGGCCCCCGGGCTCGGAGCCGAGCTTTTTCCTGTCGGCCACGAGGCTTCCGAGCACGGGATTCTCCTGGGCGACGAGAAGGGGCGGTTCTTCCACCTTCACCACACCGGTGGGTATCACCCGGGGGAAAACGCGCCCGACGCTTTCTCCCGGTTCCTGATCGGCGCACCCCACCCCGACGCGGAGGATTTCTTTGCGGGCTCGACACCGGGCACCTGAAAACCGCGGAGCTTCCCCGGGACGATCCGGTCGAGCCCCTGGCCCGTCGGCAGGAGCCCCCGTGCGGATGGCCGACTTCTTTCAGGAACTCTGGCCACCTTCGTTCGGAACCCCGAGGGGAAGCATGCGGGACTTCCTCGCCCCGGGCCCGTACGAGGATGCCGAGCGGATCACGGAGTATCTGCTCGGCGGGCACGAGGTCCTCAGCATCATGGGGTCCTCCACGGACGTGCTCGGCTCCGGCAGGACCGTGCTCGGGGGCGACTCCGTCCTTTCCGACGGGGAGTGGATCTGGCGAGGGGACCTCTGGTTCTACGTCCGGACGCATCACGTGGAACTCCCCGGGGAGTTCCTCGCCCGTATCCGGCAGCACGACCATCCGGGGCCCGCCGATGACGAACCCCGAATGATCGAGGTCGCCGCGTACGTCGTCGCCAATCTCTGACCGGTCGGCGGTCCGGTCATACTGGCGGGACGCGAGGGGACGGGGAGAGCCTGCCGATGGGGAACGGGCATGCGGGCGCGGAGCGGGAACACTTCGCCGGCCGCGGACCGACACCGGACGGGGACGGCCCGCCGGTGGACGGCGGGGCGTCGCGGGCCGTTCTGGAACGTCTGCGGGGCGTCGACTGGTCCGACGAGGACCGTGCCTGGCGCCACGAGAACTCCCGCGCCCTCCTGATGCGGGAGTATCTGCGCCGGGCGGCTCTCTGGGCGGACCACTGCGGCGCCGAGCGGTCCTGGCCGTTCTTCGACCTGGCGGAGCACGCCTATCCCACCGTCCGGATCCCCGACGGCATAGCCGCCGAACTCGACGAGGTCCTGCGGGGCGTCGGCCCCTCCTCGGTCAGGACGACCTGCCGGGCGGCTGTCCGCTGGGCGGTGCTCCGTGCCGGGAGCGCGTCCGGTCCGCTGCCGGATCTCCCTGATCTTCCGGACCTCTACGAGCCGTTGCTGGTCCTGTACGAGCGGGGCGGCGGGTTCTTCGTCGAGGAGTTCATCGATCTGGGCGGTGCGATGGTCCGGCTCGGGACGGTGGAGAGCAATCTCGCCGCCCGCCCCTTCCTGACGCTCGCCCCCGCGGCCCTCGACACCCTGGACGCCGAGGGCGAGATCACGTACTACGCGAAGATCGGCGAGGACCACCCGCGGAGCAGGCCGCGCGGCATCGTCCGGCGCCGGGTCGACGACGACGGCCGGACGTACGACGAGGCGTTCACCCGTGACCTCCGTTGGAAGCCGACCGAGTACCTCCGGCGGTACGCGCTGGGCCACAACGGCATCGACCACGTCGAGATCACCGGGATCGAGGCCGCCGCGTTCGTCGAGTCGCTGACGGAGCGGCTCTCCGGGCGCTGACCGCCCGCCGGGTCCGTCCGAACGAGCACCGCGACAACCGTGCGCACGGGGTGAAGATCGGTCGGAGATTCTCGGGAGGCCCGTTTGCGTCGAGGGGCCCTCCGCCCCCGATGGCTCGGCCAGGCGTTCTGTTTGCACACCTCATCGCCCACGCCGGTCCCCGGCGGCACTGTCACAGTCTTTCCACAGCCCGGAAGCCCTCGATTGCTTCGACCCCCCGGACTTGATAGGGATGGTCAGCACATTTGTTTGCTCAGGTTTGGCAGGGGGATCGAATGAAGTTCGACATGGGGGCGCAGGTTCTGACGACTCTGTCGTCGAAGTCTCGTGGGTCGAGTGACGACCTGGGGGTGCT
>NZ_JBIAQQ010000064.1:0-5915 GCF_042889165.1 Streptomyces sp. NPDC002669 | reverse complement strand
GGGGCGGAACGCTCATGCGGACTTCGCCTTCCGAGAAGTGCGATAAGTGAGGGAGCGTTCCTGCGGGGGACTGCCATGAGGCGGATGGCTGAAAAGGGTCCGGTCGTCCAGTGTTCACGGCGCGGTGGGCAGGCGCCGGAAGCGGACCGGAAGGGGTAAATCGCCGGTGACGTGGGAGTGTCACCGGGGTTGGCAGGGAACCTACGACTGGTTGCGCCGTTTGGTCAAGAGCTGAATCCGTCGGAATGCGGCCTGTCGTTGTCGGATATGACCTGTCCCGGTTCCTCGACCCAGCCGAGCGAGACGCTGATCCGGCGGGCCGCGTCCCGCACCTGGCCGCCCAGTTCCTGGTAGCGCCAGGCCGGCAGGCCGAGCTTGAGACCGGTGATCGAGACGGCCCCGGCGCACACCGAACGGTCGTCGAAGACCGGTGCGCCGATGCAGATGATCCCCTCGGCGTCCTCCTCGTCGTCCAGGGCGTAGCCGACCCGGGCGATGTCGCGCAGGTGCGAGAGGAAGGTCGCCGGGTCGGTGATCGTGCGGGAGGTGCGCCGGGGCAGCCCGAACCGCTCGACGACCGCGGCCGCCTCGCTCTGCGGCACGGCCGACAGCAGCGCCTTGCCCAGGCCGGTGCAGTGCGGCAGCTCGCGCTGGCCCATCCGCAGGTCGAGCCGGACGCGCTGGTCCAGCTCGACCTGGTCGACCACGACCGCATGGCCGTCCTCGGGGACGGCGAGCCGGGAGGCCATGCCGGTGGTGCGGGTCAGCTCGGTCAGCACGGGGTGGGCCACCCCGCGCAGCGAGACCTGGGAGCGGGCCCGGTCGCCGAGCCTGGCCAGGCTCATGCCGAGCCGGTAGCGGCGGTTCATGCCCTCGCCGTCGTCCGAGACGAGGCCGTAGGCGCGCAGGGTCTGGAGCATGCCGAAGGCGGCGCTCTTGGAGATGGAGCAGGCCTGGCCGACCTCCGTGACGCTCAGGCCGTTCCCCTGGGAGGGGGCGGCGAGCGCTTCAAGGATGTCCGCTGCCCTGGCCACGCTCTTGACCCAGTACTTCGGTTCTTCTGGGGCAGCACTGTTCGTCATAGCAGAACAGCCTAGTGCCTCCCGGGTGGGCGTACGGCGGTTTGCTCGTGAAGAAAGCGCGGAAAAGGCCCTTCCGGTGCGCACGGAGGGGTTGACCGTCCCTGGAGCCGCACGTAATATCCAGGCACTGTTCTGCTCTACAGAACAGCGTTCGAAAAAACGAAACGCACCACCCCGAACACCACGGATCACCCTCTTCCTGCGGCGACTGCCGGGCGGATGGCGCCAGGGACTCACGGGCCGGGCAGGGCCTGCGAAAACCGACGACTCTCGACGCAAGGAGCAAGCGATATGAGTTCAGGCCCGGTAGGCAACGGATCCGGAGCCCGACTCGCCGAACGCGCCCGACTGGTCGTGCCCGGCGGAGTGAACAGCGGTCAGCGCAGCGTTCCCGGCCTGACCGACCTGGTCGTCACCGGGACCGACGGCGCGCGGTTCCGTACCGCCGACGGACGCGAGTACACCGACTTCCACTCGGCCTTCGGCCCGCCGCTGCTCGGACACAACGACCCCGATGTGGCCCGCGCCACCGCCGAGGCCGGTGCCACCCTCGGCCACATGGGCGTCGGCGTCACCGAGGGCGAGATCCTCCTCGCCGAACAGCTCGCCGAGCTGATCCCCTCGATCGAGAAGGTGCTGCTCACCAGCACCGGCAGCGAGGCCACGTTCCACGCGCTGCGCGTCTCGCGCGCCGCCACCGGCCGCCGCCTGGTCGTCAAGTTCCAGGGCTGCTACCACGGCTGGCACGACGCGGTCAGCCTCAACGTCATCTCCGCGCCCGAGAAGGTCGGCGGCCACGACCCGATCTCGACCGGCATCCTGCCCGAGGTCCTCGAAGCCACCCTCGTCCTGCCGTTCAACGACAGCGAGGCCGTCCGCCGCGCCTTCGCCGAGCACGGCTCCGACATCGCCGCCGTCATCGTCGAACCCGTCCCGCACAACGTCGGAGCGCTCCTGCCGTACCAGGAGTTCCTCACCACGCTGCGCGAGGAGACCACCAGGGCCGGCAGCGTCCTGATCTTCGACGAGGTCATCACCGGCTTCCGGCACGACATCGGCGGCTGGCAGAAGATCTCCGGCGTCACCCCCGACCTCACCACCCTCGGCAAGGCCATCGCCAACGGCGCCCCCGTCGGCGCGATCGGCGGCCGCGCCGACCTGATGGACCTCTTCTCCACCCGCCCCGGCGCCCCCGCCTTCTTCGCCGGCACGTACAACGGCCACCCGTCCGTCGTCGCCGCGGCCCTCGCCACCCTGCGCAAGCTGCGCGAGGAACCCGTCCACGAGCACGTCTTCCGGCTCGGCGAGCGGGCCCGCACCGAACTGACCGCCCTGTACGGGCGCCTCGGCGTCCCCGCCGTCGTCACCGGCTACGGCTCCGTCTTCGTCAGCTACTTCATGCCGGGCGAGGCCCCCCGCACCTACGCGGACCTGCTGGACAACGACGCCTCGCTGTTCGTCGGCTACCGCCGCAAGCTCCTGGAACACGGCCTGTTCGAGCTGCCGCTCAACCTCAAGCGCAGCCACATCAGCTACGCCCACACCGACGCCGACGTGGACCGCCTGATCGAGGGCACCGAGGCCGCGGTCAAGGCCGTGCTCGCCGACGGCGGCGCCCGCGACCTGGAGAACACCTCCACCATGGGCGGGGCGACCCGCTGATGCTCACCGTCAACCGCACCCGCCCCGCCGGCCCCGCGGGCCGGATCACCCGCGTCGAGACCCTGATGCTCGGCACCTCCTGGCGCGACTTCGGCTACGTCCGGGTCCACACCGACGAGGGCCTGTCCGGCATCGGCGAGATCACCCACCCCTACCGGGTCGGCGAGGTCTGCGACCTGACCGAGGCGATCGCGCGGCGCCACCTCATCGGCGCCGACCCCTTCGACATCGAGGAACTCTGGCTCCGCGTCTACCAGGGCGACTTCCTGCGCGGCGGCGACATGGGCGGCATCGCCCTGTCCGGCCTCGACCAGGCGATGTACGACCTGATGGGCAAGGCGCTCGGCGTCCCCGCCTACCGGCTGACCGGCGGCGCCTGCCGGGACGACGTACGCGTGTACGCCAACGGCTGGTACACCGGCGAACGCGAGCCGGAGACCTTCGCCGCCAAGGCCCGCGAGACCGTCGCCAAGGGCTTCACCGCCCTCAAGTTCGACCCCTTCGGACCCGGCCTGCACGAGCTGGAGCGCGCCGAACTGCGCCGCTCCGTCGAGCTCGTGGCCGCCGTCCGCGAGGCCATCGGGCCGGACGTGGACCTCTTCATCGAGGGGCACGCCCGGTTCGCCATGCCGACCGCGGCCCGGCTGGTGCGCGAGCTGGAGCCGTTCGACATCGGCTGGTTCGAGGAACCGATGCCCTGGACCCACATCGAGCGCTACGCGGAACTGCGCCGGCGCGCCGCGTTCCCGATCTCCGGCGGCGAGCACTTCCACAACCGCTACGAGTACAAGCAGCTCTTCGCCACGAACGCGGTCGACATCATCCAGCCCGACCTCTCCATGGCCGGCGGCTTCACCGAGGTCAGGAAGCTCGCCGCGATCGCCGACACCCACGGCATGCTGGTGGCCCCGCACAACTCCAACTCGCCGCTCTGCACCACCGTCTCGGTGCACGCGACGCTCGGCATCCCCAACTTCAAGATCCTGGAGACCTTCGACGGCCTCCTGGAGGACTACGTCTTCGACGCCCTCAAGGGCACCCTGCCGATCACCGACGGTCGCATCGGTCTGCCGACCGCCCCCGGCCTCGGCGTCGAACTCGTCGACGAGGTCTTCGAGGAACACCCGCCCAGCCACCGCTTCTGGAACATGTTCGCGGACGGCTGGGAGAAGCGGAACCGGACATGATCGTCGACGTCCACTCCCACCTCTTCCGGCACAGCCACGACTTCACCGAACCGTTCGAGTCGGACTCCGCCCGCGCCCACGCGGGCGAGGTCGACCTCACGGTGAAGTGGGAGGAGTACGCCGCCACCGCCCCCGAGGGCACCCGCACGATCGTCGTCGGGGGCAAGGCGCGGCGCAGCGGCCTCTGGGTCGACGACACCGCCGTCGCCTCGTACGTCGCGGCGCACCCCGACCGGCTCATCGGCTACCTCTCGCTCGACCCCACCCAGCCCGGCTGGCAGGACGAACTCCGGTACGGCCACCAGGAACTGGGCCTGCGCGGCATCAAGCTGATGCCGATGTACGCGGGCTTCGACCCGGCCGCCGAGGAGTACGACGAGCTGTACGCGTACGCCGAACGACACGGCCTCCCGCTCCTGGTGCACACCGGCACGACCTTCGTGTCGAGCGCGCCGCTGGAGTGGGCGATGCCCCGTCACCTGGACGCGGTGGCCATCCGCCACCCCGAACTGCGGATGGTCCTCGCCCACCTCGGCCACCCCTTCGAGGGCGAGTGCATCGCGGTCATCCGCAAGCACCCGCACGTGTACGCGGACATCAGCGCCCTGCACTACCGGCCCTTCCAGCTCTGGCACAGCCTGCGGCTGGTCCAGGACTACGGGGTCTTCGACAAGCTGATGTTCGGCAGCGACTACCCGTTCACGACGGTCGACGACTCGGTGAAGGGGCTGCGGGAGATCGCCCGCGTCCCCGGCATCCCCGGACTGCCGCCGCTCGACGTGGACAAGGTGGAGGAGATCATCCACCGGCCGTCGCTGGAACTGCTGGGCCTGGACGGCTGATCCACCGCCCCCCCGAACCTGTCGGCACGGCGCCCGGGTCAATCCCCCTGCTCCCGGGCGCGGCCGACAGCCGGGCCGCCGCGCGATCCCAAGTGTCCCGGCGCGGCGGCCCGGACCTCTCCGGCGACCGGACCGGAACCCTCCCTCCCCGTACCTCTCCGCCTGGAGGAACCCCGCCATGACCGCAGCCCTCCCGCCGCGCGGAACCGAGCGCTTCGACCTGACCGGCCGCACCGCGATCGTGACCGGGGCCGCCCGGGGCCTAGGCCGAGCCTTCGCCACCGGCCTCGCGGAGGCGGGCGCCGACCTGGTCCTCGTCGACCTGCCCGGTGCCGAGGGCATCGACGCGACCGCGGCGGCCGTGGAGGCGCTCGGCCGGCGGTGCCGCACCTACGGGCAGGACCTCGCCGACATCGACGCGCTGCCGGGCTTCGTCGACACCGTGCGCGCCGAGGCCGGACCGCTGCACATCCTGGTCAACAACGCGGGCACGGCCGCACTGGAACGCTTCAACGAGATCACCCCGGCAAGCTGGTCGCACATCATGCGGGTCAACGTCGACGCCGTCTTCTTCCTCAGCCAGCGCGTCGCCGAGCACATGACGGCGGACTCCGTGCCGGGCCGCATCATCACCATCACCTCGAAGAACGCCCTGGTGGCCGAGGCCGGACTGGCCCACTACAACGCCTCCAAGGCAGCCGCCCAGCTCCTCACCGAGACCCTGGCGGTCGAACTCGCCCCGCACGGCATCACCGCCAACACCCTCGCCCCCGGCATGGTCGAGACCCCCATCGACGGCGAATTCCCCTTCGACCGGGAGGCATTCGAGTCCGCGTACCGCGAGCGCATCCCGCTCGGCCGGTACGCCCGGCCCGACGAATGCGTGGGCGCCCTGCTGCTGCTCGCCTCGGACGCCGGGGCGTACCTCACCGGGGCGCGCATCGTCGTCGACGGGGGAGTGCTGGCCGACCAGATGCCGCGCATGCGCTTCATGCCGCCGTACCGCAACACGATCTGACCGCGGCCGGCCGGCGGCCGGCCCCACAGAGCACGCACCGACCACACATCGACATACGCATCGACACACATCGACAACGCGAGGAGCGCCTCCGCCATGTCCGTCCATGCCTCGTCCCCGGATT
>NZ_JBIAQQ010000063.1:4449-6194 GCF_042889165.1 Streptomyces sp. NPDC002669 | reverse complement strand
CAACCCGCCCCGACCACCCACCAGGGCAATCACACTCGTCCCACCCACCAAACCAACCAGCAAGCACCAGAAAAACACCTAAATCACCGGTATTGGGTCTAGATCGCTTGCCCGGCTTCCTCGTCCGTGGCCGGGGAGAGGCTGACGCGATGGGCGCGGTCGCCGACGACGCAGGTCAGGACGGCCGGGGCGAGGGGTTCGCCGGGCCGGGTGGAGCGCCAGGCGTGGACGGCGGACAGTGCGGCGGCCGGATCGACGCGGATGATGCGGCCGTCCGCGTGCCGGGGCTCGACGCGGACGGCGTGGACGCGTTCGTCGCCGCGGACCGCGAGCACGCACAGGTCCGGGGCGACGACGGCCGCGGCCGAGCGGCAGCCGGGGTACTCGGAGAGGGCGTGCCGGGCCCAGCCGGCGGCGCTCCACGCCATGTCCTGCGGGGCGTAGGACGGCGGGTCCGGACGGCGGTAGAGCAGACCGGCGGAGCGGGCGAACCGCTCACCGGCGGCGCCGTGTTCCACCGCCAGGTGGTGTCCGGGCAGGCCGGTACCGGCGGGACGCCGATCGATCCGGACGCTGTCCGCCGAGACCTCGGCACGCACGTCGAATGCCGCGGGCGTGCGGGAGGCGGGTGCCGGGAGCGGCAGCAGCCGGGGCTGCACGCAGTGGGCCGGCGGCGTGAGGCCGAGGAGCGCGTACAACTCGGTCCGCAGGAGCCCCAACGCCTCTCCCCGACCGGCGAAGGCGGCCCGGGCGGCCCCGCTCCCGGTGCCCGGCCGGTACGCCTCCAGCCTCTCCCGCACCGTTTCCGCGGGCCCCAACTCCGGTACGCGGAGCAGGAGTTCCTCCATCGGGCTGCCGGCGATCAGTTCGGTGCCGTCCCGGTGGACGTGGACCACCGGCCGGTCGTGGGCCGCGCAGAAGTACAGCGCCGTCGAGCCGTGGTCGGTGACGAGGGCGTCGGCGGCGATCAGTACGGAGGCCCATTCCTCGTGCGGCCTCGCGAGCACCATGCCCGCGTCGAGGGCCGGTGACAGCCGTTCGGCCAGTTCGTAGCCGCCGAGGAGGCTGTGTTCGTTGGGATGCACGATCAGTGCCAACTGGTATTCGTCGTGCGGAAGATGGGCGGCCAGCTCGGCCGGGAGCCCGGGGCGTCGGCGCAGCAGGGACTCCGGGCCCCAGGTAGAGGTGAGGGCGATCAGTTTGCGGGCCCCGGTGCCGAGCGCCGTCCGGTAGTGGTCGCGGAGGGACAACGAGGCGAGGACGCGTTCCAGGGTGGGGTCGCCGACGACCTTCGCCCGGTCCGCGGCCCGTGGGCTCGCCGCGGCCAGCCGGGTGATCTGGTCGGGGTGGGCGAGAGCGTGCAGCGCGGTCGGCGGGGCGTTGCCGGCCGGCATCAGGAACTCCGGGTCCAGCCCGGATGCCGAATCGGCCGAACCCTCGGCCGGAATCGACTTGTTGAACCCGGCGCCGTGCGGGAGCAGTACGTGGTTGCCGCGCAGCAGACCCAGTTCACCCTTGGGACTCGCGGCGAGAACCAGGTCGTACGTGCGCCGGCACGCCTCGTCCCAGGGGATCGTCCGCCCACCGACGGCGTCGATCACGGACAGCGCGTCGGCATCGAATTCGGAACCCGGCACCAGGGCGAAGAGGCGGGTGATGCGGTCGTCTCCGGAAAGGGCCGGAAGCGCGTCGAGGAGACGGTACAGAGCCACCGCGGACCTGGCCGCGAGAAGCACGACCCGTCG
>NZ_JBIAQQ010000063.1:0-4354 GCF_042889165.1 Streptomyces sp. NPDC002669 | reverse complement strand
GTCGCCCGTCGCCCGTCGCCCGTCGCCCGTCGCCCGTCGCCCGTCGCCCGTCGCCCGTCGCCCGTCGCCCGTCGCCCGTCGCCCGTCGCCCGTCGCCCGTCGCCCCGAGTGTCCATCGTAGTGGGGAGTTGCTGGTCATTTCCGGGGTTTCCGCAGATCGGGGTGGTTGTTCCACGCCGTCCGGCGACGCGCTCCGATCGTACCGCGTCGCCGGAACAGGGCTTCGGGCGTGATCCATGACGCAGATTCGGCAACCCCGGTGCGGGCACCGGCGGACAGTGGGGAGGATGGCGCAATGAGCGAATTGGGAATCGCGCTGATCGCCGCGGGGTCCGCGATCACGGGTGGCGTCGCCACCGGCTGGTTCACCCGTAGCGCGGGATTCCGGCAGGCCGAGGCCGCGCGTCAGGCCGGTGACCGGCAGGCCGACGCGTTGCTCGAAACGGTGCGGATGACGCTTCGGGAGCAGGCGGCCGTTCGGCTGGCGGACATCCGGCGCCAGACCTATGTGCGGTTCCTCGGGGTGGCGGAGGCGAGGATCCGGACCGAGCGGACCGGGAGGGGCAGGGGCGACGACGACGCCCTTCTGGAAAGCGCCCTGGGCGAGGTCGTCCTGGAGGGGCCGGTGGAGGTTGCCGCCGCCGCGCAGGACGTCGTCGACCGTCTGCGCCGCCATGAGTCGCCGGACAGCCTCCTGAGCGCGAAGGCGGCTTTCGTCACTGCCGCGCGGGAGGTGCTGAGGGCCCCGTCCCCGGTTCGGTAGCGACCCGGGGCGGTCGCCTCCGCCGTGACGTGGGGAATCCGGGCCGCGCCGAAGGGAGTTCGTCGTCCCCGGTGGGTGGACCGGTGCCGTCCACCGGGCGCGGGCCCTGTTTCCTCAGCTCTCCTCGTCCTCCGCCCGGCGCTCGCCCTCGGCCTGGGACGGCTGGGTGCGGGTGGTGGCGGGGTGCCGCTCCTCCGCCGGATCCCTGTCCTCGTCCAGCCGCTCGCCCTCGGCCTGCGAGGGGGTCGAGTATTCGACATCCTTGATCATGACGGCCGCCTCCGAGATCGGGACGCGTGCCTGCACGGCGCGTGGTGCCTACAGATCGAGCCTATCGCTTCACCCGGCGGGGCGCCGGTGAGCGGGGTGGGGGGGGGGGGGGGGGGGGGGGGGCCCCCCCCGGCGCGGGGCGGCCGGGGGGGGGGGGGGGGGGGGGGGGGGGGGGGGGGGGGGGCCCCCCCCCCCCCCACACCGGTGCGTCAGGCCGTCAGTGTGCGCCGGGGCCGGTCCCGGGCGTCCAGCGGCGAACCGTCGACGACCCGTGCCGTACGGCTGCCGGGGTCGAGCATGACCGTGGCGAGCGTCGCCCAGCGCCGGCCGAGGGGGAGCGCCATGTCGGGCACGCAGCACAGCTGCGGCTCTCCCGGGCCGGAGACGAGGAATTCCAGCAGTTCGTCCGGGTCCTGCGGCTGTGGCTTCGGGTCCCGGGCGAAACGGGACGCCACCAGGGCGTGGCGGTCCCCGGAGTCGGGCTGGTAGAGCTCGGTCTTCTCGGCCGTGCGGGGTATTGGGCTCAGGAAGTGGTTGGTCCGGATGAGAGTGCCGTCGGTCGGTTCGATCACGAACACGCCCACCGGGGTGATGTCGGTGGTGACGGCCGTCGTCAGGTCGAAGAGGGTGAAGGAGCTGGAGGCGGTGACGGGGGCGGACCGGACGGTCTCCAGCGCTTCCGCGACCGAGGCGGCCTCCTCCAGCACGGTGGCGGCGAGGAGATGGACGGGCACGCCGCCGACACCGTCCTCGCGGTGCCCGAGGATGTTGAAGTGCAGGGCCAGCCCGGCGCTGTTGACGCCGATCTTGCCCAGGATCCCGTGCTCGGTGATGCCGACCACGTCGTGGCGCCCGCCCCGTATCTCGTGCGTGTGCCAGTGCGGCGCGAGCTCCACGTGCCAGTCCCAGGTCTGCACGCCGAAGGTGCGCGGAGCCGCCGGGTCCGACCCGACGCACCGGGCGATGGTGGAGCACTCGCCGGGCCGTCCCGTCCCGCTCTGCGCGAGGATCTCCGTACGCGCGTTGAGGGCGGCGATCCGCCACGGTTCCACCCCGGCACCGGCGGCGACCCCGTCCAGTTCCTCGCGCAGTCGCGGCCGGAACGCGCCGACCGCGTCCGCGGTGCGCAGTGCGTCCTCGCGGACCCCGTCCTCGGGGAGGCCCGCGAGGCGGAAGAGCCGGTCGTAGATCTCCAGGCCGCCGGTGAGGGTGTCCCGGAGCTGCTCGCCCCGTTGCCGGCCGCGTGCGAACGGGTCGGTCGCGTCCACGTGGATGTGCTGTCGTTCGGTGTTCATCTCTTCCTCGTGCGATCTGGTGTCGGGTGCTGCCGGGTGATGTCGTGTCCGGCCTTCGGAGCCGGGAAGGCGGGGGAGGGCCGGGGCGGTCAGTGCGTCCGGGAGACGGGGGAGCCCGGGGAGGGGAGGCGACGGCGCATGAGGGTCGCGTAGAGGGCCGCGGCGATCAGCATGCCGACCGGGAGCGCGAGGTCGAGCCCGCCCGCCGCGCGGGCCAGCGGCCCGGTGTACAGCTCGGTGCTCACGCACAGGACGGCGGCCGCGGTGCCGGTGACCAGGGCGGCGACCCCGGCGCGGTTGACGCCTCCGGTGTACCAGTACGCGCTGCCCGGGGTCTCGTCCATGAGCGCGGGGCCGTCGTAGCGGTTGCGGCGCAGCAGGATGTCGGTGGCGTAGACGGCCATGCCGGGGCCGAGCAGGACGACGGTGAGCTGGAGGACGTTGCCGACCGTGTCGAGGAAGTCGGACACGAGCAGTGCGTACAGGGTGAGCGCCACGGCGAGGATTCCGTACACCACGACGCTGAGGGAGCGGCGGATCCTGATGCCCACCGCCTGGAGGGCGAGCCCCGAACTGTAGGTGGTCATGGCGTTGATCGCGACGGCGCCCACGACGAGCGAGACCAGGAAGACCGGTGTGAACCAGCCGGGCAGGATGCCTTCGAGTGCGGTCTGCGGGTCGGTCATGTCGATCGCGGTGCCGGCCAGCGTGCCCAGCGCGGTGACCACGACGCTGGGGACGAAGCCGCCGAGCGCGGTCCAGCCCGCCACCTGCTTCGGGGACGTGGTGGGTGGCAGATAACGGGCGAAGTCGGCGCCGTTGTTGAACGACAGCGGGCCCGAGGCGACGAGGGCGAAGCCACCGAGGAGGGACGCCCACAGGGGGCCGCCGTGGAGCGGTTCGGCGGGCGCGTAGTCCCAGTGGGCGTGCCGCAGGACGCTGACGCCGACGACGGCGAAGACCGCCACCAGGACCAGGGTGATCGGCAGGTACAGCTTCAGGATCGTGGCGTGGCCGTAGACGCTGATGACCAGGGTGAACGCGGCGATGGCCGTCACCGTCGCGATCTTGACGCCGGTGTCCGGCTCGATTCCGGCCTTCCGCAGGAGGGAGAAGGCGGCGATCGCGGCCGCGGACAGGTTCAGGGAGACGTAACAGAGGCAGATGGCCCAGCCGGTGATCGCGGTGTTCACCCGGTTCCCGCGGATGCCGTACATCGTCCGGGTGATCACCGAACTCGGCGTGCCCGACGCGGGGCCGGAGACGGCCAGGAGCCCGACGAGGGCCCAGAACAGGTTGCCCACCACGATCACGGCGAATGCCTGGAGGAGGGTCAGCCCCATGAGGACCAGGGCGCCGCCTATGACCAGGCACAGGTAGTTGACGTTCGCCGCGGCCCAGACCGAGAACAGCTCCCGGGGACGGCCGTGACGCTCCTGTTCGGGAACGTGGTCGATGCCGTGGGCCTCGATGCGTCCGGCCTGCTCGGACGTCGGGCGAAGATCCGGGACAGCCGTCTGCGGGCCGGGGGCCGTGGAAGTCATGCGCGCCTCCGAGTGGTGGGCGTACCCACGTACTGGTCTATTGGTCGCACACTCAATAGCATTGGCGGCATGGCGTCAAGGGTTCACAGGCCGTCCATTCGGGCAGCTTCGAGCGGCTGACGTGCGGAAACGTTCGAGGCGTATGCGGCAGCGGCGGGGCCGAGGGGGTGGAGGGCGGTCCGCCGTGCTGGACCGGCGGATACTTCGGCGGCCGGTCCCGGGACGCCGACGGTCGCCGGTCGGCCCGGACAGGGCGGCGGTGGTGCGCGGCGGGTCAATGGGGGCCGGGCCGGGCGTTCTCGCTTCTGGCCTCCTGGAGCGGGCGGGTTGCTTCGCTGCCGCGACTGCCGGCGGGCGTGACCTCGGCGCCCCGGCCGGCATTGCGCCGGGGGGGGGGGGGGGGGGGGGGGGGGGGGGGGGGGGGCGGGGCGGGCCGGGGCGCGGCGGGGGGGCGGGGCCGGGGGGGGGGGCGGGGGGGGTGG
>NZ_JBIAQQ010000062.1:0-7067 GCF_042889165.1 Streptomyces sp. NPDC002669 | reverse complement strand
GGCTGATCGCATACGGGCCACTGCTCTCCGACGACGGCGACACCTGGCTCGGCACAGCCGCACTGCTCCAGGCACCCAACCCGGACACCGCACGCACCGTCCTGACCCCGCACCGGTACGCCACCGTCGAAGTCCACAACTGGGAGCCTGGCGGCCGCCGGTGAACCACGAAGACACCGGGCCGATGCGGACGGTCCCATTGGTGGGCGGACCGGTGGAGTTACGGGGTGCGCTGGACCTGGAGACCACAGCGGCAGGGGTGATGCCGCGCCGGTTGCCGGCATGGACCAAGGAGCAGTACCAGGACCCGTCGGTCTACGGGGTGACCGTGATGCCTTCAGGGGTGCGGCTGGTCTTCCGCACCGATGCATACGCACTGGAGTTGGAGATACTCACCTCCACCGGGCAGCTCGCCGCCGACCCCCACCCCCGCCCGACCGGCATGCTGGAGCTGTTGGTTGACGGCGCCCCGGCCGGGCGCCAGCAGGCCCCGGTGGGCAACGTGCTGAGAATGGCGGGCCCTGGAACCGCACAGCGACTCATCCCGGGCAGGCCCGGAACCGTACGGTTCGCCGGACTGCCGGCCGGCATGAAGAACGTCGAGCTGTGGCTTCCTCAGCAGACCCCTACGGAACTGGTGGCACTGCGCGCCGACGGCGACGTGCTGGCGCCGCTGCCGGACGGGCGGCGCCGCTGGGTGCACCACGGCAGTTCCATCAGCCACTGCATCGAGGCTGACGGCCCGACCGGGACCTGGCCGGTGGTGGCAGCCGCGCTCGGAGGAGTGGAGGTGATCAACCTCAGCCAGGCGGGCAACGCACTGCTGGACCCCTATGTCGCCCGGACGATCCGCGACACGCCCGCCGATCTGATCAGCCTGAAGGTGGGCATCAACATCGTGAGCCTGTCCGCCTTCCGGCTGCGGACGTTCGGCCCGGCGGTACACGGATTTCTGGACACGATCCGGGACGGTCACCCGGACACCCCACTCCTGCTGATCTCCCCGGTGAGCTGCCCGGCCCTTGAGCAGGTTCCCGGCCCGACCAGGACCGGACCGGACGGGAGGATCACAGCCCTGGGCGACCCGGCCGATGTGGCCGACGGCGCACTGTCGCTGACAGTGGTCCGCACCGAGCTGGCTCGGATCGCCGCAGCACGACAGGCATCTGATCCCCACCTCCACTATCTCGACGGACGAGCACTGCTCGGCCCGGACGAGACAGGCGACCTGACCGACGGCCTTCACCCCACCGCCGCCGCATACCGCCGAATGGGCAAGCGCTTCGTTGCCCACGCCTTCACACCCGACGGTCCCTTCCACTGAGCTGTTCGTAGCCCCTCGTGTGACGGCGGGCGTGCCCCATCCACGCGCCGCCAAATCACCACCGACCATCGAGGCCGCATGCTCTGGACCGACGCCTTGCGGCCAGGGCGGATGCACGACGCGACCGCCGCACGCAACGAAGGCATCGATCCCTGCTCCCGGTACTTCTCCGACGTGGAGGTCCTCCTGGACGACGGCCTCCCCGGGCCCGTCACGATCACCCCGGCCAGGCGGTGACCCCGCCCAAGAAGGGAAAGCGAGATGGGCAGTTGAGAAAACTCGGCGGCGCCCCGGCCTTCGTCGTTCAGACACACGTGCCCGGCGCCGCACCCGGTTTCCTCGTACTCCATGCGGACGTCGTCACAGCCGACACAGCGCGGACAGTCGGCGAGTGGGGGAACGCGGCCTTCATCGCGGCGACGGCCGACTGCTGCGTCCGCTCCCAGCGCTCCTCCCAGGTCCTGATGGCCCGGATCACAGCGGACTGCATATGGTGCTCCGTTCGTTCGCCGGGCACCGGCCGCGGGGCGCGGCCGGCTGCCGGGCGGAGGTGTGCGCAGCCGGGGATCATGCCCGCAGGGCCGCCTTACCTCACGGGCTCGACGGCAGGCGCAGAGTACGTAGCGGCGCTCTGTGCCGCCAGCGAGGAACGGGCCATCAGCTCGCGGGAGACGGGCTGTTGACGGGCAGTGTCTGGGCCCGTGCGCGGTGGCCCCTTTTGGGTGATCAACAGCGTGATGTCCCTGTGGTGGGCGAGAGGGTATGGGACGTTTGCGCACGGTATTCCGTTACTAGGAGAGGAACAGGTGGGTCCTGTGGTGACTCAGACGGAGCGCGATCGTTTCCAGGTGATGTTCAGGAAGGTCGATGTCGATGGTGACGGTGTGATCGAGCAGGTCGACATCGACCAGCTGGTCCAGGGTGCGCTGGCAAGGACCACGACCCATCTCGGTTCCCCGGAATGGCGGCGGGTGACCAACCTGGGCAACAAGCTGTGGCACATGCTGCAGAAGGACGCGGACACGGACGGGGACGGCCGGGTCACCGCGCGGGAGTTCGTCGCGGCATACCGCCGCCCCGACTTCCGCGACCAGGTCGCCGTCCCCTTCGAGCTGGCTCTCCTGGAGATGGCCGGCAGCGACAACGACGGCAGGATTTCACTGGGGGAATGGCTGACCTGGCAGGAGGCCAAGGGCCTGTCCCAGATGGAGTCCCTCAAGGAGTTCCAGCAGGTCGACGCCGACGGAGACGGCTTCCTTACCCGCGAGGAGTGCGCCCAGCACGTCAAGCAGTCCTACGCAGCCCAGTAGCGCGGCCAGGATCATCGGCCGTGTCGGCGTACTGCGCGGCACGGCCGATGCGCATCGGCGCGAGGGGCGGGAAACACGAAGCGTTCGCGAAAGTCCTCGCCGCCGCCCAGGACGGGGCCGTAGAACACCGGCCGGCACGTCGGCGAGAGCGCCGTCCGGCCGTGCTAGTACAGGAGATTGAAGGCGGGACGGTGCTCTTGTGCGGCTTGCCCCGCGACCACCGGAGCGCTCGTCGACGGGCTGCTCCAGGTGTCCGTCGAACGCGGGTGCTGGGGCGGGACCAGCCGGCAACAGGCGGTGGCCCGTATACACCAGTCGTGTGAGAAGTGCCCGCCGTATGCCTCCTGATCGCCGACGCGGCGCGGGCAGCCGGGTACCGGGCCGAGGAACACGACACGTCGAGCATCCCCGGCCTGCGGCGCCCGCTTCCTCCGCGGGTGCCCTGTGGCTGCCCACGGAAGCCCGCATCGACAGTGCCACCCTGATGGAAACCCTGTTCCGGGCTGTTGGACAGCACCCCCGCGCCACCTGGATCCCCCAAGCCCGCCACCGCCGCCGGTACAGGCACCGTGTCCTGCAGGGGCACCGAAAAGGTCCGGGCCCGGGACGTGGCCCTGGCCGCCGGATGCGGCATTCCGGCGCTGCTGCCCGACCGGGGCCGCCCAGCGGGCGCGTGCCCCCGATCCTGACCGGCCGCGGGGTCAGCGCCCGCCTGAACGCCCCGGCGATGAAATTCCAGCACGTCGTGCGGACACCGAACGCGGCGTCCGCCTGCGGAACCCACTTGGTCCCGCGCACGGACAGCACCCTGTACCTCGGCGGAACGAACAGGCTCACCCTGGACGCCGACCCCGACCGGCCCCGGGCCCGGACGACGACCTCGCACCGTACGCCTGGCGCCCGGCCGTACGAGAGTTCCGCCAGCGGCTGGGCGAACCGGCGGTGACCTAAACACTGCTGTCGGCGCCCGTTGGTAACGTGCTTCGTCCAGTGGTGGAGTTCGAAAAAAGGGGGCGGGGTACGTGCGGAATGTGGCATGCCATCAGGTCGGCGGGCAGCGGTTGGCCGAGGCGCTCGACGACATCGACGGGCGGGCCTACAAGCGCTGGCACTCGCTGCGGTACGGCAGCATCTCGCCGGCGCTGATCCGGGCCATGGCGGACGAGCTGCTCGACCATGTCGCCGCGCGGACGGTGACGGAGCCGGGGCTCGATGCTGCGGCCGGCACGGTCGCCGTCACCGCCGCGGAGTGTGTGCACGGAGTGCTGAGCATCATGTGTTTCCCGAGCGGGGACCAGGAGCTCCGGTTCCCCCTCGTCGGGGAGCGGATCAGCACGGACCCGGACGACGACGAATTCGGGGACGGGCCCATCACCTTCCGGGACGTCGTCGAGGAGGCGCCCACCGCGCGGACCTGGCTCGACGCGTTCGAGATGTGTGTCGTCAGCGGGCACGTGTGGGACTGGGAGCGGGTCACCGGGCTGCTGCTGCGCGGCGACTACGCGCCCGCCATCCGTGACGGCGCGCCCCACAACCGGTACACCTCCGTCTCCGACCCCGCCGACCTCGCCGCCATGGACGCCCTGTGCCCCTACCTCACCGAGGCGGCCGGGCATCTGCCCCGCGACTGGCCGACGGTTCCGCTGCGCAAGCCGGACGCCGGGGAGCGCGCGGAGGCCGCCCGGCGGCTCGACGAGGTCGGCGACGCGCTGAGCTCGGACCAATGGCTGCTCCGTGTACTCCTCGACGACGACCAGCACGCCTTCGAGGACGCCCTCGTCGCCCGGCTGGTCGCACACCGGGAGAGCGTCGAGGCCGATGCAGGTGATCCCGCACCCCGGACCCTCCTCCCCCTCGGCACCCTCACCCTGGCCTGCCTCGCCGTCCAGGTCCACGGGTGGGAACTCGACGTCCGGTCCGGGTACCTGCCGTACGGTCTGCTGGGATCACCGGACGCCCTGCGCCGGGCGGCGGAGGGAAACCGGAACAACCTGGGCCGCTGGGCCGCCAAGTAGACCGCCCGGGCTGCGGAAGCGGGCCCGGCTCGACAGTCCAGAGCATCGCCGTGGAGACGGACTTGCCCCCACCGAGGCAGCGCGTACGTCTGCGCGACAGCCAAGGACGGAAGCCACCCTGCCCCACATCGGCGAACGCCACCTGCCAGATCTCCACGCCCTGCGCCCCCGGTACCCCTTGACCACGCGGATGTCCTCGACCCGCTTCTCACTCAGGCGCCGTGCCGCCGCAGATGCCGTTTCCCGTTCTGGAGGACGGCACGGACGGGCAGCCGGCCTGGGTGCGCTGGGCGGGGAAGACGCTCCATGGCCCGCGTAATGCCGGCCGCACCGCGGTGCTGGACCGGTTCGCGGCGGCGCTGGCATAAACCACTGTCGCGGTCACGCTGGGGCGCGGGCAGCCGCTGATCGTCGACCAGCAGCGGATCGCGCACGGCCGTACCGCGCTCGGGCCCCAGCACGGTCTTGCGACCGGGACTTGGTGCTGGATCGTGCATGCCAAGGCGGCCTTTGGCCCGGCCGCCCCCGCCCACCAGGTCCTGGCCGACGTGGCAGCACCGAGCGCAACCCGCGCGGAGCAACCTCACCGCTGCTTCATCAATGACGACAGAGGGTGTCGGGTTTACGGCCGACGATGGACGTATGCGCGAAACCCCAGAAGAACTCAACAAGCTCCAGTCCCTCCTCGACTTCTCCCTCTCCGGCTCGACCGCACACCTCCGCTCGATCGTCGAGGGCCGCACCATCACGGCGGCGCAGCTCACCGGGGTCCTCACCGGCATGTGCACGCTCGCCCTCTCCACGGTGACCGCAAAGGGCGAACCGCGGATCAGCGGCGCCGACGGGCACTTCCTGCACGGCCGGTGGCACTTCGGCACGGCGCGCAACGCCGCCAAGGCCCGTCATCTCGCAGCCCGTCCGGCCGCCAGCGTCGCGCACATGCGCGGCGAGGACCTCGGCGTGTTCACCCACGGCACGGTGGAGGAGCTGAACCCCGAGGACACCGAGACCACGGCCGACTGGCAGGAACTCCTCGCCTACTTGAAGGACTTCTACGGCGACGACGCCTTCGACTGGAACCGCGAGGTCGTCTACTACCGGCTGAACCCGCACTGGATGACCGTCTACGCCCCCGACCTCGACAAGCTCACCAGCACGTGACGCCGGGCCCGTCGACGAGGGCCTGCACCTGCGCGTACGAGGGTGCGGGGCCGGTCGACGGCGCGCCGTCGCGTACCGCCAGCGCCGTGGCGACGGCCTCGCCCAGCGCCCGCCGGTACAGCAACGACCCGAGGCTGCCCCGCCCCCAAGCTCCCAACTCCGCTTCGCTGCGTTCGAGCAGGGGGCCGCTCGGCGTCTTGCCGGTCCAGGGGACCAGGAACGGCAAGGTCACGAGTTGGCCCCGAACCCACGGAAGCAACTCCGCAGAGCACGACGACGGACCCTTGAGTTCCCACCGAGAACCCTTCAGATTGCGTGAACTTACGGGCCTCGTCGGCCTCGGGACTGGTGAGCTCGCATGTTCAGGTGTCGCGTATTCGCGGCCGAGCCCAGATGGGACTCGCGCTGAGTGATCTGCGCGAGCTCGGCGGCACCCGTTACCCGACAGTCTGTTGGTCGGCGATTGGCATGATGGGCGGCGGCAGGTCTCAGGTGTCTCTACGGGAGCGACTATGGCGTTCAAGACCGAAGTCGCCGAACGGGACGAGTGGTCCTATTCGCCGACTGTCGGCGTCGGACCGCTTCGGTTCGGTATGACCGTCGACGAAGTAGTCGAGGCGGCTGAGATGCTAGGCCAGACGAATGTCAGCGATTGTCCACGGGACCACGCAATCTTCTCGCCGACTTGGAAGGTCGAAGTCCACCGTCGCGGGGTGGCTCCTTCACCGCCTGCCGTCACGGCCTATGTGAGCCAAGCTGTGGGGTTGTTCTGCATCGCTGTCGACGCCGTGCACGGTCCCCAGGTCGCGTACGACAGACTCCCGCTGGTCGGGAGAGACCTGTCGGAGCTGGAGAGCGACGCAATCGCGTATGCCGAGGCAACGGATGTGCACTTTCTGTGATTGGTCGGGGTGGTGTCAGCGGGTTGGGTGTCAGCAGGTTTTGACGGTGCGGGCGGCTTGCTGAACAGCGCGTTCGTCGCTGGATGCTGTCGAGCCGTGGGTGTCGTGGGATGACTATTTCGCTGTCATGGCATGAGGATTTTGCCTAGCACACTCGTGGCTTGGCTGACACGAGGATGAACATTCCTGTGTTCTTGGCTGGCGCTGTCTTGTCCGCGCCCCGCCGTGCGGGACTCGCGGCCGCCGTCCGCTTCCACGCCGAGCAATGGCCACCTCCGCGTCCCGTCCGACTACGAGGACGCCTACGGCTACTGGCTCGGCCAGTTCATCACCGGACAACGCACCGCCTACCACC
>NZ_JBIAQQ010000061.1:0-7622 GCF_042889165.1 Streptomyces sp. NPDC002669 | reverse complement strand
CCCTCGCCCCCCCCCGTGGCCCCAAGTAGCCTTTGGGCCGGGGCGGGGGGGGCCGGGGGCCGGGGCCCCGGGGCGCCCGGGGGGGGGGGGCGCCCCCGGGCGGCGGGGGCCCGCCCCTCGTTGCCGGTGCGGTGCGGGACTACTCGCAGGTGCCGGCGAACGTCGCGCGGGTCACCACGTCGGTGGCCGCGGCGGTGGTGTCCAGCCAGGCGATGCGCTGCCCGTCACCGAGCGACGGGGCCAGCTGGGCGCCGGAGGAGCAGGAGACCCGGGTGTAGCTGTCGAGACCGGCGAGTACGTCGGCGACCTTGGCGACCTTCACCTTGCCGGGACCGCTCCAGGAGCCGAGGGCGCCCCAGAGGTCGTACGTGGAGTAGGCGAAGTACTCGTCGTTGACCGAGAACTGGGCGCCGTACACGCTCGACGGGTAGCGCAGCTTGGCCGCCTTCGACAGGTCGTCGAGCGGGGCCGACATGAGCTTCGAGCTCGGGATCAGGAAGCCGCCCGTCTCGCGCCAGAAGACGCGGTCGGAGGTGAGCTGGATGTCCGAGACGTAGTCGAAGAGGAAGCCTGCGATCCGCTTGACCTGGGTGGTGCCCGTCGCGATGTCGTGGACGTGGACGTACGTGCCGTCGCCGCCGGCCCAGGCGATCCGGCCGTTCTTCATCGCGAGGCGGGCGGCCCTGGTACCGGCCTCGGGGGTGACGTTGACAGTGGTGCCGTCGGCCTTGCGGAGCATGACGTCCTGCTCGCCGTCGGCGGTGGTGCTGATGTAGGCGAGCGCACCGTTCCCGGTCACCGGCTCGGTCTCGTCGGCGTCGGGGCGGTCCACCAGCTTCTTGATCGCGCCCTGGCCCTTGGAACCGGCCCGGTAGATGCCGATGCCGTCGGCGGTGATGCGGGTGAAGACGATGCGGTCGTCGTCCAGGGACGGGTCGAGCAGGTAGGCGTCCTGCTGGGCCAGCTCGTGCGTCGGCTTCTTGCCGAAGCGGCCCACGGTGATGCCGAAGGCGGCGCTGCCCCGGTCCCAGGCGATGGCGTCGCCGTGGCCGATCGCGTAGACGTCGCCGTTGATCTGCGCGGCCTGCTCGTCGATCCCGCTGTAGACCTCGTACGCGGGCAGGACGTCGGCGCCGATGGTGGTCCCGTCGTGCGTGCCGCCCTTCTTCTCCCAGCCGGTCTCGATGCCGTGGTCGTCGAAGGCCTTGTCGATGGCGGCGAGGTCGGCGGCCGAGACGTTCAGGGACTTGGCGGCGAGGGTGACCGCGTTGCGCATGTCGGTGAAGCCGGACAGCGGGGTGAGGTAGTTCTGCGCGGACCGGTAGACGATCCGGTCGGCGAGCTTGCTGTCGAGGTTCTTGCGCATGTCCCACAGCGCGCCGCCGACGATGGTGGAGTTGTAGTGGACCCCGCCGTTGTCGATGTCGAGCGTGATGGGCTGGTAGTCCTTCTGCGCGTCGCGCCCGTCGTTCAGGTCGCGCAGGGCGCACTCCGCCAGCGGCTTGGTGCCGTTGCAGAGGTACTCCCCGACGAGGCCGGACGTGGGGTCGCTCATCGCGACGCCCTTGTCGGCGGTCTCCATGGCGTTGCCGAAGTAGTCGGATATCGCCTCGTTGAGCGCGCCCGACTGGTTGAGGTAGACGAGCCCGGCGGAGTGCTCGGTGACGCCGTGCGTCATCTCGTGGCCGACGACGTCCAGGCCGACGGACAACGGCACGCCGTTCATGTGGCCGTAGACCATCTTGGTGCCGTCCCAGAAGGCGTTGGCGTAGTCCTTGCCGTTGGCGGCGACGTTGACGACGGAGTGGATCGTGCCGCCCTTGCCGTCGATGCCGTCCCGGCCGATCTGCTCCTTGTAGTACTCGTAGACCTTCGCCGCGTTCAGGTGGGCGTCGACCGCGCCCGAGGAGGTGTTGGCGCCGTCGAAGCGGTCGCTCGCCGAGGTGCTCAGCGGGACGTCGTCGGTGACCGGGCCGCCCGCGACGTCCGTGTACTGCTTGCGCTGCGCGTCGTACGTGCGGATCTGGCCGCCGGTGGCCGGGTACATGGCGCGCGTGGAGTCGACCAGCGTGTACGAGCCGTCCGCCTCCTTGTTGACGGCCAGCTCCGCCTCGGTGCCGTCGACCTGGACGCCCGTCCCCCGTGCGGGCGACGCGTCGGCCGCGTCGATGTTGTTGTACGAGAGCGCGATGCCGCCCACCCGCGCGTCGACGTACACCTCCTGGCGCACCGGGCCGCCGTCGGCCCTGCCGCCGGTGACCGTGAAGTGCCAGGCCAGCCTGCCCCCTCGGGCGTCGGGCAGCACGGACAGGCCGTGCGCCTCGGTCCGCGCGTCCCGTACGCCGGACAGGCCGCGGTCGAGCGCGAACATCCGCCGCTTCGCGGTGGCCTCGGTCACCTTCGGCGTGGTGGAGACCGTGAGGGCCGTGTAGAGCGTGCCGGTCGCGGAGGTGATCCGCTGGCCGCCGTCGGCCGCCTCGGTCTGCACCGCGTACTCGGCGCCGAAGACCGGGACGCCGTCGTGCTTCTGCCGGAAGCGCACCGAGGACTGCTTGCCGTCCTTGGTGGTCCGCACCGCGCTCAGGTCGGACACGGGGACCTTGTAGGTGTCCTCGTGGGCCCGCAGGTGGGCGCGGGCGGCCTGGGCGGGGGTGCCCTCGCGGGCCGAGTCGTCCAGTCCCCGGGTCATCGCGGGGGCCACCGGGACCGCGCCCGCCTGCGCGGTGGTGGCGGGCGCGGGTTCGTCGGCCGCCCGGGCCGGAGCGGTCAGCAGTGCCGATCCCGTGGCGGCGGCGACCACACCCGTCGCCAGCATCCGCCGGATACTCGTTCTCCTCACAGAGCCCTCCCCATCACACAGCTGTCCGTGGAACGCGAGCGTCCCTTTCGGTTGACGGGGTCGATGTTTCGGTACGCGGGGTTCCGCCAACAAGAGGTGGCGCTGGCGCGAACATGCCGTGGCGTAAATACGCCTCAGGACCGCTGCGGCGGAACCGAGTTGCCGTTCTTCCCGTCCAGCCATCCCGCGCGGGCCGCGTACCAGCCGAGCTGGAAGCGGGTCGCGGCGCCCACCTCGTCCATCAGGGCGTGCAGCCGCCGCTGCACGGTGCGGTGGCCCATGCCCAGCTGGCGGGCGATGGCGGCGTCCGTCAGGCCCACGTGCAGCAGGGCGACGATCTCCCGGTCGACCGCCGCGACCGGGGACTCGTCCCGCTCCACGACGCCCGAGGCGTTCAGCCGCCACCCCTTCTCGAAGTGCAGGTCGAAGAGCGAACCGAGGGCGGTGAGCAGCCCGGTCCGGTGCACCACGAGCGCCACCGGTTCGGTCTCGCTCTCCGGGTCCAGGGGCAGCAGGGCGATCCGGCGGTCCACGATGACGAGCTTGATGGGCAGCCGGTCCGTGACGGAGACGTGCTGGCCCTGGGCGACGCAGGAGGCCAGCACGGCCGCGGTCTCCGGCCGTTCCAGCCATTCGCGCTCGACGACGCTGCGCACGGTCACCCCGCGATGCGTCATCTCGGTGTCCACCTCCGCGTAGTTGTCCGCGAAGGTGAGCACCGGGGGCTCGTGCCTGGTCGGGACCATGGTGCACACCTCGTGCCTGGCCTGCCGCTGCATCGTCAGCAGGCGGCGCCGGATCGCCGCCGGGCCGGACAGCACCTCCACCGGGGCGCCCGAGGCGTGGCTCTGCGCGGAGCGGTGGCGTTCGGTGAGGTCGCCGACGAGCGACTCGACCCGGTGCAGCGCGGCCCGCCGGGACTCCAGGAGGGGGCCGAGCGCGAGGACGGGAGAGGCGGCCCGGTAGCGGACGACGCCGTCGCCGTCCGGCCGTGCGGCGCTGGCGAGTCCGCGCTCGACGAGCGAGCCGAGGGCCCGCGCGACCGCGGGTCCGCTCAACGGGCCCGCGAGCGCGCCCGGTTCGCTGTCGGGACGGTCCACGAGCAGGCGGTAGACCGCGTCCTCCTCCGGGTCGAGGCCGAGCAGGGTCAGCAACGACGCGTCGATCGGGTCCTGCGGCCGGTGGTCGGGGTGCAGTGCTCAGGCTCCGTTCCGCCGGGTCCAGAACGCGCCGCGCGAATCCTGCGGGCCACCGTTCACGTCTTCGCCGTCGACGGCCCTTCGAACGCCCCGCGCCCCAGCCGTGCCACGACGGTCGGGCGCCTCGCGCACCGTCCTGCCGTCCAGCATCCGGCCCACCCCTTTTCCGCCCGCTGTCCACCGACAGCGGTCAGATTATCCGGCGGATGCCGCAGTCCGTCGGGGCGAGGTGTTCGCGGGGCCGCCGTGGCCGGGCCGGGCGGGGCCATGGCATTCCGTCCGACGAGCACGGATTCCGGTAGCAGTCCGCGGAGTTCCGTCCGCGTGACCGCGGGGTTCCGGCCGCGCCGCCGTCGGTCGCTCCCGTGTCGCCCGTGACCAGCGAAACCCTCCCGCACCCCCTCCGTTAGCATGTTCGAACTCACGACGATCGCCCCCATCCCCCGCCCTTCGCCGGAAAACCATGCCATTCATCGTGAAAAGTGACAGAGTCCGCCCACATCTAACAAATCGGCCAAACAATTGATACCTATAGCATCGCGGGTGTTTTCGCGAATAAACCGCATAATTCCGTTCGCCGAGTTGCGTCGACCACGGGTGATGTTGTGGGCCGCAGCGGGTGTGATCGCCCTCGGATTCCTGATCGCGCTGGAGATGGCCGCGCGTCAGTACGACTTGCCGGGGCCGATCGTCAACCAGGCGCGGGAGGTGATATTCGCCCCCAAATCAGGCTTCCTGCTGTACGCCAGCATGGCGTTGATGCTGGTGGTGCTCCCCTGGCGGCAGCGGTTCATCGCCCTCGGCACCGCGCTCGGCATCGACCTCGTCATCTTCCTGGTGCGGTGGTCGTCCGACGCCCTGGTGCCCCGCGAAGAGGGCCATCCCTTCGGCAGCGGCGCACTGTGGGTGCTCCTGGGCTGTGCGGTCATCGCCGTCACCCGCCGCACGGGCAATGAACGCACCCTGCTGCTGAAGGGCGTGGGGCTGGGGCTGCTGCTGGTGACCGGCCGCAAGACCGGCGACACCTGGCTGCTCATCACGTCGAAGACCCGCCCGATGGTGCTCGACCAGTACGTGGCGACCGCCGATCACGCGCTGGGCAACCCGTCGTGGGTGGTGGGCCGGATCGTCGAGGCCACCGCCCCGATCAGCACCCACGTCCTCGACTACGTCTACGTCCAGCTCGCGGTGGCCGCGGTCATCGCCTCGCTGTACCAGCTGCGCAACGTGGCTGTCGAGCGCCGCTTCCCGAACCACCACCTGGTGCGCACCTTCCTGGTGATCGGGCTCCTCGGACCGGGCATCTACATGATCTTCCCGGTGGTCGGACCGATCTTCGCCTACGGCGTCGACGGCGGGCACTGGGCGACGGCCGACGTGTGGCCGGACACGCTGCCGGCGCTCAGCACTCCGCAGCACATGCCCTTCAACAACTTCACCCCTCGCAACTGCATGCCCAGCCTGCACACGGCGTGGGCCACCGCGATCTTCATCCACACCCGCAGGGGCCCGCGGGTGCTGCGCATCGCGGGCACGTTCTGGCTGATCGCCACGCTCGGTGCGACGCTGGGATTCGGTTACCACTACGGCGCGGACCTCGTCGCCGGCGTGGTGTTCACCCTCACCATCGAGGCGGCGCTGCGCTCGCACGCGCGCGGCTGGGACCGGTCGGGAATCCAGCTGGTCGCCCACGGCGCGGCGGTCTTCACCGCGATGCTGGTGTCGTACCGCTATCTGTCGGTGGAAATGGCCGGGACTCCGTGGCTGTTCGGGCCGCTCCTCGTCCTGGCGATGTGCTCGGTGATCTACGGCTACGTACGGACCACCAGGCAGTGGGACCCGAAGCCGGTACCGGTGCGGCAGCCGGAACCGCAGCCCGAACCGGTCTGAGTCCCGGCGCACCCCCGGACATCCGTGATTCCCGCCGTCGGGGCCGGTCGCACACCGCGACCGGCCCCGACCGCTCCGCGCACGCCCCGGGGCCGGTCCGGCGCTCAGCCGAAGTCGTACACCGTGACCGGTATGTCCCGGCTCAGCAGCCGGTCCGCTATCAGCGGCTCCACCCGGGACCACTTCCCGCCGGCCAGGCCGCACCCGATCCGCGGCATGTGGACCGAGGCGCCCAGCTCGACCGCCCGGTCGGCCACCGCGTCCAGCCCCGCGTCGATCGCCTCGTAGCGGACCGGGACCCCCTTGCTTCCGGTGCGTATCCCGCGCTGGCCCACCATGTTGGCCACCCACACATAGGGTTCCACCTGGACGAACTGCACCGCGCCGAGACCGAAGTCGTTGTCCGCGCGCTCCCGGTGCCAGCGGCGGTACGCCGCCTCCGGCTCGGGCCAGCGGCGCGAGAGGGCCAGGACGAAGCCCTTGCCCCAGCCGCCCAGGTCGTTGCAGACGTGCACGATGATCTTGACGCCCTTGCCCTGCGGAGCGGTGGCGTCCCCCTGCATGTATGTGATCTCCCGCATGACTTCAGGGTAGGTGTGACCACTGACAACCGGGATCATGGTCGTGGCCGCCCCGTCCGTCACCGCACCCGCCGCCCGATCCGTCGCACCCAGCGCCCGGTCGGCGCCGCGGTCGAAGCACTTTCACAACAGTGGTGAGACAGCAATACTGTTGCACCTGATGGACGCAGACGCGGCAGTCCGCCGCCGGGTCGGGACGCGAGGAGCAGACATGGCGACCGGGACCGAGGAGCCGACGCTCACCGTCGACGAGCTTGCGGCGCGTGCCGGTGTCACCGTACGCACCGTGCGCTTCTACAGCACCCGGGGACTGCTGCCGCCCCCGGTGATCGGGCCGCGCCGGGTCGGGCACTACGGGCCCGAGCACCTGTCCCGGCTCGCGCTCATCGAGGAGCTCCAGCACCAGGGCATGACGCTGGCGGCGATCGAGCGCTACCTGGAGCAGTTGCCGCCGGACCTGAGCGCGCACGACCTGGCGATCCACCGCGCGCTGGTCGCGTCCTGGGCGCCGGACACGGCGGAGGACGTGACGCGGGCGGAGCTGGAGCGGCGCGCGGGCCGGGCGCTGAGCGGTCAGGACATCGCGCGGCTGGCCGCGATGGGGGTGCTGGAGCGGGCGGAGCCGGTCGACGGCAGCTACCGGGTGGACCCGGGGCTGCTGCGGCTCGGGGTCGAACTGCTCGGGGTGCCGATCGCCCACGAGACGATCCTGGCCGCCCGCACGGTCCTGCTGGAGCACTCCCGGTCCGCCGCCCAGGAGCTGACCCGGCTGTTCCGGGACGAGGTGTGGGGGCCGTACCGGGAGCGGGAGTCGGACCCGGAGCACGTGGCGGCGATGAAGTCGCTGTCGGCCCACATGCAGCCGATGGTGCTCCAGGCGCTGGTGACCGCGTTCCAGCGCTCGTTGAAGGAGGAGCTGCGGGCCGCGTTCACCGCGGAGTGAGAGGAGCCGCGGGCCGCTTTCACCGCGAAGCGAGCCGCGGGGGGGGGGGGGGGGGGGGGGGGGGGGGGGGGGGGGGCGCCGGGCGCGGCCCCCCCCCCCCCCGCCGGGCGGGGGGCGGGGGGCGCGCGGGGGCGGGGGGGGGCGGGGGGGGGGGGGGGCGGGGGCGGGGC
>NZ_JBIAQQ010000060.1:0-10010 GCF_042889165.1 Streptomyces sp. NPDC002669 | reverse complement strand
GCGCCGCCCCCCCCCCCGCCCCCCCCCCCCCCCCCCCCCCCGCCCCCCCCCCCCCCCCCGCCCCCCCCGCCCCCCCCCCCCCCCCCCCCCCCCCCCCTCGCCTCGGTCACCGCTTCGACGTGCCTACAGCGCGCCGAACCCCACCCGGCGCGTGGCGGGCTCGCCGATCTCCACGTAAGCGATCCGGTCGGCCGGCACCAGGACCTTGCGGCCCTTTTCGTCCGTGAGGCTGAGCAGCTGCGTCTTGCCGGCGAGAGCCTCGGCGACCGTGCTCTCGACTTCTTCGGCGGTGAGCCCGCTCTCCAGAACGATCTCCCGGGGAGTGTGCTGCACCCCGATCTTGACCTCCACGGCTATGTCCCTCCGACGGTCAGTCCCTGCGCGGTGCACCGCGCCGTACGCAGCACACATTAGCCCGCTGCGGGGAGCCCTCAGTGGTCGGCGGGCAACGCCCGCAGCGAACACGGGCGGCGGCCGCCGCCCGTGCCCGCAGCCGGAGCCCGCCGGGCGGCGGGTCCTCAGTGCTGGTCGATGCCGTGCAGCGGGAAGCCGGCGATGCCCCGCCAGGCCAGCGAGGTGAGCAGCTGCACCGCGGTGTCGCGCGGAATGGCGGACCGGCTGGAGAGCCAGTAGCGGGCGACCACCTGGGACACCCCGCCCAGGCCGACCGCGAGGAGCATGGACTCGTCCTTGGACAGCCCGGTGTCACCGGCGATGACGTCGGAGATCGCCTCCGCGCACTGCAACGACACCCGGTCCACGCGCTCGCGCACCGCGGGCTCGTTGGTCAGGTCGGACTCGAAGACCAGCCGGAACGCGCCGCCCTCGTCCTCGACGTAGGCGAAGTACGCGTCCATCGTCGCGGCGACGCGCAACTTGTTGTCGGTCGTCGACGCCAGTGCCGTACGGACCGCCTGGAGGAGCGCCTCGCAGTGCTGGTCGAGCAGGGCCAGATAGAGCTCCAGCTTGCCCGGGAAGTGCTGGTAGAGCACCGGCTTGCTGACTCCGGCCCGCTCGGCGATGTCGTCCATCGCGGCGGAGTGGTAGCCCTGGGCCACGAACACTTCCTGCGCGGCGCCCAGCAGCTGATTGCGTCGGGCGCGGCGGGGCAGGCGAGTACCCCTCGGGCGCGCCGCCTCGGTCTGCTCGATGGCTGTCACGCCGCCTCCCAAATTTGTGATCGAACACAGCCTTTCCGTGCACGCTGCGCCGTACAGCCATCGTACTTTTGGGTAACCCGGGTGTGCGCGGCGCGGACGCAGAATTTCACGGACCGGACGGCTGCGGTAGCCACAGATTCGACGATCCACGGGACAAAGCAGGTCGCATCAGCGGTAATCGTCCTCATCCTGTGTGACAACACGGGCCTGTTCCGCGGCATCGGCCTCGTCGGCGCTGGTCCGGTCGATGTCCGTGAGCGGTTCGTCGTGCTGCTGCTGGAGATCGGTGCGCTGCTCGGCGGCGTCCGCCCGGGGCGTCTCCTGGTCCGGTTCGTCCGGCTGGACGTCCTCGAAGGTCTCCGGGTCGCTGGGGTCGACCGTCATGGGGACTCCCTTCCTCGCTTCGAGCGTAGAAGCTGGACCCCCGGGCCGCTACGTGGTCTGTGACGGCGAACACATGAATCGGGGTGTGATCGTCTCGTAACATTGCCGCATGTCTTCGACCGAGCTGCCGGGAGTCCGTGCCGTCGTCGCCGCGGTGCCGCCCGTGGTGAGCGCCGTGAAGGTCGCGGAGGGGGAGGAGATGCGCTCCGTCGCGCTCCCGGGGCTGACGCTGACCGTACGGTCCCGGCCGCCGGGGCGCGAGGGCCTGCCGCCCGCGCTCTTCGTGCACGGGCTCGGCGGCTCCTCGCAGAACTGGTCGGCGCTGATGCCGCTGCTCCAGGACGTGGTCCACGGGGAGGCCGTCGACCTGCCCGGCTTCGGCTGCTCGCCGCCCCCGGACGACGGGAACTACTCGGTCACCGGGCACGCCCGTGCCGTGATCCGCTTCCTCGACGCCGAGGAGCGGGGGCCGGTGCACCTGTTCGGCAATTCGCTCGGCGGCGCCGTGGCCACCCGGGTCGCCGCGGTCCGGCCCGACCTGGTGCGCACCCTCACCCTCGTCTCGCCCGCGCTGCCCGAGATCCGGGTGCAGCGGTCCGCCGTGCCGACGGGCCTGCTCGCGCTGCCGGGCGTGGCCGCCCTGTTCGCCCGGATGACCAGGGAGTGGACCGCGGAGGAGCGCACCCGCGGCGTCATGGCGCTCTGCTACGGCGACCCGGCGCGGGTCTCCGAGGCGGGCTTCCGCGAGGCGGTGGCCGAAATGGAGCGCCGGATGGAGCTGCCGTACTTCTGGGACGCGATGGCGCGCTCGGCGCGTGGCATTGTCGATGCGTACACGCTCGGCGGCCAGCAGGGACTGTGGCGCCAGGCCGAGCGGGTGCTCGCACCGACCCAGCTCGTCTACGGCGGACGGGACCAGCTCGTCTCCTACCGGATGGCGCGCAAGGCGGCCGCGGCCTTCCGCGACGCCCGGCTGCTGACCCTGCCCGACGCGGGGCACGTGGCGATGATGGAGTACCCGGAGGCGGTCGCCCAGGCCTTCCGGGAATTGCTCGACGAATGCGGCGGGAGCTGATCCGGGGCGTGGGACGACACAGCCGAAAGGGCCCCAAACCCTCGGAGTCCGGCACCGGGGCCGCCACCGTCGACACGGGCGGTGAACGCGAGGGCATCGGGCCCGGTCCCGGCACCGGGCGGCGCCGGAGGGCGGCGGACGCCCCCGCCGACGCGGACGGGCACGACCCGTTCCCACAGACCGGCCACGTCCGCGGCGGCCACCCCGAACAGCGGGAACCCGGCGGCGGCTGGGGTACCGGGCCGCAGCCCCGGTACCGCGAGCCGGGCCACCGCCCCGCGCCGCCGCGCACGGCGCCCCCGCAGCAGTCCCCGGCCGGTGCCCGGCCGCTGATACCGGGCCCGCGGCGCGAGTTCGTCGAAGCCTTCGACGCCCCGCCCGCGCCGCGCGGACCGGTCGCTCCGCCGGCCCGCCCGGCCGATCCGTACGCCTCGGTCGGCGCGTGGGACGAACGGCCGCCCGGTGACGACGCCGATGCCCCGGCGGACGACAGGGACGGCAAGGGCATCAGGGGCCGCACCTTCACCGGCATCGCGGCCGCCGCGGTGACCACGGTGCTGGCCGTGATCGTGGCCGGTCAGGTCGCCCAGGACCACGACGGCGGGTCCGCGCTCGCGCAGACCCCGGGCGTCGAACGGGACGGCACCGACGGCGCCTCCCGCTCGGACGACCGGTCCACCCCGACCCCTGCGAAGGTCAAGCCGCTCTCGTACGAGCAGAAGATGGCCCGCCCCTATCCGCTCGACCCCGGTCTCAAGGCGTCCGGAAAGTTCGAGACGGTGCCGGGCGTCGCGAAGGCGCCGGGGCGCGGACACAAGTACCGCTACCGGATCGACATCGAGAAGGGCCTCGGCCTGGACGCCGGGCTCTTCGCCAGGGCCGTGCAGGAGACCCTCAACGACGACCGCAGCTGGGCGCACGACGGGGCGATGACCTTCGAGCGGGTCTCCTCCGGCAAGGCGGATTTCGTGATCACCCTGGCCAGCCCCGGCACCACCGGCGTCTGGTGCGCCAAGTCCGGCCTGGACACCACGCAGGACAACGTCTCGTGCGACTCCGCCGCGACCGAGCGCGTCATGATCAACGCCTACCGCTGGGCCCAGGGCTCCTCGACCTTCGGTCCGGACAGACTCTTCGCCTACCGCCAGATGCTGATCAACCATGAGGTCGGCCACCGGCTGGGCCACAACCATGTGAGTTGCCGCACGCCCGGAGCCCTCGCCCCGGTGATGCAGCAGCAGACCAAGACCCTGGACCTCGACGGGGTCAAGTGCCGTCCCAACGCCTGGGTCCACCCGGGCAGTTGACCCGGAAGGGGGCGGACCCGCGGACGCGGCGGGTCGTCCCCGCCTCGTGGCCGGACCCCGGTGCGGTCCGCGCGGGCGGCGCGTCCACGCTCATGTGCTGTCCGAATGCTGGGATGGGCGTCTCGAATCGCGTTGACATCGGTTCGAGCGGTGATCCATATTTCTCGGCATGTCACACCGCCCCGTCACCCCCGACAGCCCGGCCATAGAGCTGGCGCTCATCGGCGTGACCGGGCACAGTGTCGCCGACATTCACTGTTGCTGACGCCTGCCCGAGCGCGCGTCCGCCCGCCGTCCGAGCCCCGAAGGGGCCGGGTCGGCCACGCACGACCGCCGCGCCGGGCGCACCTTGCCCGCAGGCGCGGCAGTCCGGTTCCCCCGGTCGATTCCCTCACGTGACGACCATCTCCGGCCGCTCTCGCCCTGCCTGCGGAATCCTTCAGTCCGTTTCTCCAGGCAGTCATCCGAGAGGTCACCTTCCGATGCGTCAACCGTCCGTCATATCGCGCCGCGTGGCAGCGGCCACCGCAGTCATCGTCGTGGCAGCGGGTGCCGCGGCCTGCGGGCCCGAGGACAGCAAAGGCGGCGACGGGAACTCCGGCGCGGCGGGCAAGCCCCGGAAGGGCGGCACCCTGACCGTCCTGAACAGCAAGCCGCAGAGCGACTTCGACCCCGCACGGCTCTACACCTCCGGCGGCGGCAACATCCCCTCCCTCGTCTTCCGCACCCTCACCACCCGCAACCGCGAGGACGGGGCCGCCGGTGCGAAGGTCGTCCCCGACCTCGCGACCGACCTGGGCACCCCCAGCAAGAACGCCACCGTGTGGACGTACACCCTCAAGGACGGCCTGAAGTACGAGGACGGCACCGCGATCACCAGTGCCGACATCAAGTACGGCATCGAGCGCTCCTTCGCCGCCGAACTCTCCGGCGGCGCGCCCTACCTGCGCGACTGGCTGATCGGCGGCGCCGACTACCAGGGTCCGTACAAGGACAAGAAGGGCCTCGACTCGATCGAGACGCCCGACGCGAAGACCATCGTCTTCCACCTCAACAAGCCGGAGGGCGAGTTCCCCTTCCTGGCCACGCAGACCCAGACGACCCCGGTGCCCGAGGCCAAGGACAAGGGCACCAAGTACGAGGAGCACCCGATCTCCTCGGGCCCGTACAAGGTCGTGAAGAACGAGGGCGACGGCGAGCGCCTGACCCTGGAGCGCAACCCGCACTGGTCGGAGGCGACCGACGAGGAGCGCAAGGCGTACCCCGACCGGATCGAGGTGCGCTCCGGCCTCGACTCCGCCGTCATCAACCAGCGGCTGTCCGCGTCCCAGGGCGCCGACGCCGCCGCCGTCACCACCGACACCAACCTGGGCCCGGCCGAACTCGCCAAGGTCACCGGCGACAAGAAGCTCGCCGCCCGGGTCGGCACCGGCCACTTCGGCTACACCAACTACATCGCCTTCAACCCGAAGGTGAAGCCGTTCGACGACCCGAAGGTGCGGCAGGCGATCTCGTACGCCATCGACCGCTCCTCCGTGGTCAACGCGGCCGGCGGCTCCTCGCTCGCCGAGCCCGCCACCACCTTCCTGCCGAACCAGGCGGCCTTCGGCCACACGCCCTACGACCACTTCCCGGCGGGCAAGTCGGGCAACCCGGCCAAGGCCAGGGAACTGCTGAAGGAGGCCGGCCACCCCGACGGGCTGACCGTCACCCTCACGCACTCCAACGACAAGGACTTCGCGACGAGCCCGGAGATCGCCACCGCGATCCAGGAGGCGCTGAAGAAGGCCGGCATCACCGTCAAGCTCCAGGGCCTGGAGAGCAACGACTACTCCGACACCGTCTACAACGTGAAGAGCGAGCCCGGCTTCTTCCTCGGCGGCTGGGGCGCCGACTGGCCGTCCGGCGGCCCGTTCTTCGCGCCGATCTTCGACGGGCGCCAGATCGTCAAGTCCGGCTACAACTTCAACTCCGGCCAGCTGAACGACCCCTCGGTCAACAAGGAGATCGACGAGATCAACAAGCTGACCGACCTGGACGCCGCCGCGAAGCGCTGGGGCGCGCTCGACAAGAAGGTCGGCGAGCAGGCCCTGACCGTGCCGCTGTTCCACCCGGTCTACAAGCGGCTGTACGGCGAGGCCGTCAAGAACGTCGTGATCAGCGACTGGACCGGCGTGCTCGACGTCTCGCAGGTCGCGGTCAAGTAACCATGGCCGACGCACTTCCGGCCGGGGAGGCGGGGGCCCTCGCGGCCCCCGCCTCCGGGGCCCATCCGTTCTGGCGGCGGCTGCGCGCCCGGCGCTCGGCCCTGGTGGCCGCCGCGGTCGTCGCCCTGCTGGTCCTGGCCGCGCTCGCCGCCCCGCTGCTCACGGGCATCGAGGGCCAGGACCCCACCACGTACCACCCCGACCTCGTCGACTCCGCCACCGGCGGGGTGCCGATCGGCTCCTTCGGCGGCATGAGCGCCGAGCACTGGCTCGGCGTCGAACCGCTCACCGGACGCGACCTGTTCGCCCGCGTCGTGTACGGCGCCCGGGTCTCGCTCGGCGTCGCACTGGCCGCCACCCTGCTCCAGGTGCTCATCGGGGTCGCCGTCGGTCTCGCGGCCGGGCTCGGCAACCGCTTCGTCGACCAGGCGCTGAGCCGGGTCACCGACGTCGTGGTCGCGCTGCCCGTCATGGTGATCGCGCTCGGCGCGCTGGCCGTCGTACCGGCGAGCTTCCCGCGCCCGGTCCTGATCGCGGTCATCATCGGCCTGGTCGGCTGGTCCGGCATCTCCAAGATCGTGCGCGCCCAGACGCTCGCGCTGAAATCGCTCGACCACGTGGCCGCCGCCCGGCTCAGCGGCTGGGGCTCCTGGCAGATCGCCCGTCGCGAACTGCTGCCCGCCCTGGCCGCCCCCGTCATCACGTACGCCGTGCTGCTCTTCCCGGGCAACATCGTCGTCGAGGCGGCCCTGTCCTTCCTCGGCGTCGGCATCAAGCCGCCCACCCCGTCCTGGGGACAGATGCTCAGCGACGCCGACACCTGGTACCAGGCGGCCCCCACCTATCTGCTGATCCCCGCCCTGCTGCTCTTCGTCACCGTGCTGGCGCTGACCGTCCTCGGCGAGGGCGTGCGCACCGCGCTCGACCCGCGCGCCGAGTCCCGGCTGCGGATCGGCACCGGCCGGAAGCGGGCCGGCACGGACCGGAAGCGGACCGGCAACGGAACCGGGACCGGCGACGGCACCGGCACCGGACGCGAGAAGGAGGCCGCCGCATGAAGTGGTTCCTGCTCAGACGCCTGGGCGGCGCGCTCTTCGTGCTGCTCGCCCTCAGCGTCGTCGTCTACGCGGCCTTCTACGTCGCGCCCGGCAACGTCGCGCAGATCGCCTGCGGTCCGCGCTGCTCGCCCGCGCAGGTGGCACAGGTCAGCGAACAGCTGAACCTGGGCGACCCGCTGTACGTGCAGTACGCGCACTTCCTCCAGGGGCTCTTCACCGGCCGCGACTACTCGACCGGGACCGGCGTGCTGCACTGCCAGGCCCCCTGCCTGGGACTCTCGTACCAGAGCGACCAGCAGGTCACCGAGCTGATCCTGGCCAAGCTCCCGGCCACCGCCTCGCTCGCCGTCGGCGCCTTCGTGCTGTGGATGCTGCTCGGCGTCGGGACCGGGCTGCTCTCGGTGTGGCGGCGCGGCCGTCCGACCGAGCGCATCCTCACCTGGATCACCCTGGCCGGCATGGCCACCCCGGTCTTCGTCATCGGGCTGCTGCTGATCATCATCACGGTCACGGCGCTCCGGATCCTGCCGTTCCCCGACTACGTGCCGTTCACCGAGGACCCGGAGCAGTGGGCCTGGAACCTGCTGCTGCCGTGGATCTCGCTGGCTCTGGTGTCCGCCGCCCCGTACGCCCGGATGACCCGGGCCTCGATGCTGGAGACCCTGGCCGAGGACCACGTGCGCACCTTCCGCGCGTACGGGGTCGGCGAGCGGGCGATCGTCGGACGGCACGCCCTGCGCGGCGCGCTGGCGCCGGTGATCGCGCTCGGCGCGCTGGACATCGGCTCGATGTTCGGCGGCGCCGTCCTCACCGAGTCGCTGTTCGGGATTCCGGGCGTCGGCCGGGAACTCGTCGACGCCGTGAAGCACGTGGACCTTCCGGTGGTCGTCGGCCTGGTGCTCGTCACCGGGTTCTTCGTGGTCCTCGCCAATACCGTCGCCGACATCCTGCAGGCGATGGCCGACCGACGGGTGGTACTGGCATGAGCCTGGTCGAAGTCTCCGGTCTCTCGATCTCGTTCGGCGACGTGCGCGCGGTGGAGGACCTGTCGTTCTCGCTGGAGGCCGGGGGCGCGCTCGGCGTCGTCGGCGAGTCCGGCTCCGGCAAGAGCGCCTCGGCGTACGCCCTGCTCGGCCTGCACCGGGGTACCGGCGCCGAGGTCGGCGGCTCGGTCCGGGTCGCGGGCGTGGACGTGAACGCGGCGGACGACGCGGAACTGCGGGCGCTGCGGGGCGCGAAGGCCGCGATGGTCTTCCAGGACCCGCTGTCCTCGCTCGACCCGTACTACGCGGTGGGCGACCAGATCGCCGAGGTGTACCGGGTGCACAACCGGGCCTCCCGCCGGGCGGCGCGGGCGCGGGCCGTGGAGGTGCTGGACCGGGTCGGGATTCCCGACGCGGCGCGGCGCTCCCGGTCGAGGCCGCACGAGTTCTCCGGCGGGATGCGGCAGCGGGCGCTGATCGCGATGGCCCTGGCCTGCGAACCCCAGCTGCTGATCGCCGACGAGCCGACGACCGCCCTGGACGTCACCGTCCAGGCTCAGATCCTGGACCTGCTGCACGGCCTGCGGCGGGAGACGGGCATGGGGCTGCTGCTGGTCACGCACGACGTGGGCGTGGCGGCGGAGTCGGTCGACGAGGTGCTGGTGATGCAGTCGGGGCGGGCGGTGGAACGGGGGCCGGTGGGCGAGGTCCTCGTGACGCCGCGCGAGCCGTACACGCAGGCGTTGCTGGCGGCGGTGCCGCGGGTGACGCAGCCGCGGGCCGTCCCGGGGGCCGCGGAGGTTCCGGATGCCGCGGTGGCTTCGGGCACCGCGGGCGACTCGGGCACCGCGGGCGGCTCGGGGGAGGCGGCCGGGGCGGCCGACGTGCTCGTCGAAGCCGTCGACGTAAGACAGGTGTTCGGCAGGGGGAAGTCCGCCTTCGCGGCCGTCGACGGCGTCTCCCTCACCGTCCGCCGCGGCGAGACCCTCGGTGTGGTCGGCGAGAGCGGCAGCGGCAAGACCACCCTCGGGCGGATGCTCGTCGGGCTGCGGGAGCCCACCTCGGGCCGGCTCACCCGCCGGGCCCGGGTGCAGATGGTCTTCCAGGACCCCGTCTCCTCCCTCAACCCGCGCCGCTCGATCGGCGAGTCGGTCGCCGACCCGCTGCGGGCCGCCGGGGAACGCGACGAGTCCGTGATCGGGGCCCGGGTGCGGGACCTGCTGACCCGGGTCGGCCTCGACCCGGAGAGCTACCACCGCTACCCGCACGAGTTCAGCGGCGGGCAGCGCCAACGCGTCGGCATCGCACGGGCGTTGGCCGCCGAGCCGGAGCTGATCGTCTGCGACGAGGCGGTCTCCGCGCTCGACGTGACGACCCAGGCCCAGGTGACCGCCCTGCTGGCCCGGTTGCAGCGGGAGCTGGGGCTCGCCCTGGTCTTCATCGCCCACGACCTGGCCGTCGTGCGGCAGGTCAGCGACCGGGTCGCGGTCATGCGGCGGGGCCGGATCGTCGAGGAGGGCGAGGTGGACGAGGTGTACGGGAACCCCCGGGACCCGTACACCAAACAGCTCCTGGCGGCCGTTCCCGCGCTCGACCCGGCGCTCGCGGCGGTGCGCCGCGCGGCCCGCAAGGAGCTGGCCGCCGCCTGACCCCGCGTGGCGAACCGCTCTCCCGGCGCAGGAAAACGCCGTCGGAGCGGGAAAGTTACGCCGGTTCACCCCTTCCGGTGGGGGGGGGGGGGGGGGGGGGGGGGGGGGGGGGGGCGGGGGCGGGGGGGGGGGGGGCGCGGGGGCGGGGGGGGGGGGGGGGGGGGGGGGGGGGGCGGGGGGGGCGCGG
>NZ_JBIAQQ010000059.1:0-10915 GCF_042889165.1 Streptomyces sp. NPDC002669 | reverse complement strand
GAACACATACGCCCGACCATCCGGCGACAGCCCACCGAACTTCGACACCGCCACCGACGACTCCGGCGCCAGCATCAGGTTCACACCACCCGCCAGTGCCCAGGTCACCTCGCCTCGGGCCAGCGCCTGGCACGCCTGGTGGACCGCCACCAGGGAGGACGACTGACCCGAGTCCACCACCAGCGAGGGACCCGTCAGCCCAAGCAGATACGACACCCGGTTGGCGATCACGCTCCGGGCCAGACCCGTCGAGGTGAACGCCCCGATCCCCTCCACACCAGCACGCCGCGACAACGCCGCGTAGTCGTCGGCCATCGCCCCCACGAACACACCGGCCCGGCTGCCCCGCAGACGGCCGGGCACCGCCCCGGCGTTCTCCAGCGCCTCCCAGGCCAGTTCGAGCACCAGCCGTTGCTGCGGATCCATCGCCACGGCCTCGCGCGGCGAGATCCCGAAGAAACGCGCGTCGAACCCGTCGACCCGCGACAGGAACCCGGCACGCCGCGCCACCGCCTTCCCGACCGCCGCCGGATCGTCGGACCAGAACGCCTCCGCATCCCAACGGTCGGCCGGTACCTCTCCGACCGCGTCCGTGCCCTGGACGAGCAGGTCCCAGAACGACTCGGGGCCGTCCACTCCTCCAGGCAGGCGGCACGACATACCGACCACGGCGATGGCGTTGTCCCCGTACGACTGGTTCGACATGAAAGGCAGCCTCATTCCGTGTTCATGAGCGAGTGCACATGGCTCGTTATCGCTTCGAAGGTCGGGTGGTCGTAGGCGACCGTGGCGGGCAGGTCGACTCCGGTCGCCGCCATCACCTTGTTGCGCAGGTCGACCGCCATGAGGGAGGTGAATCCCAGTTCGAGTAGCGAGACCCGGGGGTCGATGCCGTCCGCCGCGTCGAGTCCCATGACTTCCGCGGCGGCCTCCAGCACGGCGGTGAGGATCAGCGGTTGCCGGTCCTCGGGGGCTGCCGCGGCCAGGCGCACGGCCGGGGTTTCCGCGAGTCCCTCGTTCTCGTCCTCGTCGCGCGGGTCCGTCGCGGCGGCCGGCGCGCGGGTAGGTCGCGCTGCGGCCGGGGCCACCTCGTCGAGCCAGTAGCGGCGGCGCTGGAAGGGGTAAGTCGGCAGGTCGGCCGGACGCACCGCCATGCCGTCGTACTGTGCGGACCAGTCGACGGTGCCGCCACGCACATGGATTCCGGCCATGGCGGTCAGGAACGCGGTGGGTTCGTCCTGGTCGCGCCGGGACAGGGGAATCACCTCACCCTTCGCCCCGGCGAGGCATTCGGTGACCATCGGGGTCAGGACGCTGTCGGGTCCGACCTCGATGAAGGTGCCGACGCCGTGCTCGGCGAGTCGGCGGACGCCCGCGGCGAAGCGGACCGGCTCGCGCACGTGGCGTACCCAGTACTCGGGGGTGAGCAGGTCGTCGGTGGCCGTCTCCCCGGTGAGGTGGGACATGATCCGCAGGTGCGGCCGGTGGTAGGTCAGTTCCTTGGCGACCGTGTGGAAGGTGTCGAGCATGCCGTCCATGTGCGGCGAGTGGAAGGCGTGGCTGACCTTCAGCCGCTTCGTGCGCCGGCCGCGCTCGTGCCAGAACTCGCCGATCTCGCGGACGGCCTCGGGGTCGCCGGAGATCACCACCGAGGTGGGTCCGTTCTCCGCGGCGAGGGCGATCTCGTTTTCGCGTCCCGCCAGTTGGGGTTCGACCTCGGTCGCGGAAGCCTGCACCGCCAGCATCGCCCCGCCTTCGGGGAGTGCCTGCATCAGCCGTCCCCTGGCCGCCACGAGGCGTGCCGCGTCCTCCAGCGTCCAGACGCCGGCGACGTGGGCGGCGACGAGTTCGCCGATGGAGTGGCCGGCGACGAACTCCGGTGTGATGCCGAAGCGTTCGAGGAGCCGGTACTGGGCGACCCCGACGGCGAAGATTCCGGCCTGGGTGCAGGCGGTGCGGTCGAGCGGGCTCAGTCCCGGTGCCCCGGTGGTGTCCTGGGCATCGGCGAACAGCACGTCGCGCAGGGGCGTTTCGAGGTGGGGGTCCAGCGCCGCGCACGCGTCGTCGAGTGCGTCGGCGAAGACCGGGAAACGGCGGTGGAGGTCCAGGCCCATGCGGGGGCGCTGCGATCCCTGGCCGGAGAAGAGCACCGCGCAGGGGGCCTTGGCGCGGGGGTCGGGGGCGCCGCGCACGAGGCGGGGTGCGCCGGAACCGCGGGCCAGCCTGTCCAGGGTTTCGAGCAGTTCGTCCCGGCCCGCACCGATGAGAACGGCCCGGTGCTCGAAGGGGGTGCGGCCGGTGGCCAGGGCGTGGGCGACATCGACGGGGGCCGATCCGTGGTGGCGCCTCAGGTGGGTGCCGAGCCGTTTTCCCTGTTCGCGCAGTGCCTTGGGCGTACGGGCGTGGACGGGCCACGCGACGACGGGCGCACCGCCCACGACACCGGGAAGCGGAGCATCGGGAAGCGGGGCGGGGTTCTCCTCCAGGGTTTCGGCCAGAGCCTCGGCCGGGGCCTCTTCGACGATGACGTGGGCGTTGGTGCCGCTGATGCCGAAGGAGGAGACGCCCGCGCGGCGGGGGCGCCCCGTGCGCGGCCAGTCGGCGGGTTCCCGCAGCAGTCGTACGGTGCCGTCGGTCCAGTCGATGTGCGGGGTCGGGTTCTCGACGTGCAGGGTCCGGGGCAGGACGCCGTTGCGCAGCGCCATCACCGTCTTGATGACGCCGCCGACACCGGCGGCAGCCTGGCTGTGCCCGATGTTGGACTTCAGCGAGCCCAGCAGCAGCGGCTTTCCGGGGGCGCGGCCGGTTCCGTACACCGCCTGGATGGCCTGGCCCTCGATGGGGTCGCCGAGGGTGGTGCCGGTGCCGTGGGCCTCCACGGCGTCGATGTCCGGGGCGGTGAGGCGGGCGTCGGCCAGTGCGTCGCGGATGACCCGTTCCTGGGACGGCCCGTTGGGGGCGGTCAGGCCGTTGCTGGCGCCGTCCTGGTTGACGGCGCTGCCGCGGATGACGGCGAGTACGGGATGGTGGGCGCGCAGCGCGTCGCCGAGTCGTTCCAGGTAGAGGACGCCGACGCCCTCGGCCCAGCCCGTGCCGTCGGCGTCGCCGGAGAACGACCGGCAGCGCCCGTCGGGGCTGAGGCCGCGCTGCCGGGCGAATTCGGTGAACACGGTGGGGGTGGCCATGACGGTGACGCCACCGGCCAGTGCGGCGGTGCACTCGCCTCGGCGCAGGGCCTGGCAGGCCAGGTGCAGGGAGACCAGTGACGACGAGCAGGCGGTGTCGACCGTGAGGGCGGGGCCCTGGAGCCCGAGGCAGTAAGAGATTCGGCCGGAGGCGACACTGGCCGCGCTGCCGCTGCCGATGTAGCCCTCGAAGCCGTCGGGGACGGGGCGCAGCCGGGAGCCGTAGTCGTTGTACATGACGCCGACGAAGACGCCGGTGCGGCTGCCGCGCAGGGTCCGCGGGTCGATGCCGGCGCGTTCGACGGCTTCCCAGCTGTGTTCGAGCAGGAGCCGCTGCTGGGGGTCGACGGTGAGGGCCTCTTTGGGGGTGATGCCGAACAGTCCGGCGTCGAAGGAGGCGGCGTCGGGCAGGAATCCGCCCTTGCGGGTGTAGCAGGTGCCGGGGGTGTCGGGGTCGGGGTCGTACAGGGCGTCGAGGTCCCAGCCCCGGTCGGTGGGGAAGTCCCCGATGGCGTCGGTGCCGGCCTCGACGAGGTCCCAGAGGTCCTCGGGCGAGCGGACCCCTCCGGGGTAGGAGCAGCCCATGCCGACGATGGCGATCGGTTCGTGCGACGCGTCCTCCAGTTCCTGGACGCGTCGGCGTGCCTCGCGCAGATCGATGGTCATCCGCTTGAGGTAGTCGAGAAGCCTGGCCTCTTCTCCGGTGTTTTCGCTCGTCACGGGGTCCGTTCCTCTCCTCGCGCCCGGCGGATGCGGGCGGCGAGCCGGGCGGGTGTCGGGTCGGCGTACAGATCGGCCATGGCCAGGGGGGTGCCGACGGTTTCCTCGACGCGTTGGACGAGCTGGGCCCCGAGGAGCGAGTGGCCTCCGTGAGCGAAGAAGTTGGTGTCGCCGTCGACGTCGCTCCGGTCGAGCAGTTCCTGCCACAGGGCGACCAGGCCGGCGACGAGGGCGTCGCCCTCGTGGGCGGTGGTGCCGGTGGCGGCGGAGCGTGCGGCGCGGTGCTGCTGTGCCATGCGCTTGAGTTCCAGGTAGTCGGTCTTGTGGCTGACGGTGGCGGGGAAGGAGTCGACGGCGATGAACTCCTGCGGTACGGACGAGCCGGGGAGGGTCGCCCGGGCGTGTGCCCAGAGCCGGTCCGCGAGGCCGTCGGCCGGTGTGTCCGTGCCGCACTGCACGAAGGCGACCAGGAGCGGTCCGCCGCCCGCCTCGTCGTCGACGACGACGGCGACGCCCTGCACCTGCGGGTGTTCGAGCAGTACGGCCTCGACCTCGCCCAGTTCGATCCGGTTGCCGCGCAGCTTCACCTGCCGGTCGATGCGGCCCTGGAGTTCGACGGTGCCGTCCGGCCGCCAGCAGGCGAGGTCGCCGGTGCGGTAGAAGGGGCCCAGCTTCAGGTGGCTGCCGAAGCGGTCCATGGTCAGCTCGGGCCTGTTGTGGTAGCCGAGGGCGACGCCGCTGCCCGCGATGCACAGTTCGCCGCGCACGCCCACGGGCCGTTCCCGGCCTTCGGCGTCGGTGACGAAGAGCTGGGTGTTGTCCATGGGGGTGCCGATGTCGACGGTGGTGGCTCCGGGCGGGATGGTTCCGCAGGTGGAGTAGATCGACGTCTCGGTGGGGCCGTACATGTTGATCAGGCGGCAGCCGGCCGCGGTGATCTGCCGGGCGAGGGCCGGTGGCATGGGTTCGCCGCCGGTGAGGCCGCACAGTCCGTCGAGCCGGTGGCCCGCCTTGTCGACGATGAGGTTCCAGGTGGTGGGGGTGGCCTGGATGATGCCGACGCGGTGGCGTTCGAGCACGTCGAGGAGGACCTGCCCGTCCCTGCGTGCGGCGTCCGGTGCCACCGCGATGCGGCCGCCGGAGATGAGCGGCACGAACAGTTCCAGGCCGGAGATGTCGAAGGTGAAGGTGGTCAGCCACAGCATGACGTCGTCGGTGGTGGCGCCGATCTCGTGCCGGAAGTGGGTGATGGCATTGGCCAGGCCGCGGTGGGTGATGATCGTGCCCTTGGGCTTGCCCGTCGAGCCCGAGGTGTAGATCAGGTAGGCCGTGTCGCCGGGCTCGGCGGTCGCGGCGAGTTCGTCACCCGTGAGGCCGGTGTCCGTGAAGTCGGTGTCCGTGAAGTCGGTGCCTGCGTCGCCGTCCCCGGGGTCGGCGACGGCCGCCATGGGGCGTACCCGGACTCCGTCCTGGGGGGTGTGGTCGAAGTCCGGGGCGGCGAGGACGGTCCCGGCGCCCGAGTCCTCCAGGAGGTACGCGGTGCGCTGGGCGGGGTGGTCGGGGTCGAGGGGCAGGTAGGCGGCGCCGGTCAGCCAGGTGCCCAGTACGGCGGCGGCCAGCTCGGGGCTGCGCCGGCCGCCCAGGGCCACGACGTCGCCGGGGCGGGTGCCCGCCTCGCGCAGCCGGTCGCGGTTGGCGAGCGCGGTGCGCCACAACTGGGCGTAGGTGACCGTGCGTTCGCCGTCCTCGAAGGCGACGGTGTGCGGGGCCCGCGCGACGGTGCCGGCGATCGCCTCGACGAGGGTGGGGGGCGTGACCTCCACGGCGGTGTCGTTGGCCGCGTCGATGATCGCGCGGTCGCGGGGGCCGAGGGCGGACAGCTCGCCCATCGGCCGGTCCGGGTTCCGGCCGAGGTCGACGAGGAGGGCGTCGTACCGTTCCAGCAGGAACTCGGTGTCGGATCGGCTGAGGACGGCGGTGTAGTAGACGCCGCGGATCGTGATCTCCTCGGGCGAGGCGAGGAAGAAGAACTCCAGGTCGAACTTGCTGTAGCCGTTCTCGACGAGGAGCCGGGTGGCGGTGGTGCCGTCGATGTCGAAGGTCGGCGGGCCCGCGTTCGGCACGTAGTTGAACAGGTGCCGGAAGAGGGTGTTGCGCCAGGTGCTGCCGGTGTGGCGGATCTCGGGGAGGAGAACGTCCACGGGTACGTCGGCGTGGGTGATCGCCCCGAAGAACGCCTCGCGCGCCCGGGCCGCCAGGTCCCGGAAGCCGGTGTCGAGGTTCACCCGGGCCCGCAGCGGCAGGGTGTTGACGTGGTACCCGATGGCGTCGGGGGCGTCGGCGGGACGGATGTTGGCGGGTGAGCCGACGACGAGGTCGGGGCCTGCGCCGTGCCGGGCGAGCAGCAGGTAGTAGGCGGCGAGCAGGACGACCGCCTCGGGGGCGCGCAGTTCCTGCTGGAGGCGGCGGACCGCGTCCCGGGCGTCGTCGGACAGGGTGTGCAGGACGGAGTCGCCGACGAGCGTCGGATCGGGCAGGTCGTCCGTGCCGCAGTCCAGGCCGAGCGCGGAGGGGTCGAAGTCCCGCAGGTGGTCGCGCCAGTAGGCGAGGCTCTCCTGCGAGTAGGGCGAGGAGTTGAGCGCGGGCCGCGGTTCGCGCAGTTCCTCGGGTACGTCGATGCCCGCGGCGACCGCCTCGTAGATGGCGGTCAGTTCCGTGAGGAGGATCCCGGCCGACACGGTGTCGAAGACGATGTGGTGGATCACCAGGCAGAACACGTCGCCGTCGGGGCCCTGGAAGTGGCCGGCCCGCACCAGGGGCCGGCCGTCGAAGGCGAAGGGCGTGGCGACGAGTTCGGCCACGGCGTCCCGTGCGTCGTCCTTGCTCATCGGCCGGGTGTCCACGGGGACGGTGAACCGGTCGGCGGGGACGGTCTGCTTGACGAGTGCGCCGTCGGTCCCGTGGAACACCGTGCGCAGTGTTTCGTGCCGGGCGAGCAGGGCGTCGAGGGTCTTCTGGAGTTCCCACTCCCCCAGCGGCTCGTCGGTGGAGAACACGACGGACAGGTTGTTGACGGCGCCGGACGGGACGAGTTTCTCCAGCAGCCACAGCGCCTGTTCCTTGCGGGAGGCCGCGGTCAGGACCGCGGGGGCCGGACCGTTCGCTTGAGTGTGCGTCGTGGTGATGGTCATTCCGGTTTCCTTCTGTGGCCTGGGGAGGGGTGGGCTCGTGTCCGTCTCGTACGCGATCCGGCGGGCCCGCTCAGCCGGCGAGGAGGCCCGAGACGGTCCGGGCGATGTCGGGCGTCGAGAGGATCTCCACGTGCGGCACGTCGAAGTGGATCTCCTCGGCCACCAGGTCGGCGTCGTGGCCGGGGTTGAGGGCCCGGAAGCCGTTGAGGCCGCTGGTCGGGGTGTTGGAGGTGATGGCCGTGCACTTCTTCCAGACCGCCGTGGGGTCGATCTGCTCGGCGGTCGACAGGTAGGAGAGGAAGCCGCCCGCGGTCTCGGTCATCTCGGCGCGGCGGCGCTCGTCCAGGCCGAGCTTCTCGCAGGCCGTGGTGGCCAGGGAGTGGTAGAGGAGCAGCAGCCTGCGGGCCAGGTCGGTGAGGCTCTCGCACTCCTCGGTGGCACGCTGTGCGGCGTCCTGGACGCGTCCCACCTCGGCTGCGCCGAGGACCGCCTCCATCTGGCCGACCGCCTTGTGGAACTGCCAGTACATGGGGGCGGAGGCGGCCCGCTCCGGGTCGAAGAGGATGGTCTGCGGGAAGGTGCCCTGCGTCTTCTCGATCTCCTCGGCCAGGGCGGCGGCGTACGTCGCCCCGGCGCAGAAGGCGAGGATCGCCCTGACCCGCTTGCCGCTCGCCGCGATCTCGTCGGCCCACTGCTTTATGTAGGCCCCGGCGGGCGTGTCGGGGCTGGAGGCGACGGCCTGCGGCAGCGTCTCCAGCACGGTGTGGCCGGGGTCCATGAGCGGCACGAAGTCGCTGAAGCGGGCCTCGTGACGGCCGGTGGCGTCGAAGTCGACGGCCAGGACGACCTCGTCGTCGTCGCCCTTGCTGAGCTCTTTCCAGGTGGTGAACGTGTTCATGGTTTTCCGTTCTGTCGAGGTGTCCGGTCCTGCGGGACGGGCTGGATCGGTGGGACGGGCAGAGGCGGCGGAACAGGCGGGGTGGGTGGGACGGGCAGGGTCAGTGGGAGAGGCCGCCGAACTCCTTGTCGATCAGGTCGAAGAGGTCGGTGGCGGAGGCGGATTCGATGCCGGAGGTGTCGAGGTGCGAGGGGTCGTCCCCGGCGTCCCCTGTCGTCCCCCGGGCCGTCACCGACGCCGCGCACGCGGCGAGCAGGCTCTCCATCCGTCCCGCGACGGTGCGGCGCAGTTCCTCGTCGTCGGCCAGGGCCGCCAACGCGCTTTCCAGCCGGTCCAGTTCGGCGAGCACGGGCGGCTGCGCCGCGGCCGGTTCGAGCCTGCGGAGCAGGTACGCGACGAGCGCGGCCGGGGTGGGGTGGTCGAAGGCGAGCGTCACCGGCAGGGCGAGGCCGGTGGCCGCGCAGAGCCGGTTGCGCAGTTCGCCGGCGGTGAGGGAGTCGAAGCCCGCCGACTTGAACGCGAGGTCGTCCTCGACGCGGGAGGTGTCAGGGTGGCCGAGCACGGCGGCGACCGTGGTACGGACCAGGTCCCGTACGAGGTTCTCCTGCTGGGGCCGGTCGAGTCCCTTCAGCCGGTCGGCCGGCGCGTCCCGGTTCGGGGCGGCGCGCCGCGCGGTCGTGCGCACCAGGCCGCGCAGCCGGGACGCGAGGACGCCCTCCTCGGCGCGGGCGCGCAGCGCCGTGGCGTCGAACCGTGCCGCGACCAGCAGGGGCCTGCCCGTCGCGAGGGCGGCGTCGAGGAGCGCGAGGCCGTCGACGGCCGCCAGGGGCAGCAGCCCGCCGTGACCGGCACGGGCCAGGGCCGTCTCGTCCAGACGGGTGGCCAGGCCGGTACCGCCCGTGTTGCCGGTACCGCCTGTTTCTCCGGTCTCGCCCCAGAGGCCCCAGGCGATGGAGGTGGCCGGGAGGCCCTGTGCGTGACGGTGGTGGGCGAGGGCGTCGAGGAAGGTGTTGGCCGCCGCGTAGTTGGCCTGTCCCGCGTTGCCCGCCTGGCCGGCAAGGGAGGAGAACAGGACGAACGCGTCCAGGTCCAGGTGCCCGGTGAGCTCGTGCAGGTACCGGGCGCCGTCGGCCTTGGGCCGCCACACCGTGTCGAAGCGGCTCCGGTCCAGGGACTGCACGACACCGTCGTCGAGGACGCCCGCGGCGTGGATGACGGCGGTGAGCGGGCGGTCGGCGGGAACGGTGTCGATGAGTCGGGCGAGGGCCTCCCGGTCGGCGGTGTCGCAGGCGGCGAGGGTGACGTCCGCTCCGAACTCGGCGAGTTCGGCGGCGAGTTCGGCCGCGCCCGGGGCATCGGGGCCGCGGCGTCCGGTCAGCAGCAGATGGCGTACGCCGTACTCGGCGACCAGGTGCCGGGCGACGAGGCCGCCCAGTGCCCCGGTGCCCCCGGTGACGAGGACCGTGCCGTCGGGCGAGATCCCGGCCGGCCGGGGTTCGTCGTCCGCGCGGACGACGGCCAGCCGCGGGATGTGGGCGGTGCCGCGGCGCAGCAGCAGTTCCGGCTCACCGGCAAGGAGCGCGGCGGGCAGTGCCCGGACCGATGCCGCGTCGTCGTCCGTGTCGACGGCGACCACCCGGCCGGGGTTCTCGGAGCACACCACGCGCAGCAGGCCCCGGAGCGGCGCCACCCGCAGGAAGTCGCCCCCGTCGTCGGGCTTCTCGCCGGGTGCGAGTTCCCCGCCGCCGGTGAGGACGACGAGGGTGCTCTCCGCCAACCGGTCCTCGGCGAGCAGGGACTGTACGAGTTCCAGCGTCCGGTACGTCGCGGCAGTGGGGTCGTACGTGGCGGCGGGCTGCGCCTCGTCGGGGTCGTCCGCCGGGCTCACCAGGACGGTACGGGGCACGGGGCGGCCCGCGGCCACGGCCTCGCCGAGGGCGGCGATGTCCGGGTAGGGCTCTTCGGTGATGCCCAGTGCGGTGAGCCGTCCCGAGCGGTCCGCGCCGACCCAGACGGCGTTCTCCGCGAACGTGCCGTCGGCGGCGGGGAGTTCGGTCGTGTTCCACCGGATCTCGTGCAGGGGGAGTCGGTCCGTGCGCAGTGCCGCGATCCTGGCCGGGTCGATCTCGCGGACGGTGAGGGTTTCGACCGCGGCCAGGGGGACGCCGTCGGAGTCGGCGAGGGCGAGCCGCACCGTGTCCTCGCCGCCGGGGGTCAGCGCGACCCGCAGCCGTGAGGGCGCGGCGGCCGGTACGGACACGCCGTCCCACGAGTACGGGATGCGCAACCGGGGCCCTTCCGCCGAAGCGGGGTCGAGCGCCGAGACGACGAGGGGGTGCAGGGCGGCATCGAGGAGAGCCGGGTGCAGCACGTGTCCCGAGGTGTCCGTGTCCTGGGCCAACTCGACTTCCGCGTAGAGCCGTTCGCCGTCCCGCCACAGGGCCGTCATGCCCTGGAAGGCGGCACCGTACTGGTAGCCGTGGGCGGCGAGCCGGTCGTACGCGTCGGTGAGGTCGACGGGTTCCGCCCCGGCCGGGGGCCAGACGGTGAGCTCTTCGGGGGTGGTTTCGGAGGTGGTTTCAAAAGCGGGGGCGTCGGGGCCGAGGGTGCCGGTCGCGTGCAGGGACCATTCGGCTCCGCCGCCCGTGTCGCCGGACGCGTCGGACGTGTCGGCCCGCTCGGGGCGGGCGTGGACGGCGATCCTGCGGTGACCTGTGGCGTCGGGGGCCTCGACGGTGACCTGGAGGTGCACGGCGCCCTTCTCGGGAAGCGCCAGCGGTGCGTGCAGGACGAGGCCGTCGACACGGGCCGCCCCGACGGTGCCGGCCGCGTGGAGGGCGAGGTCGATGAAGGCGGTGCCGGGCAGCAGGACCGTCCCGGCCACCGCGTGATCGGCGAGCCACGGATGGGTCTGCAGGGAC
>NZ_JBIAQQ010000058.1:0-13469 GCF_042889165.1 Streptomyces sp. NPDC002669 | reverse complement strand
GCGCGCGGGCCGGCCCCCGCGCGGGGGGGGGGGGGGGGGCGGGCGGCCCGCGCGCGCCCCCCCCCCCCCCCCCCCCCCCCCCCCCGGGCCGGGCAGGCCCCGGGCAGTTGGTCGGGCGGTCGTCGGGCGGTCGTCAGGCGGCGAAGAAGCCCGACAGGGAGTCCCGGTCGTCGACCTCCGTCAGATCGGGACGGGTGTAGCGCTCCGCACGGGCGTGGTAGTCGAAGTCGCCCCGGACCAGGCCCCGGTAGTCCCGCACGCACCGCTCCAGCGCGATCCGGGTGGGGCCCTCGATGCCGGCCGCCGCGATCTGCTCGGTCAGCTCCCGCTCGGCGCGCCGTACCCGTTCCGCTATGGCCGCGAGCTGCGTCCCCGCCTCGTCGACGGCCTCCTGGAGGGTCAGTCCCCGCTCGCGCCGGATGAGGGCCACCGCGTTGTGTTCGTAGCCGAGCACCGCCTCCTTCTCGAAGGAGCAGATGTCGTTGCACAGTCCCGAATGGTCGGTCACGGCGTTGCGCAGGGCGATGTACGCCGGAAGGCTCCGGGCCGATTCCGGGAGGTCGATCCCGGCGGCGATCTCGTGCAGGTCGAGGAAGGGCTGCATGGCCACCGAGTCCCGGCGGTGCTTCACGAACTCGTCCCGGCTCGGCACCTGTCCGGCGGCCCGCTGCACGGCCTCGGCGTAGTAGGTCCACAGCCAGGCGACCGTGTCCCGCCGGAACTGGCGGATCCAGCGCGCCGAACGGTCCCGGTACGTCCTGGTCCTGAGCCCGACGAGGGAGCGTTCCATGGCCCCGCGCGGCGGTCCGCCGTCCAGCACGGAGACCAGCCGGTCGATCGCCGCCTCGCACATGCGCGGATCACGTCCGGCGGGCCCGTCGTCGAACTCGTCGTCGACGAGGAAGGCCCAGAAGAGCCACTGGCAGAAGAGGTCGAGGTGCTGCTGCGAGACCTTGGGGAAGATGAGGGAGATCCAGAGCTCGGGCCTGGTCCGGATCATCTTCTTCCGGGCCGTGGGGGAGAGCACGAGACCGTTCGATTCGGCCCATTCCCACACGGCCTCCCTGGTCTCCTCGATACCCGGGTTGCATCCGGTGCTCCGGAACGGCATATGAAACGTCGGCAGCGCGATCTGGCTCATTGGTGCCCCTCGTGAAAACGGTACGGATGAAGGGTGCGGGCTGATATCCGGCCGAATTCGGAGCCTGTGCCGGATAAGTGATGCGGGGCCGGGCCGCCCGCCCCCGGCGACCGCGGCCGAAGACGTACCGTGCGAGACGCGGCAGTCATCCCTGCTCACTCTCCTTCGCCGGATTCCGGGGCATCGGGGCCGGACCCGCGGGGCCCGTGGTGGCAATCGCCCTCGGCGCAGGACGGCGGCATCACCATGCGTGACTCCCAGTCAACCCGGTGTGGACGGTGGAGGGAAGTCGTTTGTGACCGAAATTGTTTGATCGCCGGAATCCGGTGAACGGCTTTGAGCGCTTCCTGTCTTCCCGGGGCAGGCATCCACCGGTCGGGCCGGAGCCTTCATATTTGGCTCAAATAGGTATGTCGAAGGGCCCCCAGAACGGGACAAACCCGTACCGAAGGCCCTTCGTGCGAGGTTCGGCGGACCGCCCGGCTCGGCGGACCGCCCGGCTCGGCGGATCACCGGGCTCGGCGGGGCACCGGGCCCAGCGGTCCGCCCGGCCGGTGTGCCCGGATTCCTCAGGCGCCCTTCAGATGCCGCATCAGGCGCTCGAAGTCCTGCCAGCCCGACAGGTCCGACGGGTCGCCGGGCAGCGGATAGTACAGCGCGGGGCGGGACTTCGGGCCGAGCTGGACCGGGGGTTCGGACAGCGGGGTGCGCCGGGCGCGGTCACCGGGCATCTCGCGGACCTCCTCCGCGCCGAGTACGAACGCCACCGGGACGCCCGGCCCCTCGAACCGCGGCGGAACGGCCAGGTCGCGGCGGGCCCTGCGGATCTGGACCAGCATCGACTGCAGGTGGTGGCGGGTCGCCAGCACCTCGGCCGCCCGGGGCAGGGCCTCCAGCGGCGGCTCCTCGCCGGGCCCGTAGCCGAACGCCAGCGTGACCTCCTCCTCCACCCCGCCCTTCGTGCGGCTGACGCGGATCGTGGCCAGGCCCGGCCGGTCCGGACCGCCGACCACCACGAACCAGGTCGGCTCGGGCGACCGTTCGAAGGCGACATCGGTCAGCCGGCGCAGCGACCAGGGCAGCGAGGCGGGCTCCGCGGTGCCCCAGCCGGCCGGGGCCGCGCCGGTCAGCTCCTGCCACACCGCCTCCAGGGCCCCGCCCAGCACCAGCCGGTCGTCCGCCGGGTGGACCGTGCGGAACGTGAGGGCCAGCTGGCGCTCACCGGTGTCCGTGACCTCCCCGTAGGAGGCGGCCACCGGCGTGCGCAGGTCGTCGGGTCCGGCGTCGGGCGACTCGACCGGCGCGAACATGCCGTGCTGCCAGCGCAGTACGGCACCGGACAGGCCGTCGTAGTAACCCTCCTCCTCGTCCTGCACCACCCACCGCGACGGCCAGCCGCTCAGGCTGTTGCGCACGGCGGGGGAGAGCATGGCGCCCGGCGACGTGACGATCTGGATGCCCAGCTCGGCGTTGGCCGCCGCCCGGAACGCGTCCGCCAGCCAGGCCGTCATGGCGATCACCGGACGGTCCTGGATGATGACGGCCACCTTGTCGGTGAGGGCGTCGACGGCGGGCTGCGCGGCGGCGGGCGTGGGCACCGCGTGCACGCCCTCGCTCTTCACCACCGCCAGGGAACGCGTGGCCTCCGGCGGCCAGGCGTCGCCCCCGGCCATGGCGGCGACCCGGGCCGCGAAGGTCCCCGCGAGCAGCTCGGCCTCCTGGACCCCGGTGGTGGCACGGGCCTCCGTCCACCAGTACGGGACCGGGGGCGCGGTCGTCCCGAGCAGCCGCTCGGCCTCGCCCGCGACCTGCACCAGCATCGGCGCCTCGACGGAGACGAGCGGCCGGCCCTGCTCGTCGCAGAGCTGCACGACGGCGTCCTCGCCCGTCGTCCCCACCAGCTTGTCGGGGCCGCCCGAGAGCAGCCCGGCGAGCACGGTCAACGGGTCGGGCATGCGCGGCGTGAGGGCGATGACGTCCTTGGTCATGTGGTCGGCCGTTCCTTCTTCTTCCGGGGTGCGAAGACGCGATGGGGGCGGCGGCCCGTCGGTACGGGGCCGCCGCCCGGTGCGTCACTCCGCGGTGTACACGGTCTGGATGAGGCGGTTGGGCTGGCCCCTGCGGATGAACACGCCGCGTCCCGGCGGCTGCTGGGACGCGTACACGCCGGGGAACAGCTGCCCCTCGCTGCGGTCGCCCGCCATCAGGAGCGCCGAGGCCCCCGACTCGCGCAGCCCCAGCATCAGCGGGTCGTACATGCCGCGCGAGGCACCCGCGACCCGGCGGGTCAGGACGAAGTGCAGCCCGATGTCCACCGCGGACGGGATGTACGGCAGGAACGGGTCGAGCGGCGCCTGGCCCGCGGTGGTCAGCACGTCGTAGTCGTCGACGAGGATCACGATCCGCGGACCGCTGCCCCAGCTGCCGGGCTCCAGGTCCTCGGTGTCCGCCCGGTCGTCCGGCAGCCGCTTCTCCAGCTCGGTGGCGATCCCGGCGGCCAGCCCCGCGCACATCTTGGGGTTGTACGCGTAGCCGCCGCGGAACTCCTCGGGGATCGCGCCGCGCAGCCCGCGCCGCGGGTCCATGACGGCGAAGACCAGCTCCTCCTCGCCGTAGCGCTCGATGAGGCCGCGGGAGACGGTCTTCAGCAGGTTCGTCTTGCCGCACTCGCTGTCGCCCAGGATCAGCAGGTGCTGGTCGTGGTGGAACAGGTCGAGCAGGGCGGGCGCGAGCGCCGTCTGGTCCAGGCCGATCGGCACCCGCTTGGGCTCGGCGACCGGCCCCGGCAGCAGGTGCGGCTCCAGGACGTGCGGCAGGATCCGCACCGGCTGGGCGACCTCGCCGCTCCAGGTGGCCCGGATCGTGCGGGCGGTGTGCTCCAGTACGGAACCCAGGTCCGAGGCGTCCGCCAGACCGTCCGTACGGGGCAGCGCCACCTGCGCGAAGAGCTTGCCGTCGGTGAGGATGCGGCCCGGCTCGTCGGGGGACAGGGTCTGGGCGAGCTTGCGGTCGACGCTCGACTCGCTGGGGTCGTTCAGCCGCAGCTCGACCCGGGTGCCGAAGTTCGACTGGGTGGCGATGCGCACGTCGTTCCAGCGGAGCATGCCCGCGACCACGTGGATGCCGTAGCCGCCACCGCGCTTGAGGATGTCGACGACGGCGTCGTCCAGCTCGTCGAAGTCGTCGCGCAGCGCACCGAAGCCGTCGATGATCAGCACGATCTCGGCCGAGGCCAGCTGCGGCAGCCGGCCCGCCGTGTGCAGGGAACGCAACTGCTCCACGGAGTCGATGTTGTGCTCGCGGAAGAGCTCCTCGCGGACCGCGAGCATGCCCCGCACCTCCTCGACGGTGCGGCCCGCGCGCTCCCGGTCCGCACGCCCGGCGACCCCGCCGACGTGCGGCAGCCCGGAGATCGCCTGGAGCCCGCCGCCGACCAGGTCGAGGCCGTAGACGCCGACCTCCTGCGGGGTGTGGGTGAGCGAGAGCGAGAGGGCGAGGGTACGCAGCAGCGTGGTCTTGCCGGACTGCGGACCGCCGATGATCGCGACGTGACCGCCCGCCACCGTCAGGTCCAGGTACCACTGGCCCTGCCACTGCTTCGTCGGGTCGTCGAGCAGACCCAGCGGCACCTGCAACGGGCCCTTGCGCCGGGCCAGTTGCATGCCGCGCGGACCCACGTCCAGCGGCCCCGCGACCTTGTCCAGGGCGATGGCGGCGGGCAGCGGCGGCAGCCAGATGCGGCGCACCGGACCGGCCGCCTCCCGCAACTGGTCGACGACGACGCCCATCTCGGTCGGCCCGGTCTCCCGGCGCCGCACCTTCGGCTCCTCGGCCGCGGTCTCCGGCTCGGCCAGCGTGTTGAACGCCTCGTACTCCAGGGCCAGCGGACCGGAGTCCTGCTCCTCGTCCCGCTGCACGGGGCCCCGGTAGGCGCCCGAGACGTAGCTCGCCTTGAAGCGCTCGTAGTGGCTGGTGTCCACCTTGAGGTAACCGAAGCCGGGCAGCGGCGGCAGGTGGAAGGCGTCCGTGGTGTCCAGGACGGTGCGGGACTCGTCGGCGGAGAAGGTGCGCAGCCCGAGCCGGTACGAGAGGTAGGTGTCCAGGCCCTTCAGCTTGCCGCCCTCGATGCGCTGGCTGGACAGCAGCAGGTGCACACCGATGGAGCGGCCGATGCGGCCGATGGAGAGGAACAGGTCGATGAAGTCCGGCTTCGCGGTGAGCAGTTCACCGAACTCGTCGATCACCACGAACAGGTGCGGCAGCGGGTCCAGGTCGGGCCGCCGGTCCGCGCGCAGCGCCGCGTAGTCACCGATGTCGGCGACGTTGCCCGCGTCCTTGAGCACCTGCTGGCGGCGCTTGACCTCACCGGCGAGCGAGGCGTGCACCCGCTCGACGAGGCCCGCCTGGTTCTCCAGGTTGGTGATGACACCGGCCACGTGCGGCAGCTCCGCGAACGGGGCGAAGGTCGCACCGCCCTTGTAGTCGACGAGGACCAGGGCGAGGTCCTCCGGCGGGTGCGTGGCCACCAGGGCCAGGACCAGCGTGCGCAGCAGCTCCGACTTGCCGGAACCGGTGGCGCCGACGCACAGCCCGTGCGGGCCCATGCCCAGCTCGGAGGACTCCTTCAGATCCAGGAGCACCGGCTGGTGGGAGTCGCTGATGCCGATCGGCACGCGCAGGAAGGCGCGTTCGCCGCGCGGCGCCCACAGGCGCGCCAGGTCGAGCCGCGCCACGTCGTCGATGCCGAGCAGGTCGGCGAAGTCGACGGGGCCGGACAGCGGGGCGTCCACCAGCGATTCGGCCGACAGCCGCATCGGCGCCAGCATCCGGGCCAGCCCCTCCGCGAACGGGATGCCGACCTCGTCCACGATGCCGTGGGCGCTGATCGGCTCCCGCTCGCGCAGGTCCTCGATGACCACCCCGTCGCCGTCGACGGTGATCCGGACGCTGACGTGGCCCGGCTCCTGGATGCGCTGTTCGAGCAGGTGCAGCACGCTGACGCCCATCTCGCGCAGCCCGACCGCGTCGTCCGGCCGCGGCAGCTCGACCGCGTCCTCGCCGTGCCCGTCGGTCACGACCAGCAGCCGGGACGTCATGGACAGCGCGTCCTTGCCGGACAGACCGCGCCGCACCTCGGCCGCGTACGAGGCGCGGCGGCGCAGCTCCGGACCGATCTGGCGGGCGAGCTGGGGCGGGGACGGGGCGATCCGGCGGGCGGCGACCGGGCCGTCGAACTGCTCGGGGTCGAGCAGGTGCGGCATCCACTTGGCCCACTCCCAGTCCGCCAGCCGGTCACCGGGCACGGCGAGTGCCATCGCGACGTCGTCGGGGGCGTGGGTGGCGGCGGTCTGGACGAGCAGGGCGCGCGCGACGCGCAGGCAGTCCTCGCGCGGACCGATGACGCTGATGTTGCCGACCCGGTCGAGCGGGACGGTCAGCGGGAGTTCGGTGCCGGTGCGGAAGCGGTCCATCAGCGCCGACGCCTCGTTGAGCATGAAGGTGTCGGGCGGCGAGAGCACCGAGGAGCCCTGCTGGGCGACCTTCAGGTCACGCACCGGCATCTCGCCCGTGCCGACGCGCACCCGCAGGAAGTCGCCGTCGAGCCGGCGGCGCTCCCAGAGCCGGGCCGGGTCGCGGACTATGTCGTACAGGGCGTGCGGCGGCGGGTTGAGCACGTCGGCCCGCTCCGCCCGCTCGCGCTCCTCGACCGACAGTTCCTCGCGCAGGTCCTCCAGATAGGCCAGGTACGCCTCGCGCTGGGTGCGGCGGGTGCGCTGGGCCTTGCCGCGCTGCGAGAAGACCAGCACCAGGGAGCCGATGACGGTGACGAGCAGGATGATCGCCCCGAGCCCGGCGAACTGGCTGTTGCGCACGACCGTCATCATCACGACGGAGGACATCACCCCGGCCACGGGCAACAACGACATCGCGATGTTGCCCGACTTGCCCTCGGGAAGGTTCGGCGGCGCCTCGATGGTGCGCGCCTCGGAGGCGGCCGGCGGCCGGGTGGTCCTGGCCGGGCGGTGGATCAGTCGGGTACTCATCGTCGTCCGTCACTCGGGGTCGGGCTCGGCATCGGGGAGCGGTGGTGGTGCCGATCGGTGATCAGTGCTGCTGCTGGGAGAGCCGGAACACGTCCGCGGCGAGCCGGGTGGCGGCCTCCCTGGTCGCGTGCGCCAGGAGATCGGTGCGGATCTCGCCGCCGGCCGCCAGGTGCCGGTCGTACGGCAGGACCCGGACGCTCGCCCCGGTGGCCTCCAGCTTCTTCGCCGCCTCGTCGAGGTCGAGCCCGGGGTGCGGCACCAGTTCGCTGAGCACGACGACCGTGCCGGCGATCACGTGCCGGGGCAGCGACTGCATCCACTGGAGCACCGCGTACGTGCTGGTGACGCCCTCCAGCGTGGCGGGGGCGGCCAGCACCCGGGCCTGGGCGGCGGACAGCGCGACACGGGCGACCTCGGCGGGCAGCGTCTCGCAGTCGACGACGGTGACGCCGAAGTAGCGGCGCAGCGACACCATGACCCGCTCGTACGCCCGGCTGTCCAGCATCGCGCCGATCTGGCCCTGGCTGCCGGGCAGCAGCCAGGCGTTGTTGGGGAGCTGGACGAGGTAGCCGGTGATGTCGAGCAGCGACATCTGCGGCTCGATGATGCCCGCGAGGTCCCCGGTGGTCCAGCGCAGCGTCTCGGCGCCGAGCCGCAACGGCAGCGAACCGAGCGCCGGGTCGGCCTCGACGAGGAGGACCGGGTCCTGGCGGTAGTGCGCGTAGGTGGTGCCGAGCAGCGCGGCGACGGTGGACTTGCCCGCGCCGCCCCGGATGGAGGTGACGGCGATCTGCCGGCCGGTGGTCACGGACTGCTGGAGCGTCTCGGCGGTGGCGGTGGTCCTGGCCACCTCGCGCGCGGCCGACGAGGACACGCTCACCCGCAGGGCGCGCGCGGCCCGCGCGGCGAACGGCTCCCCGCGCCGGGCCTTGCGCCCGACGGCGGCCAGACTCCGGTCCACGACGGGCCGGGAGTCGGGCGTGTGGTGCGAGCGGGTGCCCGGCGTGTACGCGGCGGCCCGGGCCTGCTCCTGCTGCTGGACGGCGTGCGCGGCCACCGCCTGCTGCTGCTGTTGCTGCTGCTGTTCCTGGTGGCCGGGGTGCTGCTGGGAGTGCTGGGGCTGTGCCTGGGGGGCCTGCTGTTCCTGGTGGCCCGCGTACGGGACGGCCTGCGGCTGTTCCTGGTACCCGGCGTACGCGGCCTGCTGCTGCCCCTGGTAGCCGGGGTGCTGCTGCTCCTGATATCCGGCGTACTGCTGGGCCTGGTGGGGCTGGGCTTGGCCCTGGGGCGCTTGCTGTTCCTGGTACCCGGCGTACTGCTGGGCCTGCTGGTGCGTGCCGTACGCCTGACCGTATGCCTGGTCCTGCTGACCGTACGCCTGGTCCTGGGCGGGAACGCCGTACGCCTGGTTCTGCGCGGCAGCGCCGTACGCGGCGGACTGTCCCTGGACCTGACCCTGTGCGGGGGTACCGTACGCCTGCTGCCCCTGGGCCCGGGCCTGCCCCTGGTCCTGCGCGGGAGCGCCGTACGCCTGCGCGGGGGTGCCGTACCCCTGGCCGTCGGAGCCCTGCGCGCCCTCCGGGGCGGAGCCGCTCCTCATGGCGCGCAGCACATCGCCCTGCCAGTTGTCTTCGTTCGGCATGTCTGCCCTTCTTTTTCGCCCTGCTGCCCCGCCGGGAGCACCTGCGAGTCGACTCAGAACTTGTTGAGCAGCTGTCCGTACACGCCGAACACACCGACGGCGAGCGGGAACAGCCCCACCACACCGATGGATTCGACCAGATCGGCCATGCGCCGCAGCCGGACCTGCACGTGCTCGGGCGGCTGCACCGCCAGGACGAGCAGCGGCAGCACCGCGGCCACGCACAGCAGGGCGAGCGGCCCGGCGCCCCCGGCGTGCTGCATCCACAGCATGACCAGACGCACGACCAGGACCGCCGCGGCGGCGAAGAGCGCCACGACCTCGGCGACCAGCGGGAAGGCCCGGGCCCGCGAGAGCAGTACGAGGGCCACCAGCGAGGGGAGCGCCACGGTCCACACGGACGGCTTGTCGGCCAGGGTCAGCAGCCAGCCGCCGGCCACGGCGGAGACCGCGGTGACCACGGTCGCGAGGGCGAGGCCGCGGTGGGTGGCCGCCAGCGCGTTGCCCACCTGGTGCCGGCTGACGGAGGTGCCGCCGGAGCGGCGGTCGTCGAGCGCGGTGAGCCCGGACGCCGCCAGGGCGAGCCGGGGGAGCAGACCGAGCAGGACGACGGAGAAGACGGCCATCACCGCGCCGAGCCGGGCCGGATCGCCCTGGACCGCGGCCACGACCTCCCACACCACGGTGATCACGGCGGTGGCGGCGGCCCCGATGAGCCCGCCCCGGCCGAGCGGCGAGAAGTAGCCCAGGAGCACCAGCGTCAGGGCCAGCGCCCCGGCCACCGCGGCCAGTCGGGCGGTGCCCGCCCAGTCGTAGGCGTCCGCGGCGGTCCAGGCGGTGAGGATGCCGAGGCTGCCGGAGGCGAGCAGGAGCGCGGTGGCCAGCCCCCGGTTCCCCCGGCCGATCTTCGCGATGAGCGCACCGGCCGCCAGCAGGACGAACGTGGCGACCGCGAGGACGCTGCTCAGGGCGTCCAGGGCGAACTCACGACGGGCGAGCAGCGCGGCGACCACCGCGAAGGCCACGGAGGCCACGCCCGCACTGGTCCGGCGCGCGGAGGGGCGCCAGCGCCAGGTCTGCAGATCGAGGTCGTCGGCCACCAGGTCGGTGACGTCGTGCACGACCGGGGCGGGGGGTGCGGAGTGGGCCCGGACCAGCCGGAGCACGGCACCGTCCGCGATCCCCACCGAGGACAGCGTGCTGTCGTGCGGCAGCGCGGAACCGTCCGAAGTGATCAACTGCCGTGTCATCGGGCGTGCCGCCGCCCGGTCGTCCAGCAACTGCAGAATGTCCGGCAGCAGCTGCCCGATCGGGGTATCGGACGGCAGGACGATATCGGCCCGGCGTCGCTCACCGACCAGGGTCACCCGGCTGAGCTGCGCTCGGGAAGTCGTTGCTGTGCTCACCACTTGACGGGAACCTATCATCGCGACGTTTGAGGAGTCGGGCAGCTTGGCGTGCCCATGCTACTAGCGCCTTCTCCGTCCCCTTTGCGGGGAACTCTTTCTCTATTTTCCGGAATTTAGAGATTCACTGGGGATTCTTCGTCGATTCCCCGGTTTTATCCGGTTGCGCCGTTTTCGCCGGCTGCTGGTACTGCTGTTCCTGGCGCTGCTGCTTCTGCTGCTCGGCCTTCTGTTTCTCCATCATGTTCTGGATGAAGGACCATCCCACGCACCCCGCGCACAGCACGGCGGTGATGGCGATCCCCGCGAACACCTTCCCGAGCCGCTCGTCGGCCGTGCGTCGTGCCCGCTGCGCGCCGAACAGCAGCGCGTCCCGCATCCTGCGTCGGCGGACCGCCACCGACTCCAGGAGCTGGCTGTCGTAATCCCGTGCCATTCGTCTCGTCGTCCGTTGCCTCAGTCGTACGTTGCGTCGGTCATACGCCGCGTCGGTCCCGGTCGCTCGGCCGACGGCGCACCATACGGGAATCCCCCTGATTAACTCCTGAAACATAGAGCATGTGCGATCGGGCAGTACAGCCCGGGTCGAAGCGCGAGCGGGCTTGGCGAACGGGCATGACGCGTTCGTTACGGAACGCCGAAGGAACCGTCGCACGCCGCCTCGTACCAGGCGCACAACGACCCGGCCACGGCGTCGAGCAGGCCGTCGCCCGCGGCCCGTGCGATCGTCCCGTCGCAGAACCGCTCCCCGCGCACCACGGCCGTGGCCGCGCGCACCGCGTCGGCCGGACCCAGCCGGCCGTCGGCGGGTGCGACCGGCGGCGGGTTGTCCCGCCACAGGTGGGCGGGCGTCACCGCGCCGACGGCGGACAGCGCCCCCACCAGCCGCCGGAGCCGCTCGCCGTACAGCGGATACCTCATCCGCCAGGTGCCGTCGGGCTGCTTCCCGCCCTCGGACCACCGCACGTCGCGGTCCTCGTCCGTGAGCGCGGCATGCGCCTCCCGCAGCTCGCGCCACGCGCCGGCGTTCCCGCGGTCGAGCCGCTCCAGCAGACGCCGGTCGTCGGCCCCGGTCACGACCCGGGCCAGCTCCTTCAGGGCGTCCAGGGAGGAAGCCGTGGCCAGGGGACCCGGCACGACCCGGCCGACGGCCTTTGGCTCCGCACCACCCGCCAGCTCGGCGAGGGCGGCCGTGGGAGCGAGCCCCCGCGCCTTGGCCTCCCCGAGCCTCCCGGACCACACGACTCCGTCACCGACCCCGGCCGAGTCCCCGGCCGGCCGCAGACACCAACCGGCCGCGTCGTCCTCGTCGTTGGCCCACAAATACCCCATGGCCACGCCCCGGGCATCGGCAACGGTGAGATACCGGACCGGTTCGTCGGTCGTACCGCGATAACGCGGTGCGCCGGATCCACGCGTCATGGTCACCTCGTGTCGGCGAGGCTCCTGACCGCATCGGCGTTCGGCGCCTCGGTCAGGGAGCCGGGCACGACGTGGCTGCTGTTCGCCGGGTCCGACTGCGCGATCATCTCCGCCAGGGCGGCGGTCGGGGCCAGCCCCCGGGCCTTCGCGTCGTGGAGCTTCCGAGCCCACCGGCCACCCTTGTTGAACGCCTCGTCACCGCCCGCCTTGCGGACCAGCCAGCCGGCCGCGTCGTCCGCGTCGTTCGCCCATACGTAGCCGATGACCCCGCCGGACCGGTCCGCCACCGTCAGGTACTGGACGGGCTTGTCGGACCGGGAGGCGTAGCGCGGCGGGCCCCCGGGGGCCCGGTTGAACAACAGATCCTCGTTCAGCCGCGGATTCGGCTGCTGCTCGCCGCTCATCAGTGCGCCACTCCCTTGTTCGGCAGGACCTCGCCGTAGACCTGGACCTGGCCATTCTCCATAAAGACGCGGGTCACCTTGAACTCGGAACCGCGGGCCAGGAGCAGTTCCCGCTCCGTCGCGTCGAACTTGGAGACCTTCTCCAGCCACAGGGCGGGCGTCCCCTTCGGCACACGGAGGTGCAGGATCGCCTCCTTGCCGGCGAAGCTGTCCACCGGGTGGTTGCCGAGGGACGTGGAGGTGTAGCCCTTGTCCGGATACGTCTCGCCCAGCATGTCGTACGGGGAATCCAGGTCGAGGTGGCCCAGCCCGGTGCCCCGGACGACCATGATGTCGTCGGGCACCGGACGCGTCGACATGACCCGGTCCATCTCGGCGATGTCGTGCAGCACCTCCGGCCGCGGACCGTACCCCGAAGTGCCGCGCAGGTAGCCGTTCATGTCGTGGTACGACGGGAACGTCTCACCGGTGTAGTCCCAGAGCGCCTGCTTCGCGGACGGGTCCAGATTGTCCACGTAGTCGTTCCAGTAGTCCTGGCCGTACCGCATCGCCGCGACGTCGTCCGCGAACGGGACCGTTCCGTCGGCGAGTTCGGCTGCGGCGACGCGGTGCTTCTCGGCCGTCGTGAGGTCGTCGAAGTCGTCGGCCGACATGTGCGGCTTGTACGTGAAGTCGCTCCCCGAACCGCCGCTGCCGGTCCCGTCCGGGTCGTGGTGGCCGCCGGGCGGGGTGCCGTCGTCGGCGCCGTGCGCGATGTCGTCGGCGGTGCCGTGCGGGTCGAAGTGGTTGCCGGGGTTGCCGTGGTCACCCGTGTGGGCCGCGTCGTCGGTGTGGCCGGCCGCGTCGTCCGTGTGCCCGGCGTACGGGTTGTCGTGCCCACCGTTGTGCGGGCCGTTGGGGCCGTCGTTGTGCGGGGTGTGCGGGGCGTCCGGTGTGTGCGGGGTGCTGCCGGGCAGGTCGTGGCCGGGGCCGTGGAAGCCGTTGGGCGGCAGGTTGTGCCCAGGAGTGGTGGGGAAGTGGTCGGTGGGAACGTGACCGCTGACACCGGGGACGTGGTTGCCGCCCGGGACGTGGTTCCCCGGGCCGTACGGCACGTTGTCGAAACCGCCGCCGGGCGGGTACGACGGCATGTCGGGGACGCCGTGCCCCGCGTGCACGCCCGTCGGTACCGGCTGCTGGATCTGCCAGGACGTCGGCAGGCCCGAGGTGCCGGGGACGGTGTCGTGCGGGATCGGAGTCGTGTCGACCACGCCGTTGGGGGCGATGAGGTTCCCGTTGGGGTCCAGGAGACGGCCGTCGGGCAACTGCACCGAACCGTCGGGGAGTTTGGGGATTTCGATGTTCTCGATGCCCTTGAGGCCCTTGGTGATGTCGCCGATCTTGGACAGGCCGGTGCCGGCGCCCTTGGCG
>NZ_JBIAQQ010000057.1:0-16123 GCF_042889165.1 Streptomyces sp. NPDC002669 | reverse complement strand
CTCACCGTCGTCGGCGAAGGTCGGGCCCCGGGCGATCAGTTCCTTGGCGTACCGGTCCATGTAGGACCAGTGCCTCTCCAGCAGTTCCTCGCGCAACGCGAGGGAGCCCGGCCGGTCTCGGTGGTAGCAGAAGTACTCCATGGCCACAGACCCTTCCCCATCGGGGACGCCGTCTCAACCGGCTTTGCCGCCAAAGGCTCCCGTGTTCCGAGCGGAACAGTGGTCGGGTGGCCCGAGGGAGTCTCACCCCCGGGCTCCCACAGAACGGAGCGTGACAGTCTCCCGTCACTCCGCTCTTGCCACTCTGATCACCAGAAACACGGTGTCCATGCCCAGTGGACGAAGAGCCTGGGATGCCGGCTGGTGATGCGCTGCCAGCACCTGTGGGCTGCCTTGAACGACCGAAATCGCTTGTACTTCTTGCGGATCCAGCGCATCAGGTAGGCGCTGATACGCCGCAGGAGGGGCAGCAGTTCGGAGCGGTAGAAAGCTCCGTAGTACTGCATCCTGAGGTTCCCCTGCTGGTTGGACAGCTTGATACTGGGACGGATGGTCCCGGAGGAAGCAGTCACAGATAGTGAGCACGAAGAGCAACATGAGTAAGCGGTACACGGCCGAGTTCAAGCGGGACGCGGTCGCCTTGGCGTTGTCCTCGGAGAAGACGGTCACCGAGGTCGCGAGGGATCTGGGCGTGAGCCCGGAAGGGCTGCGCGGGTGGGTGAAGCAGGCGAAGGCCGACCGCGGTGAGGGGCCCGCCGGGGCTTTGACCACTGCGGAACGTGAGGAGCTGGTCCGGCTGCGGCGGAAGGTCCGCGAACAGGAGGCCACGATCGAGGTGCTGGGAAAAGCGACCGCCTTCTTCGCTCAGGACAAGATGAGGTAGACACCGCGGCACGGTGTCGTTTCATCGATGCGGAGAAGGCATCGGAGGGTAATCTCGCAGGTCACAGCGTTGCATTTCTGTGCCGTGTGCTGGGAGTGCCCCGTTCCACCTACTACGCGCACCGGGCGTCACGGCCGGCCCGGACGGTGCGGGAGCGAGCCGAGAAGGTGCTGGTGGGCGAGATCCGGGTGCTTCACGCCGGATCTCGTGGTGCCTACGAGCCCCGCGGATCCACGCTGCCCTGCGGCGGGCCGGGCGGGCGGTGAACTTCAAGAAGGTCGGGCGGCTGATGCGCAAGCACCGGATCGCCGGGATCACCCGCCGCCGGCGTCGGGGCCTGACCCGGCAGGCGAAGCGGGCAGTGTTCGCGCTCGACCTGATCGGCAGGGATTTCACCGCTCCCCGGCCCGGAATGCGGCTCGTCGGCGACATGACCGAACTCAGTACGCTGGAAGGGAAGTTGTATCTGGCGACCTGTATCGATCTCGCGACGCGGGAGGTGGTCGGCTGGGCGATGGCCGACCACCATCGCGCCGAGCTGTCGGTCGCCGCCCTGCGGATGGCGGCCGGGCGTGGCGGCTTGGAGCACGGTTGCATCATGCATACGGATCGCGGCAGCGAGTACACAAGTGACGAATTCCGCGCCGAAATACTCAAGTTGCGCATGAGGCAGTCGATGGGATGTGTCGGCTCTTGTTACGATAATGCCGCTGCGGAAAGCTGGTTCGCCATCCTGAAAGCGGAGATCGGGACGAGCATGTGGGAGACCCGAGAGGCTGCCCGGGCCGACGTTTTCCGCTACGTCGAGGTCGAGTACAACCGCAGTCGGCTCCGTCGACACCCTGACTACGGGTATGTCACCCCGCTCGAAACGAGATCCTTGCTCAGGCAGAACCTCACCCCGGCAGCGTAAACACCCGCTGTCCAGCTCGCGGGGGGGGTGCCTCTATGTCCTTCGTCAAGGCATCCCTGTCTGGTTTGGGGTGGTTCAGGGGTGCTGGGGTTATGCGGCGAGTTCGACGTTCTTCGGCGTGGGGGATTCGTAGAAGGTGCCGTCGCGGAGCATGGCGAACAGGACGTTGATGCGTTGGCGAGCAAGGCGGAGGAGGGCCTGGGTGTGGGTTTTGCCTCGGGCTCGCTGGCGGTCGTAGTAGGTGCGGGAGGCGGGGTCTGCGTTCATGCAGGCGAAGGCGGACAGGAACATTGCGCGTTTGAGCTGTCGGTTTCCGCCTCGGGGCGCGTGTTCGCCGTGGATCGAGGTGCCGGACTGCTTCGTGGTGGGGGCGAGTCCGGCGTAGGAGGCGAGGTGGGCGGCGGTGGGGAAGCTGGTGCCGTCGCCGACGGTGACCAGCAGGACTGCGGCGGTCCTGACGCCGACGCCGGGCATCGAGGTCAGGACCGGGGAAAGAGGGTGGGCCTCCAGCAGGCTGTTGATCTGGGTTTCCATCGCCCGGCGCTGGGTGTGGACGGCGGCGAGCGAGGCGGCCAGGGAAGGGATCACGATGTCGAGGGTTCCGGTCCCGGGGACGACGACGGTCTGTTCGTCGAGGGCGTCGAAGACGTCATCGATCAGCCGGGTGGCCATGCGTGGGGCCTTCGGGCGGATCAGCGCCACGAGTCTGCGGCGGCCGGCCTTGCGCAGGGCGGCCGGGGAGCCGTAGCGCTCCAGGAGCCAGGTGACGGCCTGATGGTCCAGGCGCGGGCCCAGAACACGCTCCAGCGACGGGTGGAACTGGGTGAGCAGGCCGCGTATCCGGTTGGAGGTGCGGGTGGCCTCGGCAGCGAGGTATTGGTCGAAACCGACCAGAACGGTGAGCTCGGCGGTGATCTCGTCGGTCAGTTCCAGCGAGCGCAGGGCGCGCGGCATCGTGCGGGCCGCGTCCGCGATCACCGCGGCATCCTTCGCGTCGGTCTTCGCCTCGCCCGGATAGAGGTCGGCGATCCGGCGCATCGCGAGTCCGGGCAGGTAGGCAACCTTGCATCCGGCGTCCCTCGCGACGGTCAGCGGGAGAGCGCCGATCGAGGCGGGCTGGTCCACGATCACCAGGACGGTGCCGAACTTCTCGGCCAGCTTGTCGAACACGGCCCGCAGCTTCGGCTCACTGTTGGGCAGTTGCTTGTCGAAGACCTTCTTCCCGGCCGGGGTGAGCCCGTGACTGTGGTGGGCGCTCTTGCCCACGTCTAGGCCCAGGAACACGCCCACGTCATCGGTATCGATCATCGTGCCCCTCCCCAGGGGTGTTGACGGTGCCGGCCTCGGCTCGGGTGTCGTGCTCGCGCATCCACGTTATGCAGACCTGCCGCCCGCTAACTGCCCGGCATTGCGCCGGACCAGGCGGTGGCCGGACCTCTGATCAGCGTCTCTGACGAACACCCCCGGGCCCGGTGACACCACCCCCCAGGTCATGCCATCGACAGGGGGACACAGTCATGCCGGGCCCGGAGGCCAGCGACCCCATTGCGGAGCCGCGAAGAACATAACGGGGGAACTTCATCCAGCCGCGCACGATCGGGTTGATCCTGCGTGCCAGTTCGGCGAAGGTGAGGCCGATCCGCAGGTGAAGCCGCCAGGAGCGGACCTCCCCGCTGATCTTCTTCAGGGCCTCCTTGCTGATCGCGGGAAGGAAGTTGGTGAAGTTCTTCCCCTTCCTGTTCCGCGCTCTGCGGGCTTGGAACGTGAACCCGAGGAACGTGAACGACGTGTGCTCGTAAGCACCGCGCCGGTTCCCGTCCTTGCAGTGCACGATCTTGGTCTTGTCGGGGTGCAACCGCAGCCCGACCTCTTCCATCCTGTTCCCGAGCGCTGTCAAGACCTGTCGAGCCCGGCGCTCGCTGACGCAGTGCACGAGCGCATCATCGGCATACCGTTCGAACTGGGCATCCCGGAAGTTGCGGGCCAGCCACAGGTCGAACGCGTAGTGCATGAACAGGTTCGCCAGCACGGGCGAGACCGCGGAGCCCTGCGGGGTCCCCCGGTCCCGCTGCCGCAAGGAGCCGTCGGGCAGTTGAAGCGGCGCTTGAAGCCACCGCTTGACATACAAAATCACCCAGACGGCATCGGTGTGAGCCTCCACGGCCTTGACGATGAGGTCCCACCGGACGCTGTCGAAGAACTTCTGAACGTCGAGATCGATCACCCAGTCCTTCCTCCAACACCGTGTCCGGCAGCGCTCCACCGCATCCAGAGCCGACCGTCTTGGCCGGTAGCCATAAGAATCCTCGTGAAACGCAGGCTCCACCCGAACTCCGAGATGCCTGGCCACCACCGTTTGCGCAACACGGTCGGCGACCGTGGGAATGCCGAGCATTCTTGTGCCGCCACCATGCTGCTTCGGGATCTCCACCGCGCGCACCGGAGGGGGAAAGTACGTCCCCGATGACATCCGATTCCAGATCTTGTAGAGGTTGCCCCGCAGATCTGATTCGAAGTCAGCGATGGGCTTCCCGTCCACCCCTGGCGCTCCCTGATTCCTCTTTACCTCCTGGAACGCCTCAAAGACTTCCCACTTCGAGATCTCAAACGACTTATCCGGTGACTTCAACTGGTTCATCGACTCCTCCCGGAGAGCGTCCGGTTGGTCAAACTCCAACAGTCACGAGTGACCCGGCTCCTTCGCTCCACCCCCATTACAGGGGCTTCAGCACTACTACGGGCCGGTCCGCCGACATGCCCCGCGACGGTACTCAGCTCCTCACGGTGTTCGCCGCTTGGAGTACTCCCTCTCGCACCCGCACCGGGATGCAGTGTCGGGGCATGACTTCCCACGTTCCGTACAAGAGCAGCAGATCAGGCTCACGTCACCTCCATGCCGGACACCGCCTGGCCAGTAAACGGGAACCCGCCAGACTCATCCCGAAGCAAAAGCCATCGCCCCGGTTTTGATGCCACTTGAGTTGGATAACGACACGTCGTCAGTGATTCGCTCGCGCTCGTCTCCCTGATCCCTACCTGACACTTCAAAGAGCGCCTTTTCCACATCGCTCACCACGGTCGCGTCGCCACTCCCGCAGCATGTGGCGGTTTGGAGCCTCCCCCCGCAGGGCGGCTCCGAAGGGCCAAATCCTTCATCTCTTGCACAGCATCAATCGCAGCGGCTCTCCTACATTGAGCCCCTCCTCTTGTTCGTGGCACACCGCGTTTTCCAACCTCACGCTGATACGTGGTGAGGGACGGGGACAGCCTTGACGACGTCGGTGATGCGGTTGGTGCTGCGGCGGAGCTTCGCAGGAGGCGCCACCCCCTGAGGGTGGCCATGACCTGCTCGCCGAGGCAGCGGATCTTGGCGTGAGCGGTGTCGTGGCGGCGCTTCCGCTTGAGGCGGCGGCCCCGAAACGGGCCCCTTCTTCACCATGATGGTCGCCTTGGGCTACGGTCGTGCCCCGTGTCTGCAAGGGAGTGGTGCTGATGCCCCGCCATGTACTGGCCGCGACGCGCATGGACGGCAGGGAGATCGCCCGCGAGGAGCGCCCCGCCGCGCCATCGCTCACCGTGGTCGCCGCGTACGGAGATCTCCATGCCTGCGACTACGTGACCGTCTCCCAGGGGGAGTCCGTCGGGCTCTACGCCCGCGACCCCGGAGGCACGTGGGACGCTGTGAGCCCCGGAACCGACGCGGTGACCACCGACGAGATGCGCCTGTGGTTCGAGCTCACCCACCACTACCCGGGCCCGGACGGGGCGGACCCGAACCATCCGCTGGGCAGGGCCCCGCAGCCGGGTGCCGTCGGACGCATCGACGAACGGCGCGCCATCGCCCTGGTCCAGGAGCACATCGCCACCGGAGGCCTGGACTATCCGCCCCAGGGCCTGGTCGCGGATCGGTTCGCCGCGGGCTGGAGCGTTTACGCGCCCGTCGACGTCGACGACAGCGATCCCATGGCCTTCCTCGACATGCCCGTCGGCCGTTCGGTGTTCATGGTCGGCGACACGGGGCGCATCAAGGAGGTCACCTCCGCGATCCCGCCCGGACAGGCCGACGCCCTGTTCACCGCGGAGGAGGCCTTCGTACGGCGTACGCCCGCCGAGGAGGCGTTCATGAACGACCTCAAGGCGGAGTTCGAGCGCCTCGATGCCCGGTCCGGGCAGCCGGGCGCGATCACCGACTTCACCGTCGTCGGCACCCCGGCCGAGGACATGACGGCGGCCCGCGTGACCGCGCTGACCGACGAGATCGCCCGCCAGCTGGTGCTGTGCGGACCACAGCGGTGGGAACGCATGGTGGCGGCATTCTCCTGCGCCGTCTCCGCCGAGACGGCCGATCTGTGCTTCTGGCAGCACGAACGGCCCATAGAGGCACGGGTGCCGGAGCAAATAGCCCTCCTCGTACGCCGCCAGCGCCACCTCGCGGCCGCCATGCCGGCCGGACCGTGGCTGCGTCTGATGGTCGCCGTCACCAAGGGGCCCGGCGGCCAGGCCCAGGTCTCCACCCAGTACGACTACGGTGACGAGCGGCTCCCCGACGGGCAGTTGCTCGCCCCCAGGCACTACCGCAACGACCTCGCCGCCTACCCGCGGGCCGGGGTACCGGCGTGGCTGCGGGCCTATGCCGGGGCGAACGACCGTCGCACGGCATCCCCGCACATGGCGCCTCCGCGATCCGCACTTCCGCGCCAGGAGGCCCCCGAGCGCCCCTTCGTGGACAGTCTGGTCGGCTGGACGACACACGTGGTCGCCGACCAGCAGCGGATCACGTACGGCGGTGACTCGCTGACCTGGGAGGAGATCGAGTGGGTCCGGTATCCCGTCTCGCGGACCAAACACCAGGGCTTCCTGTTCCCATCCATGTACACCAATACGTACACGTTCGGCGTGGGCAGATACGGGAACTCACCGAAGAGCCTGGAGAATCTGACCTGGAGCAAGGGCGGAAAGCGGGCCGAGGCCCCCGAAGCGTGGCTGGCCCTGGTCGAGTTCGCACAGCGCGTCCTCGAGCCCCGGCTGCTCGCGCAGCGTCTCGACCTGATCCGGCGCGGCGGGTCGTTCACCATCGGCGAGATGCGCGTGCACCGCGGCGGGCTCACGCTGCGCGGGGTCATGGAGGCCGATTGGGGTTCGCTCACGGACGTCAAGGTCGCGGACGGCCTGGTGTGGATCCATGAGCGGGGCAGGCAGCAGGCGGTGAGGGTGTCCCTCGGCAGCGCCAACGCCGTTCTCCTGCCCCGCATCGTGGCGACCATGGCCGGCTGAGCCGCGGCTATCCGTGCAGGTGCCCCGAGACCTGCGTGATCTCCTCGGCGCCCAGCGGGTACGGGCTGCCGTACAGCAGCGGACCGGCGACGACCGCGGGACCGGTGACGGGCGCCGCGCCGTGCTCGGCCGCGAGCCGGCTGGCCACGGGGTTGGGCGGGCCGGAACGCGCACGACCCGGGCCGTCCTCGGCGTACCAGAGGGTGAGCTCCTCGCCGAGCTTGGTGGAGCGTATGTGCTCCGAACCGAGAAGACGAGCGACCTCCTGCACGAGATCCATCCCGTACGACGCGGTCTTCACCTGCTGGATGCCCCTGTCGGACACGAGCAGCAGGCCGGACGTCGCCTTGTTCCGCTTGAAGAGTCCCATCCCGTCACTCCATTGACGCGGCCACATCACCTGCCACCCTCTTCCCTGACTCCGTCACGCTTCTCGGGCCCCGTCACACGCCGGCGCTTCCCCGCGCGCGGTGCTCCTGGCAATCCGCACATGCGGAGCCATGGATTTCGCTCGGCGGGAGTGAGTCTTCTCGAAGCTGGCCACTGGACGAAGACCCGGGCGGTGAGGTGACCAGCGAGCCCGTCACGGCTGCTTCCATCGCGGGTGCCGGCGTGAAGCCTGAGTGCGGCAAAGGCGGTCGCCCCCGTGCAGGAGGTGACCGCCGGAAGTCTGCGTAGGGTCAGTCGTTTCCAACCTGACGGGTGGTCGAATCGGCAGCCCCGGCGGTGGGTATGAAGAAAGCTCCTGGTAGACGGGTTTCACGACCAAGATCATCAGTCCGCCAGGAGTCTCAATGACGAAGTCAAGACTCCTGCGCGACGGGGGTGAACAGCCTGTCGTCGAGCAGGAGAGCCCACAGCACGCCGACCCGGCGCCGAGCCAAGGCGATGACGGCCTGGACATGCTTGCAACCCTCGCTGCGCTTCTTGAGTGGGCGTTAAGTCCGACCTTCCTCGGTTCGTGATCGCTCGGTCGTGGTACTTATCGCGGTCCGGACCGCCTCATGGTCATGTCCATGTTGAGATGTGGGGCGTGAAGAGAGAGCCGTACCTCAGCGACTTGTCGGACGAGCAGTGGGCGTTGATCGAGCCGATGATCACGACCTGGAAGCAGGACCGGGTGGCGGGGTCGGCGACCGGAGATCCCGGGTCCTGCGACCTGCGGGAAGTCGTGAACGCGATCTTCTGTCGGAACCGGACGGGCTGCCAGTGGCGCCTGCTGCCGCACGATCTACCGGCCTGGTCGGCGGTGTTCTACTACTTCGGCCCGTGGCGCGAGGACGGGCTGGACCAGCGGATCCAGGAACTCCTGCGCTGCCAGGTCGGGAGAAGGCCCGCCGGTTAGAGGACCCGTCCCTGGTGATCATCGACACCCAGTCCGTCCGCGCGGCCGCCGGTGTCCCCAAGACCACGACGGGGCTGGACGCGAACAAGAAGGTGTCGGGGCGCAAGCGGGGACTGGCCGTGGACGTTCTGGGGCTGATCATCGGTGTTGTCGTGCCGGCCGCCTCCGCCCACGACAACGCCGCCGGCACCGCCCTGCTCGACCAGGCCGCCGAGCGGTGCGGGATGCGTCTGGAGAAGGCCCTGGTGGACCAGGGCTTCAAGGACGAGGTCATCCACGGCGCCCTGCCGGGCATCGACGTCGAGGTCGTCCGCCGAAACCCTGCCGACCAGGGCAAAGGGTTCGTCCCGCAGCCCAAGCGGTGGGTGGTCGAGCAGACGCACGGCACGCTGATGCTGCACCGTCGTCTGGCACGTGAGTACGACCACCGGCCCGACACCTCCGCCTCACGCGTCCACTGGGCCTCCACCGCGAACATGACCCGCCGCCTCACCACACCGAGTCCCGCCTGGCGCGACACCCTCGGACCGGCCGCGCGAACGTCGCCGAACTCCTCGCCCGCGACTACGAGACCCTCACCACCAGCTCCGAAGCCATGATCCACGTTGCGTCGATCGACAACCTCGCCAAGCGCATAACAGACGAGACCACACTAACCTGGCGAGGAACCTACTAGGGCATAAGCGGCAATCCACTCACGCTAAACGCCCTCTCAGATCCGCCGCGCCTATGCACCCCGGGGCCGGACCCCGCTCCTGCGGCACCGGCTGAACTGGAAACGGGCGTCGATGGCCGCGGCCCTCGGCTATCACGCCACCGACCCCGATCGCGGTCCGCGCCTGTGTTTTCACCTCAAGCCCGGCAGCTACGACACAGCCCGGCGCGGTGAGGCGGCGGCGCCGGGACCGGGGCCGCGGGGCGGGGCCGCGGAGTAGGTGGTCGACAGCGCGAAGCGGTGAAGCGGCGGCCCGTAGGGCCGCGGCGGCGCGGCCGTGGCCGGGCCGTCGACGCGGCAGGAACCCGGGGCGCGGGGCCGGGCCCAACCGGCCACCGACCGCGGTACAGCACGGAACGCGGGGCGCGGCGCCCCGGCAGCCCGGCACAGCAGCGGGACGGCGGCGCGAGGGGAACCCGGGGCGCGAGGTCGTCGACCACAGCACAACTACGAGATATAGGACCGCGCGAGACGGAAACACCACACGACCGCGGCACGGTACGAGACGAGACCGCGGCGTGGCAGAGCACGGCGGGGTGGCCGCGGCCGGGGCGCGAGGTCGTCGACCACGGTACGGCGGCGGCCGGGCTATCGGCACGAGGGGAACCCGGGGCGCGGGCTCCCCTCGCGTCAGCGGCCCGGCGGCCCGGCACGGCGCAGCGGGGCGGGGCCGCGGGCGCACCGTCAGGTCGACGACCATCGCGCGAACGGCCCGGCAGCGGGACGGGTACGCCGGCGGGTTGGGGGCGCCGGCGGCCGTCGCGCGGCGGGACGTCCGGAATCCCGGGGTGGGCCGCGGAGTAGGTGGTCGACGACGCGGAGCGGTGAGGCACCGGCCCGGAGGGGCGGGCGGTCGACGGACGGGCCCCGGCCCCGTCTGCGACTGGCACCGTGGCACAGCAGACCGAGCGGCGGCACGGTCCGGGGCCGGGCCGTCGACAAACGGGCGGGCGGTCGACGATCCTGTGCAGAACCCCGGCCCCGGACCCGCCACAGGGCCACGGCGGCGACTCTTTCATTTTGCGTCAATGTCCTGCAAGGCACGCTAAGTTGATGACCTTGATCTGCGTCATGCCGTCAGGGCCAGAAGGAGTCGTTACGTGAGCACGGAGCCAAGCCCGCCTAGTACCCCGCCGGAGCCGACGCCGAGACCGGCTCCCGACCCGTCGCCGGTACCAGCGGTGCCGCTGGTGCCGCCGGAGCCGGGACGAGGTCGGCGCCTGGCCGAGGTCGCCACCCTGGTCTCTGCCCTCACCGGCGTTGTGGGCCTCCTCCTCGGCTTCTTCGGGCTTCCCGCAGTGGTGAACTCGCCGACCGCCAGGGTGAATGCCCCGGTCGCCCAACCGGCGGTGACTGTCACCGTCACCGCGCCGCCCCCGGCGGGAGGTACACCGGCCGAATCCGGGGGACAGGGATCGACACCGCCGTCGGCGGATGCGAAGCCGATCTCCAAGGTGGGCATCCGGATGCCCACCGGCTACCACGTTGTCCTCTCCGACGACCCGATCGAGCTCCGTGAGGGCTACGGGGGCGACCTGGGTTACGACAGCGGCATGAACCTCGGCTTCGAATCCTCGGGTGGCAAGTTCGTGGCGCTCGACCGCAGTCAGCAGGGTTCGCTGGAGACGTGCAAGGCGGATACGCGGTTCGCGGACTCGATCAACAAGTCGCGGCTCATCAAGGGGGCGCAGGTGTGCGTCTACACCGACTCCTTCATAGGGCTCGCGATCATCCGTGAGGCCCCACAGGAACGCGATGGCAAGGAATTCGTCACCTTCGACCTGACCGTCTGGCCGACGGGGCCGTAGTGCGTCGGACCGGCCGAGCTAGTGCTGTGACCTCATAGGTTCGCCGGGTTGGCCTGCGAGGCGGCTGGAGTGTGAGACCTCCCGCGACGAGGGGAGGCGCCTATAAGATCATGGTCGGGGACTTGGGTGTCGGAGGGCGTGATGATGGAGAGACCACAGATACGCCTCGGCAGTGATGATGCGTGGCTGGAGCTGGTGCATACCGGTGGGGACAACTGGCGGGTGACCGCCGATTGAGGCTCGTGGCTGAAGGCCGACTTCACCGCCTACCTCACCGCCGAGGAAACAGCGGACTTCGCCGCGCGGATGCTCTCTCAGCTTTGTGCCCCGTCGGGACGCCGTTTCTCAGCGGCGGTGACTCCCGGCCGCAACAACCCACTGACGTTGACTGCCGAACTTGTCGGGGACGGTTTCGCCTTCTTCGTGCGCCTGACACCCAACGGCGACGACGATGTGTGTCACCTGCAGATGGAAATCGATCCGATCGACACCACCGAACTTCGCGGCATGTTTGATGCGTTGCACGCGTCCTTGACGCTCTGACCAGAGAATCACTGGTTTGGTCAGGCTGCAGCTTCGAGAGGGCGTCCGCCCCAACGGATGCCTTTCTCGCTGCGGATGCGGGCGCGTTCCTTGCGTTCGGCGGCCAAAACATCGCGGTGGCGGGCGTTGGTGTTGCGCCACCGGAGGTAGACGTGCAGGGTCCGGGTCTGCACTGTGTGGTTGGGGTGGTGGGAGTTGGCGATGGTGAACTGCCGCAGCGGTCCAAAGTGGGCTTCTATCGGGTTCGCCCAGGAAGCGTAGGTCGGGGTGAAGCACAGTTCGACCTTGTGCTTCTTCGCCCAGCGGCGGATGTCGTCACCTTTGTGGGCGGACAGATTGTCCAGGACCACGTAGATCGAGGCGCCGTCAGGCCGGGCGGCACGGATCGACTTCAGCGCGGCCAGCGTGTTGACGGCGCCCTTCTTGCGCCGGTTGATGCCCTACAAAGTGTCATCGCCGATGGAGTAGCAGCCGTGGAAGTACCGCACGCCGTGGGTTCGGTGGTAGGTCGCGGGGTGCCGCTCGGGGTGACCGGCAGGCGCCCAGGAGGAGCCGGCGGTGGGGCGGATGCCGAGCGGGCCGAACTCGTCGAACGCGAACACGCGGTCGGGGAAGCGCTCCAGGACGTGCTCGATACGGTCGAGCTTGGCGTCGCGCTCCGGGTCCGGGGACTCCTTCCACGTCTTGGTCCGCTGGAAGGTAATCCCACGTCGGACAAGAAGGCACCGTAACGCCTCGCGGCCGATTCGGATGACACGGCCGTGCACTTTCCGCAGGTAGGCGGCAAGTTTGCGGATGGACCAGCGGGTGAAGGGCTGGCCGAGCTTGGCCGGGCGGGTGGTGGCCGTCTGGACGACGAAGTTCTCGTCGTCACGACTGAGCAGGCGGGGACGGCCTCCCGCCCACTGAGGGTCCAGGCAGGCCAGGCCGACCTCGTTGAAACGGTGGATCACGTCGCGGACGGTGTCCTCGTCGGCCTGCATCAACTGGGCGATCACCGGCACACGATTCCCGCCGGCCGAGGCCAGCAGCATCATCGCGCGCCGGTAGCGAACCGAACTGGTGCTGCCGCGACGCACGATCTGCTGCAGCTTCTGCCCCTCCTGGTCGGTCAGTCTGCGCACACGGACCGGCTCGGCCACCGCGCCTCCAGCGGTCGGATCGGACGTCATCGCACATCCAACCGCCACGATCGTCAACCCGGCGAACCTATGCGGTCAGAGCACTAGAGATCCAATGCCGGATGAGCGGGAAGGGGACTGCGGTAGCCCATGGATGACCAGCCCTGGTGCCACATCGCCTATTGATCAGAAACTCATGGGGTTCACTCGTCGAGGATGTAGCGGATGTGCTGGCTGCCGAAGTATCCGCGCACGATGTGGGGCTGGCGTTGTCGGCGGTGGAAGAACCGGCGGGTTTCGGCGGCGAGTTCGGTCTGGCTCCTGGCCCGGTGGGTGTGCGGCAGGCTGCGTTTGAGGTCGGCGTTGACCAGCTCGTCGGGGTTCAGCTCGGGTGAGTACGACGGCAGGAAGTGCAGCTCGATCTCGTCCTTGTGGTCGGCGGGCCAGGCCCGGACGGCCTTCGAGCGGTGGGCCGAGTGCCGGGCGACCACCAGGTGGACCTTGCGGTCGAAATGCCCGACGAGCCGGTCCAGGAAGCGGCACATGACCTTCGCGTCGAACGACTCGGCGAAGACCATGAAATGCATCCGGCCCTTCGTGCTGATCGCGGACATCGCGTTCACGGAGAACCGGTTCCCAGTGCGGCACACGATGGGAGTGGCACCCTTGCCCCCCCAGGTGCGGCCGGTGACCTGGCCCGATAGGACCCCGGCCTGGTCGCCGAAGAGAACCTCGGCGTTCTCCGCCTTCGCCTTGGCCCGGATCGCCAGCCAGGTCTCCTCGTGCCAGACGCGGACCGCTTCCGGATCCTGCTCGACCGCCCGCTTGTCCGGACACTGGAAGGTCAGCCCCCAGCGCTTGAGGTACTTGCCCACGCCGGGCTCGGTGAACCGGACCCGGTACAGCTTGAAGATCAGCTCGCCTATCTGCCCGCGTGTCCACAGCTGACCCGAAAGCCCCAGGTCACAGGGGATGTGGTCGAGGACTGCCTGCCGGACGGCGGCCTGCTCGGCCTCGGACAGGACCTGATGTTCGCCCACGCGACGGCCTCACGGGCGCGACAGCAGTGCGTCCCGGCCGCCGGTCTGCCACTTCGCCCACCAGTTGTCCACGGCCTTGACCGACACCTTGAACAGGGCGGCGACCTCTACCCGGTCCCGGCCCTCCACCAGCGCGGACACCGCCAGCAACCGCACGGCCTCCTGCGCGTCCGGCGACCAGGCCCGCGCATCCCCCACCAGATCACTCACACACCATCAACGAGCCTGAACTCAAAGCATTTCGGATCAATACGGCCTCCAGGAATTCCTCGCCCCCCGAAGGCAACAGGGATGCCTTCGGGGGTGGGGGAACAACTGGTCGGCCTCTGGGGCCCTGTGTGGTTGCGATCGAGTGGTCAAAGGACGCGAGCCAGTGCGTCCGGCCCCACGAAGTGCAATGGTGGATCGCCGTGCAGGAACCGCAGCACCTCCTCCACGGCACTTGCGCCGAGCCGCTGCCGGCACTCGGCGGTGCCCGCCGCCTGGTGCGGGGTGAGCAGCACGTTCGACAGTTTCCGGAACGGGTGGCGGACCGGCAGTGGTTCGGTGTCGAAGACGTCGATCGCCGCATCCAGTCGGCCCGCCGACACCTGCGCCAGAAGCGCGTCCTCGTCGACGAGCCAGGAACGGGCGGTGTTGACCAGACCGGCGCCATCGGGCATCAGCGCCAGTTCCCGCGCACCCAGCATGCGCCGGGTCTCGGCGGTGGCAGGGGCGTGCACGGCGACGATCCGGCTGCGCGACAGCAGCACGTCGAGCGGTACGCGCTCCACGCCGAGTTCCCGCGCGTCCGCCTCGGAGAGGTACGGGTCGCTCACGCCCACCCGCGCCCCCATCGCCTTCGCCAGCTCGATGTACGCGCGGCCGGTGCGGGACGCTCCGATGACGCCGATCGCACAGCCCTGGATCTCGTGCCGCGGCGGGGCCTGGCCGGCCTCGCTCCAGTCGGCTCCGCCATGCAGCGCGTGGTCGAAGCGGTGGATGCGGTGCAGCAGAGTGAGAGTGAACGCCAAAGCCACCTCGGCGACCGGGCGTGCCATCGCGTCACCGGCCTGGGTGACGAGGATGCCCCGCCGGAAGACTTCCTCGGTGACATACGGGGCGACCGCCGATCCGGTGTGGGCGACGATCGCCAGTCGGTCGGCGACGTCGAGGAGTTCCTCGCTGAGGCGAGGCATTCCCCAAGCGGTGATCAGGGCACGGGCGCCGGGCAGCGCCGCACCGAGTGCGTCCCGGTCGGTGTGCTCGTCGAGGACGGTCGGCTGCCCCGCGGTGCAGAGGCTCTGCCACACCGCGGGGGTGAAGAACTGCTCACGAAGGTGCGAGGGTACGGCGACGACGACCCGCGGCAGACGGGCCGCCCCCGGGTCAGGAGAGCCAGTCATCGACGTGCTCCGCGACGAAGTCGTCGTCGGTGAGCCAGGAGTGGGCCGCGGCGACCCGGGTGATCTCCTCGGCCTGACCGGGAGACAGGGCCTCCTTCGGATCGAGACACCAGATGCCCTCCAGCAGGCCCTGGCGGCGCAGCACCTCGTGGACACCGGCGATGCAGCCGCGGAATCCGCCGCGCACGTCGAACACCGCGCTGTTGGCGTCAGTGAGCTCCGGGCGGCGGGCGAGGCAGCCGACCATGGCGTCGTGGTCACCGGCACGTGCTTGCCGGACCTGATCGAGGAGGGTGACGGCGGAGCCGGTCCACACGGCCCACTGGCCGAGCAGCCCGCCGGCGAACCAGCGCCGGGTACCGTGCGCCGTCTCGTACGGGGTGAGCAGGTCGCCGATGATGTCGTCGTCGTTGCCGGTGTACAGCGCCACCTCGTCGGCCCGGTCGGCGGCGGCCACGGCGCGGACGACGTCGGCGGTGCGGTAGCGGTCGAAGGGCGCGATCTTGATGGCCGCGGTGTTCGGCAGGTCTGCGAATGAGCTCCAGAACGACGGCGAGAGATAGCGTCCGCCGACGGCCTCCTGGGGGTAGAAGCCGATCACCGGCAGTACCTCGCCGACGGCGCGGGCCCGGTCCAGCAGGCCCTTCTCGTCGGCGCCGGGCACGGCGGGGCTCAGCAGCACGGCGTCGTAGCCGAGGGAGGCCGCGAGCTCGGCTTCGGAGACGGCCTGCGCGGTGTGGCCGCAGGCCCCGGCGACGGTGACGACGGGGCGGCCGGCCTCGTTCCGCACGGTCTCGGCGGCGAGTTCGAGGACCGGTGTCAGCAGGCCGATGCCCGGTTCGCGGATCTCGAACTGGGTGGTGTGCACGGCGACGGCGAGGCCGCCCGCGCCGGAGGCCAGGTAGTAGCGGGTCAGTGCGCGTTGCCGGCGTTCGTCGAGCTTGCGGTCGGCGCCGAGGGCGAGTGGATGAGCGGGGATGACGGCTCCCTCGGCGAGCACATCCATCGGAGTGCGCGCCGGGGCTGAGGCGGTAGCCGAGGAGGGTACGGGTTGGGGAGTGGTCGCGGCTACGGGGCCGGGTGCAGGCGCGGTCAT
>NZ_JBIAQQ010000056.1:7030-19627 GCF_042889165.1 Streptomyces sp. NPDC002669 | reverse complement strand
TCATCGAATTCGTCAACGCCGTCCTCGACGCCGTCATCGCCATCGCCAACGGCGGCCAGGCCGGCGTCCCCAAAATGGTCGAAACCGCCCTCGCCACCAGCATCCCCCTCCTCATCGGCTTCCTCGCCTCCCTCCTCGGCATCGGCAACCTCGCCAACAAAGTCAAATCCGTCTTCCACGCCGTATCCAAACCCGTCAACCGCGCCATCGACAAAATCATCAACCTCATCACCAAAAAAGGAAAAGCCCTCTGGAACAAACTCAAAGGCAAAGACAAGAACAAAGAGAAGGATCACCCCACACAAGCCGACCAAGACCACAATAAAAAACCGCACAGCAAAAAGGTTATCGAAAAAGTCAAGAAAGCCATCGATTCCAAAGTTCGCGACGGAATGCCGATGGACCAAGCCATAGACCAGTTTCACAAAATCAGGAATCAATTCCGCCGAAACGGCCTTCATGGCCTCAGAATCATGCTGACCGGGGGACGATTCCAGGTCTGGGCCAGTGCGAGCCCCTGGCAACCAATTGGCAGCTTCAAGCCCTCCACAACTTTCACCGCCGAGGATTTAGCCCTAACCAACAGCCGACACGGAGCCGACGATTACGCACGACACACTGCATTGATAGCCCACCTTGCGTACAACACAAGCGAAGTGCGAGAAGTCTGCCGCCATAACAGCGGAAACGGAGCACACGCAGAGATAAAATTTGCAGGGCTCATCAAAAGCAAATGGTTACAGTATGTCAATTCCCACCCCTCTCGCAATAAAAATACAACAGCAGAAGATCGAGGTAGCCAGAATTTCACATTCGTTGTCAGAATCACGCGAGGACCATGCTCGAACTGCACTACGGAACTGATCAGAACGCGACAAATAATCCAAAAGGAGGCCTTAAAAGTCCGCCCTTCCGTGAATGTTGACATAGCTGTCCGGGCAGTCGGCGTGTACGGCGGGTCAGATCAGTGGACAAGTCAATCGGGAACAACTTACACAAATCAAAGAGGGGACTCGGCAGCAGGGCGGGCCCAGATTTGGCGACTCCTGGAAGAAGGGATCAGCGTGGGAATGCTAACGTTGACAGATGTGACAACACAGGCCGCAGCAGCCAAACTGGCTCAGACGCAACATGACTACGTAGCCGATCCCGAGGAAGGGAAGAATAGAGAACTAAAGGCACTCATTGACGGAATAAGAAAGAAAAGAATCTCATTCCCATAAGGGGCCAAAATTAACGCCAGTGAAGAAATCGCCGAACGAGCCGACTCATGGGCAACAGAGAAGGGGTGGAATTTCAAAGTCACAGAAGTCCCCGATGGGCAAGTAATTCGAATCAGCAAGGAAATCGATTCTGTTTACATCGGCGTCCGCATCTACGGGAACTCTGGGCAAGCCACGTTGACACTTCTCGATGACCTGCGCATCAAAGGATTCCGGCTTTCCATCGAATACGGCTCCGATGCAAACGGGCTTTTGGCGATTCTGGAACGAGCAGAGTCGCTCCCCGCCCACCCGAAAAGCTTCCCCTTGATCATCCATGATCTTACAAGAATCTTTCCCAACGTCTGGGATATGGACAATGAAGAGGGCGGGGAAATTCCGGTAAACAGCGATTACCTGTACTCGATCCGAAATTTTGGCGTATAGCCGCGGCTTGCTCTCATAAATCCAACCTCGTCCACCTGTTATGGCCTGCATTGAGGATCTGGGCGAACAGCTGAAACTTGTGGCCAACGGCGATGGTTCCCACGTGGTGATTGCCTGAGGAAGCGCCAGGTGCACGGCTCGTCACAGTCACCCCGCAGTTCCCTCGGGTATCCATGGGCAGCGCTCCGCTGCCCATCGTCCTATGCGTGGGCGTCCGAGCCTCAGAAGTCGACCACCCGCACTCGGAGCGACTTCACCCCGTTGATGAAGTTCGACACCAACCGCACCGGCGGAGCCGCGAGTTGGAGGTGTCCCGGCAGCAGGGCGCGGCACACCTCCTCGTACAGGGCGCTCAGCTGCAACCGCGCGAAGTGCGCGCCCAGGCAGACGTGGGGGCCGTCGCCGAAGGAGACGTGGGGGTTGGGGGTGCGGGTGAGGTCGAGGGCGAACGGGTCGGGGAAGACGCGTTCGTCGTGGTTGGCGGAGGCGTGGAAAACGACCACCTTGTCGCCGGTACGGATACGGGTGCCCGCCAGCACCGTGTCCTGGACGGCCGTGCGGCGGAAGGTCAGGACCGGGGGATGGCGGCGGAGCAACTCGTCGACGGTGCTTGCGAATCCGACCTCGCCGCCGCACAAACGGCGGTACGCGTCCGGGTGTTGGGCCAGCAGGCTCAGGCCGCCGGGGGCCGCGCTGCGTACCGTGTCGTTGCCGGCCACCACCAGCAGGAAGAAGAACATCTCCAGTTCGGGGGCGGTGAGTTCGGGGTCCGTGGCCAGGGCCGTCATCACGTCGTCGGCGGGGTGGCGGCGCTTGTGGACGGCCAGGGCGTGGGCGTAGTCGAACATGTCGCGCAGGGCGGACGGGGAGCGGGGATTGAGCGGTTTGCCGTCCGGGCCGGGCGTGGGCGCTCCGGCCTCGTCGGGGTCCTGGTAGCCGATGACGCGTTGCGTCCAGTGGAGGAGGAGCGCGCGGTCGGTGTCCGGTACGCCCAGCAGGTCCGTGAGGTTGAGCAGGGCGTAGTCGTCGGTGACCCGGGCGACGAGGTCGCAGGTGCCGTCGCCGGCCCGCGCCCCGGCGACCGCGTCGGCGAGCAGGGTGCGGGCGCGTTCCCGGACGACACCGGCGAAACGGTCGATGCGCCTCGGGGTGAAGGCGCGGCTGACGAGGGTGCGCAGGCGCCGGTGGTGCGGCGGGTCCTGGTTGAGCATCATGCGGCGGATGAACGGCAGGTCGTCGGGGTCGGGGTCGCGGATCTGGGTTGCGCCCAGGTACGAGGAGTACGTCGCGGAGTCCTTCAGGACCCGGACCACGTCCGCGTGCCGGGTGACCGCCCAGAAGCCGGGGCCCGCCGGCCAGCCGAGCACCTCCGGCTCCTCCTGCCATGCCACGGGGTGGTGGTCGCGCAGGAGGCGGTAACGGTCGTGGGGGATGCCCCGCCCGTACAGCCGCGGGTCGAAGACGTCCGGTACCGGGGCAGGGGCGGGCCCGGAACCGCTCACGCGTCCTCGCCCGCGTCCGTCGCGTCCTCCGCGTCCGCCCGCAGGAAGTCCTCCACCACCCGGATCAGGTCGAGGGGGGTCTCGTCCATCGCGTAGTGACCGCACGAGGGCAGCTCCACCAGCTCGGCGTTCGGGAACCAGCGCATCCAGGTGGCCCGCTGCAACTCGGCGGACAGCGCCGGGTCCAGTGCGCCCACGACGGCCAGTGCGGGCACGGGCGAACCCTCGACCCGCTCGTGGAAGTCCTCGCCCGCCCAGGAATCCAGCCAGGTCCGGAACGCCTCGGCGTCGCTGCGTTCGAGCGAGCGGCGCACCATGCGGTCCAGCCAGCCCGCCGGGCGCCGTCCCCCGGTGGTGATGTCGAGGATGATCCGGCGGTTCTGCGGGGTCCGTGCCGCCCCGGCGAACAGTTCCCACTGCTCGGGCGGGAACGGCAGGCCGGACGCGGGGACGGGCGAGACCCCGACGAGCCTGCGCACCCGGTGCGGCGCGGCGGCCAGGGTCCGCTGGACGACGGAGCCGCCCATCGAGTGTCCGATCAGCGAGAACCGTTCCCAGCCGAGCCGGTCGGCCAGCGCGAGCACGTCCTCGGCCCCCTCGGCCGTGGTGTACGCGCCGCCCGCGTCCCGGGCCTCGCCGTACCCCCGCAGGTCCACCACCGCGTACTGGAACGAGGCGAGGTCGAGATCCGGCAGCACGGGGGCGTACGCGGAACGGTCGGCGAGCCAGCCGTGCACCGCGATCACCTTGTGCGGTCCGTCGCCGTGCAGTTCGTGGGGCAGAACGAGCGTTGCGGTCACGCTGACTCCTGTCGCCGTACGGAGGAGGCCGGGGCGGTCCGCCCGTCGGCCCCGACCACGGTCGCGCCAACTCCGGCCCGGCACAAGGGGCCGTGCCGAGAGCCCGACGCCCTGCCGCAACGCACACCCTATCTACTACTTCATGTATTAGATTGATGGCATGAGCGATGACACCACTTACGGGGTGGGCGAGGGCCCCACCGCCAATGTCTCCGTCAGCCTCCACTCGGGCAATATCGCGGCCGTCCGCGCACGCGTGGGGAAGCGGGGCTTCTCCGCCTATGTGGATGCGGCCGTCCAGCGCCAGATCGAGCGGGACAACCTCGCGGAACTGACCAACGCGCACGAGGCGGAGCACGGTGCCCTGAGCCATACGGAGGTCGATGCCGCACGGGCGCTTCTGCGGGGCGACGTCGACGGTGCGGAGAACGCCGCCTGATGGCCCGGTCCGGAACACTCGTACTGGACAGCGAGGGCCTGTCCAAGGTCGTGGCCGATGACCGGCAGGTCATGACGCTGCTCCGTGGAGCGGAGCAGGAGGACATGAGGGTCGCCGTCAGCGTTCTCACCCTCATCGAGGCTCATCACCGAAAGGTGAACGCCGCCCGGTTCAACTGGGTGGTGTCCAGGCTGACGGTCGAGCCCGTGAGCGAGGAGATCGGGCGCTCCGCGATGAAGCTGCTGACCGACGCCGGGCTCCACGGGCACAAGTACGCCATCGACGCGGTCGTGGGAGCAACCGCGCTGCTGGTGCCGAAACCCGCGGTGATCCTCACCTCGGACCCCGAGGATCTGGGGCTGCTGTGCGGGGACCGGGTACGGATCATCAAGGTCTGAGCAGCGGGATCTGCGGCTCCCCGTCTCGCGACAGCAGGTTCCGGGGCCCGCTGCTCACGTCAGCAGGTCCAGGTAAGGGCCGAACTCCGAGGCCAGGGTCAGGCGGCCCAGTTTCTGGTACTCGCGCTGGATCGCGTGGATCAGCGTCGGCATCGTCACCGGCCCGTCCGTGTCCGCCGCCAGGTAGGCGGCCGTCACCGCGATCGAGCGGATGTTGCCGCCCGCCAGCTCGAAGTTCTCCGCGCAGAAGGCGAGGTCCAGGTCCTTGCCCCGGGGAAGTACGGGGCCCAGGCAGCGTTCCCAGAGGACGAGGCGCTGTTCGGGGTCCGGGACCGGGAAGTCGACGACCAGGTCCAGGCGGCGGGTGAAGGCGTCGTCCAGGTTGGCCCGGAGGTTGGTGGCGAGGATGGCCAGGCCGTCGAAGGACTCCATGCGCTGGAGGAGGTACGCGCTCTCGACGTTCGCGTAGCGGTCGTGGGCGTCCTTCACGTCCGAGCGCTTGCCGAAGATCGCGTCCGCCTCGTCGAAGAGGAGGACCCCGTTCACCCCTGCGGCCTCGGAGAAGATCCGTTCCAGGTTCTTCTCCGTCTCGCCCACGTACTTGTCGATCACCGTCGCCAGGTCGACCGTGTAGAGGTCCAGGCCCAGGTCCGCGGCCATCACCTCGGCGGACATCGTCTTGCCGGTGCCGGAGTCGCCGGCGAAGAGCGCCGATACGCCCCGGCCCCTGCCGCCTCCCGGGCGCATGCCCCACTCGCCCAGGACCCGGTCGCGGTGGCGGGCGCGGGCGGTGAGTTCGCGGAGCTGGGCGTGGGTGTCCGGGGGGAGGACCAGGTCGTCCCAGGTGACGGAGGGTTCGATGCGGCGGGCCAGGCGGTCCAGGCCCGCCGCGTTCTGGGCGCGGGCGCCCTGGCGGACGTGGTCGGCGGTGAGGGTGCCGCCGTCCAGGTGGGTGGTGCGGGCGGCGCCCTGGGCTGCGCGGGTGATCTGCTCCGGGGTGAGGAGGAACGGCGAGAGCAGCCGGTCCACGTCGATGGTCGCGGGGACGGGGGCGGCGTACGCGTCGGTCCAGAGGGCGGCCCTGGTCGCGGGTTCCACGCGGGGCGCGTGCAGCAGGAGGGGCGGGGCGGCGGACCAGGACGCGTCCCAGGGCGCCCGGCCCACCAGGATCGTGGGAACGGGGGTGTCGGTGAGCAGCCGCAGGATCCCCGGGTGCTCGCGGCAGACCGCGTCGAGCGGGGCGCAGACCACCCCGGCGCCGGTCAGCCGGGCCTCGCGGACCAGGGAGCGGACCGCCTCGGCGGGTGCCGGGTCCTCGGCCAGCCGCGCCAGGTCCAGGCCCAGGACCCGGTGGCCCGCGAGGGTCAGCGCGGAGGCCGCCAGGGCCGTGCCCGCGCCTCCCTGGTCCTCGCGCAGATAGGCCGGCGAGACACCCCGGGCGAGGGCCGCCGCCAGCGGGGCCGGGTCGCCGACGCCCGGTACGGCGTGCCAGGGGGCGAGGAGACCGGTCAGGCGCGGGTCGGGGGTGTCGTCGCCCAGGAGGTGCGCGGTGACCCGGTCGGGGACGCGGAGCGCACGGCTCAGGAACGGGCGGTCCAGGTCCTCGACCAGGAGGAGGCGGCCCTCGCGGAGAGGCGCGAGGGCCGCCAGCCGGCCGCGTGCCTCCTGGTCGGCGGGGGACAGGCCGCACAGGCCCAGCGCCAGGCCGATGGACGGGCGGCGGCGGGTGACGTCGTCGTTCAGGTAGCCGTAGAACGCCTCGAAGCGGTCGTCGAGGTCCGGTACGAGCGTGATGAGGAGGATCTCGACGTCGAGGGGTGTGAGGCCGAACTCGTCCGCCAGGGACGTCAGTCGGGACCGCTTCTCCGGCACCTCGCCGAAGTCCGGGTCCGGGTCCGGGTCCGAGGCCGGAGACGAGCCCGGGGACGGCTCCGGAAACGAGTCCGGGACCGGGGACGGGTAGGCGCGGGCCTCGTCCGCGTCCAGCAGCCGGGCGACGTTCTCGTCCGTGAGGTAGAGGCCGCGGAAGGCGTCGTCCGGGTCCGGGTCGGTGAGCCGGCGGGCCTCGACCGCCCGTCGGATGCGCTGTTCCACCACCACCGCGCGGGCGAGGAGGTGACGCAGGTTCGGGTCGCCCGGAGTGGTCATTCCGCGCCGTCCTCCGAGCCGTCCTCCGTGCGGAACGCACGAGACGCCCCGCTCGCACCGGACGCCCCGCTCGCACCGGTCGTACGGACCTTCCGGGTCTCCGTGATGCGGAGGGACAGACCACGTCGCCGTTCCGCGTCGCGGGCGCGCGACGCGGGGTCCCCGCCCGGCCGTCCGGGACGGCCCCCGTACACCGGGAGTCCCCCACGCCCCGGCATCGGCTCCGACACCGGGTCGGCCCTCTCCGGCACGTCCCCGAAGCGGGCCAGCACCCCCTCGTCCCCGACCGGCGGACCGGCCACATAGCTCGGCGAGGCCGTCACCGGCACGCTGACCACCAGGTCCAGCGAGGGTTTCAGCTCCCCGCCCAGCGCGCTCCACACATCGGCGAACGAGCGGTCCTCCGGCGGCGGCAGCGCGATCGACATCGGTACGGGCGCCCCGATCCCGGCCAGGGTGCCCGTCAGCCGTTCCGGCGGCAGCGCCTCGTGGCTCAGCAGGCAGCCGAGCAGCGACGAGAGCAGCCGGTGCTCGTCCTCCGGGCGCTTGGTCCACGCCGTGATCAGGTACGACAGCTTGAAGAAACGGGGCGGGCGGCGGCGCGCGACGATCACGCCGTGCTCGTCGTAGTCGTTGTGCAGGCCCCGTTCGCGCCTGCGCATGTCCTCGCGGATGTCGTAGAGGTACAGGTTGACCATGGGCGCGTTGACCTTCGCCGCCCACTCCCGGGTCGGGGCGTCGAAGACCACCGCGATCTGGCCGCCTTCGAGCACCTCCGCCCTGATCAGGGCCCGCAGTACGTCGTCGACCTCGTGGATCACCTGATCACTCCCGTAACCGCTCCCGTAGCCACTCCCGCAATCGCTCCCGTGCGGTCGCCGGCGCTCATGCGCGGCCCGCGAAGTCCGGTGGCTGCAGATGGCGCTGGACCACCAGGACCGGTTTCTTCAGCCGGTCGATGTCCCGGGTGTCCACGCGGAGCTCGCGCGGCCCGAGCTTGTCCTTGCGCAGGACCGGTATCTGGATCTCGAAGGTGCCGTCGCGCCCCACCGTCACGCCGGACATCTGCGCGGTGATCCCGATGTTCCACGTGAAACGTACGGTCTGCCCCGGCGGATAGTCCTTGCCGCGGGCCAGGACCACCTGGCCCGGTTTGACCACCCGGGGTGTGACGGTCAGCGAGGGTTTCAGCACGCGCAGCCGGTCGGTGTCCCGGTTGTCGGCCGACTGACGGTCCGGCAGCGTGCCGCGCACGGTGGCCCGTACGTCACCGGTGATCGCCGCCCCGTACGTCGCCGTCTGGGTCACCACGAGGCGCCCGCCGGCCGGGATGGTGCACGGGGCCGCGGCCGTGCAGCGGGACGGCGCGGGCAGGCTGCGGTCCTTCGCCCTGGACGGCTTCGGCCAGGTGGCGCCCAGGACCACCCCGGTCGCCGGGTCCGGTCCGGCGTTGGTGACGGTGAAGCGGGCACGGGCCGGGCGGCCGGTGTACGTACGGTCCGGGCTGACGTCCACCTTCACCGCCACGTCCGCCGAGGGCGGCACGGGTGGTTCGAGCACCTCGATCTGCGCCGTGTCCGTCCCCGTGTTGCCCGCCGAGTCGGTCGCCGAGCAGGTCACGGTGGTGCGGCCGACCGGGAAGAGCGAACCGGAGGCGGGGGTGCAGGTCACCGGGAGCGTGCCGTCGGTGGCGTCCCGGGCGGTGGCGTCGTACGTCACGCGAGCGCCCTCGTCGTCCTCGGCCCGCACGGTCAGATCGTCCACGGTGACGACGGGTGCGTCGATGTCGTTCACGTCGATGTCGATCCGCTGCTGGAAGTCCGGGTCGGCCGCGGCGGCCGGTCCGATCGTGTCCGTGCCCGGGATCTGGGTGCCCATCAGGAACTGGACGGTGCAGCTCAGCCGGGTGCCCTGGGGTGCGTCGGCGGAGACGTCGATGTTCTCCGCGAAGTGCGCCGTTTCCCCGCTGGTGAGTCGCTGAGTGGGTGGTTCGAGGCTGACGGACAGGTGCGGGTCGCAGTTGTCGAGGCGGTAACCGACGTTGGTGGGGAGGTTGCGGAAGCCGTCGATGATGGCGTCGACGACGTCATCGCCCTCGATGCCGTCGATCATCCGACCGTTGGTGGCCTCCACCATGCGGCTGGCCTGCTCGGGCTCGTGCGACGGGTCGCCGTCGTAATCGGGTATCTGGCCGTTGCCGTTGAGTCCGTCGCCGAGCGTGCTGGTCAGGCCGACCGCGATCACCCGTGCCCCCGCGTCCTGGAGGGCGGCCTCGGCATCGCCGAAGCTCCATTTGTAGTTGCTGGGCTCGTGGCTGGACGCGTCACCGACCAGTACGACGACCGGGCTGGCGTCGGGGCGGAACACGGTCTTCCCGTCACCGCCGTTGGCCAGCTTCCACAGGGCGTAGAGCCAGTCCTCCGCGGGGCCCTTGCTGTCGGTGCCCAGGTTGGCCTTGAGCTGGTTGACGCCCGTCTGCACCTCGCCCAGGTCGTACGTCAGCCCCTGGAGCACCTTGAAACCGGCCTCGGGAGGGTCCGCCCATTCGTCACCGAAGGTGGCCACGGCGAAGCGGGACTCCGGCTGCTCGTCGCGGATCGCCTTGGTGATCTCGGGGATGCGCTCCTTCACCCGCCGGATCGGCGTCTCCATGCTGCGGGTGCCGTCCACCAGCAGGACCACGTCCGGCCTCGGCGGAATCACCGGCGTACGCACCTGCTTGTCCACGCCCGTGGAGCCGCCCGGGTCGACGGCGTCGGTGAACTCGGCCGGGGTCACCCAGGGTTCGGGCACCGCGACCGTGGGCACCCCGGGCTCGACGGCCGAACCGGGAGAGATCCCGGTCGCCACCAGAAGCAGTGCGAGGACCGGGACGCGGAACGCGGCGAGGCCGCGGCGCGGTGCGCCGGGAGGCCGGGATCGGTCCGGCCGGCCCGACCGGTACGACCGGTACGACCGGCCCGGCCGCGGTACCCGCTGAAGTGGCTGGAACCAGCGCACGGAAGTCCTCCCCCACCCTCGCCGGTCGATCGGCGTACCCGGGCCCCACGGTCCCGTACGCGCGGCCCGCGTACAGAGGTGCGGAAGTCACATCCCCGGGTAGCTCCCACTGCCCTTTCGTGCAGCGGGAACCGCCGGAGTGCCGTACGCATCCGTCACCGGAACACCGCGCACGTCCGCGACCGGAGCACCGCGCGTCCATGGCCGGAGCCCGTACGCACCCGTCGCCGTGCCCCCGTACGCCCCCGCAGCCGAAGCACCGTGCGCAACCGCCGCCGAAGTGCCTTACGCGACCGCGGCCGAAGTGCCTTACGCGGCCGCGGCCGAAGCACCGTGCGCGTCCGTGCCGGACGGTTCAGATCAGCCCCTGCCGCATCGCGTACGCCACCGCGTGCGACCGGTTCCGCAGCTGCAGCCGGGTCATCACCGAATGCAGCACGTTCTTGATCGTGCGCTCGGAGTAGGCCAGCTTCGTCGCGATGTCGGCGGTGTCGTACCCCTCCGCGACCAGTCTCAGCACGTCCACCTCGCGCGCCGCGAGTCCGGTGAAGTGCAGCCCCCGGGGGCCGAGCACCTGGCCCTGGAGTCGTCCCACCTCCTCCAGCAGCCGTCCCAGCAGGTCGGACGGAAGATGGCCCTCGCCCCTCGCCACCGTCCCGATGACCTGCACCAGATGCTCCGGAGTCGCCTCGGAGCGCCTGACCACACCGGCGACCCCGCACTCCGCGGCGCTCACCAGCTTCTGCTCGTCGATGTCCGTGGTGACCAGGACGGTTCGCGAAGTGCTGGTGCGCTGGATGTGACGCAGCATCGTCAGCACTTCCTCGTCGACCGCGTCCACGACGACGACAACGATCTGAGGAGAGGCGTCCCCCTCCCCCCATTCCATGACACTGACTTCGGGCCGGGTACGTAACTGACTGGCCACGCCCGCCTGGGATATCGGGTCCTGGGCCCTCAACGCGACAGTTGTTCGCTCCATGGCAATGCTCCCCCTGAGCAACAGCCATGACGTCACAGCGAACACAACCGACACGGCTGTTTCGTATGCCTCAATTGTCGTGAGGCGGTCAAAAGATGCCCGGGTATCCCTACAGGGAAACTAAAAAGCCGATCCGGGCACGGAATCTGCCCGGAAGTGTTCCTTCCCGGCCGATGTCGGCGTTCCGCGCCGATCCTACGGTGCGCCCTATGAGTCTCACGGCAAGCCTCGACGATTCAACCGTCACCGCCGCACCGGGCGAGGCGACGGCCGTCCCCCTGCGGATCCTCAACTCCGGCAGCACCGTCGAGGAGTACCGCTTCGAGGTGGTCGGTGCGTGCGCCGCCTGGTCGACGGTCGAGCCCGCGACCCTGTCCCTGTATCCCGGCGACTCGCAGACGGTGTCCTTCGTGCTGCGTCCGCCCCGGGATTCGACCGTGCCGGCGGGGGACACTCCCTTCGGGATACGGGTGGTGCCCACCAGCGAGCAGGGCGACACGGTGGTGCCCGAGGGCCGGGTGACCGTGCTGCCCTTCACCGAGACGACCGCCGAGCTGGTGCCGCGCAGTTCGCACGGAGCCTGGCGGGGCCGGCACCGGATCGCCGTGGACAACCGGGGAAACGCCCCGGTCACGGTGCGGCTGGGCTCCCGATCGGGTACGGAGCGGGCCCGGGTCTCGTTCGCCTCCGACGAGCTGCGGATCGAGGCCGGGCGGGCGGAGTTCGGGAAGGTGCGGATACGGCCGGCCAAGCGCGTGTGGCGCGGCACGGCGATCACGCACCCCTTCCAGGTGGTCGCGACCCCCGATGTGGCGGAGGACCAGGAACCGGCCGCCGCGGTGCTCGTGGACGGTTCCTACCAGCAGGAACCGATCCTGCCGCGCTGGCTGCCCCGGGCCCTGATCACCGCGGCCGTCCTGCTGATCGCGCTGGTCGGGCTCTGGTACGCGCTGTTGCGTCCCACCGTGAAGTCGGCGGCCCGGGAGGCGGTCACGCCGGACGTGGTCCGGTCCGCCGCCGCGGCCGACAAGAGCAAGGCCCCGGAGAAGGGTTCCTCGGGCGGGGCGGGCTCGGGCGGCGGCGACTCGTCCGGGGCGAACGGGGGGCCATCGAAACCCAGCCCCTCGGCGAGCCCCGGCGGCTCGTCGGATGCCTCGGCCGCCTCCCCGACCAGTGCGCAGGTGCAGGTCAGGGACTCGGTGGGCGGCGGGTCGAACACCTCGGCGGCCTTGCAGGTGCCCGAGGGGAGCACCTTCCAGCTGACCGACATCGTGGTCCAGAACCCGCAGGGCGACGCGGGGACGGTCGTGATCTCCACCGGCCGGAACGCACCCCTGATCCGGCTGGCGCTGGAGAACTTCCGGGACTCCGACTACCACTTCGTCACGCCGCTCCTGGTCCCGGCGGGCGGCAAGGTCACGATGACCGTCGACTGCCGCAAGGTGGGCAAGCCGGTGAACGCGCCGACACCTTCGCGGTGTGCGGAGTCCCTGCTCCTCGGCGGCACGATGAAGACGGAGACGGCGGACTGACACGGCGGACCGACCGCCGGCACGACGCCGCGGGGGGGGGGGGGGGGGGGGGGGGGGGGGGGGGGGGGGGGGCGGGGGGGGGGGCGGCCGGCCGCCCCCCCACCGGAGCGCCCGGCCCCGGGCCCCCGCGCGCCCCGCGGGCGCGGG
>NZ_JBIAQQ010000056.1:0-7020 GCF_042889165.1 Streptomyces sp. NPDC002669 | reverse complement strand
GCGGTCCCCGCGCCCCCCCCCCGCCCCCGCCCCGCCGCCCCCGCCCCCCCCCCCGCCCCCCCCCCCCCCCCCCCCCCCCCCCCCCCCCCCCCCCCCCCCCCCCCCCCCCCCCCCCCCCCCCCGCGGCGCACGTCGTACAACCCGCTCCGGAAGAACCGGTACGCCGAACCAGTACAGCGGACCGGTACGACGGACCGGTACGGCGGACCGGCCCCTGACGAGGTCACTCGGGCGGGGCCTCTTCCTCCTCCTCGGTGCCCTTCTTCTCCCGCTGGACGAACGAACCCTGCACATCGGCCGGTTGCTCGTCCTCGTCCTCCGTCGCGGACCGCTGCACGGCGGGCGCCGGGGCGGCGGGGGCCGGGGCGGCGGGGGCCGTCGTCGCGGCCGGTGCCGGGGCCGGGTCCGAGAGCACCCGGTCGGCGTTGGCCACGGCCTCCCGCTCGAACCGGTCGGAGGGGTCGCTCACCCGGATGCCGCCCGGCGCCTCCGTGCCCTCCACCGGGCCGTTGCGCTGCTGGATGACGTGGGTCAGCTCATGGGCCAGCGTGGTGCGGCCCTGCGACGAGGACGGGTCGTAGGCGTCCCGCTGGAAGACGACGTTGTTGCCGACCGTGTACGCGTGGGCGCCCACCCCCTTCGCCGACTCGTGCGCCGCGGAGTCCGTGTGGACGCGCACGTCGGAGAAGTCCGCGCCCATCCGCTGCTCCATGTCGGCACGGGTGTCGGTGTCCAGGGGCTGCCCGCCGCCGGAGGAGACCACGTCGTGCACGGAGGAGCGCTCCTCCTGCTGCTCCTGCTCCTTGCGCTGGATCACCGCCCCCACGGCACTGTTGCCGACGGCGCGTTGGAGCACGCTCATGCCGCCCGTCCCGACCACATCGGCCCGCCCTGCGGCGGCGGCGCGGTAGAGGTGCGGGGTGCCCGCCGGCTCCCGGCCCCCGGCCGCCCCCGACGCGTGCGGCGCCTCGTCGTGCTCGTGGCCGTGCCCGTGATCCCGCTCGTGGTCGTGTTCCCGGTCCCATTCCTGTGCGTGCATCGTCATCTCCCCTGACCGCGCCCCGGTCGAGGGCACGTCGTGATGGCCTCACCACTCCACCTTCATGACGGGCCGACGCCCCGTCCAGCCCGGACCCCGTCGGCCGGGGGCAGCCGCCGCTGCCCCTTCGGGCATCCGGAGGAACGGCCGGTACGACGACGACGCCATCGGCGACAGCCCCGTACCGGCCGCCCGGGCCCGGCCCGCACCGCCTCACTCCCGCCCCTCGGATCACCGCCCCTCGGATCACCGCCCCTCAAACGACCGCGCCCCAAACGACCGCTCCTCGAACCACTGCCCCTCAAACGACTGCTCCTCGAACCGCTGCACTTCGAACCGCTGCCCGGCGTCGCCTCCGCGCCGAAACCGTCACCCTCATCCGGAAGCTCGCCTTCCTCCGGCTCGGCACCGCCACTTGCCCCGGGCCTCATTCCGGAATGGCGGCAATGGGCGCTTTTGTGGAACCCTCGCCGGCATCGCAGTGCCGCCCCGCGGCTGCGCCCGGAGGCTCTTGCCCGGTAGGCTTTCCGTGTGATCTTCAAGCGCATCGGAAATGGGCGGCCTTATCCCGACCACGGCCGGGAAAGCACCCGGCAGTGGGCGGACGTCGCGCCGCGCCCGGTCCGCCTCGATCAGCTGGTTACCACCAAGGGCAACCTGGACCTCGAAACCCTCCTCGCGGAGGACTCGACGTTCTACGGCGACCTGTTCGCGCATGTCGTGAAGTGGCAGGGCGACCTCTACCTGGAGGACGGCCTGCACCGCGCGGTCCGCGCCGCGCTCCAGCAGCGCCAGGTGCTGCACGCCCGCGTACTCGAACTCGGCTGACCGGAGCGGGCCCCGCCCCCGGTCCTCCGGGCCCGGACGACCCGCGAGACGTACGGGCCACGGCAACTGCACTCCCCGCGGACCCCCGGGGTTCGTTCGGGTGCTTTCGCACTCGGACGGGTGCGCTCCATTGATCATTTAGTAGGCATCATCACCGGGTCGCACTACGCTGCGCCCATGAGCATGCTCACTCCCCCCGGCATGGGCGGAAAGTACCGCATCACGGGTGACAAGTACCCCCGGATGCGCCGCCCCCGGCGTCGCGGCAAACTGATCCTCGCTGCCACCGCTTCCGTGGTCGCCCTCGGGCTGGCCGGCTGGGGAACGATGCAGCTCATCGACGTCTTCACCGGCGGCGACCCGAAGGCCAGCGCCGCCGACCACAAGACGGACTGCCCCTCCGTCAAGCCGTCCGCACCCGCGAAGGCGCTGCCGAAGCCCGCGAAGATCACCGTCAACGTCTACAACGCGACGCCGCGCAGCGGGCTCGCCAAGAAGGCCGCCGACGAACTGAAGAAGCGCGGTTTCACCATCGGCAAGGTGGGCAACGCCACGGCCGCGTACGACAAGAAGGTCCCCGGCCCCGGGGTGCTGCTGGGTGCCCCGTCGGCGGCGAACGGATCGTTCCCGGTCCTCGGTACGCAGCTGCAGGGCGCCACTCCGAAGACGGACGCCCGCAAGACGGGGGACGTCGATCTGATCCTCGGTACGAAGTTCAAGTCGTTCAGCACGCCGCAGTCGGCCGCCGCGGCCCTCGCCGCCCTGACGAAACCGGCCCCCGCGCCGTCCTGCTGACGGCCCGGCCGGGCCCTTCGCCGTACCGATCCCCCGGCTCCCTACGCCGTGGTGGGGGCCGTCGCGCGGCGGGGGCGCGCCACGAGTTCGCCGCCGCAGTTGGGGCACGTGTTCCGCATGAGATCGCTGCAGGGCACGCAGAAGGTGCACTCGTAGGAGCAGATGCGGGCAGCCGCGTCCTGCGGCAGCGCCGCGCTCCCGCACCGTTCGCAGCGGTCGCGCATCTCCAGGGCCATGACTCTCCCGACGGGTCCGGGGCGCCGGCCCCGATTGGCCGGACGGAACGAACGGCTCCGGCAGTGCTGTCGGGCCGCGGCCCGACAGCACTGCCGGAGTGATTGACGAGAGGCCCTAGTCGACCGTGCCGTACATGCGGTCGCCCGCGTCGCCGAGCCCGGGGACGATGTAGCCGTTCTCGTTGAGCCGCTCGTCCACCGAGGCCGTGACCACGGTGACCGGCGTCCCCTCCAGCTCTCGCTCCATCACCTCGACGCCCTCGGGCGCCGCGAGCAGCACGACCGCGGTGACGTCGTCCGCACCGCGCGCGATCAGTTCCTTGATGGCCGCGACCAGCGTGCCGCCGGTGGCCAGCATCGGGTCCAGGACGTACACCTGGCGGCCCGAGAGGTCCTCCGGCATCCGCGTCGCGTACGTGGAGGCCTGGAGCGTCTCCTCGTCGCGGATCATGCCCAGGAAGCCCACTTCGGCGGTCGGCAGCAGCCGCACCATGCCGTCGAGCATGCCGAGTCCTGCCCGCAGGATCGGCACGACCAGCGGGCGCGGGTGCGACAGCTTCACGCCGGTCGTCGGGGTGACCGGGGTGTCGATGTCGACCTGCTCGGTGCGCACGTCCCGGGTGGCCTCGTAGGCGAGCAGGGTGACCAGCTCGTCGGCGAGCCGCCGGAAGGTCGGGGAGTCGGTGCGCTTGTCGCGCAGGGTGGTGAGCTTGTGCGCGACCAGTGGATGGTCGACGACGTGGATCCGCATGGGTTCAACAGTAACCGGGCTCCCCGTACCCGTGCGCTGGCATCAACCACACGTTCGGAGGGAAGGTGGGGGCATACGGTCCCAGCCTTGGGGTGATGAGCCGATGCCCGACGCGGAAAAGTCGAAGCGGAACCGGCCCGACGCGCCGGTCCCGCAGGACACGCAGGTCCCGCAGGTCCCGCAGGACGAACAGGAGAGCGACGCGGCGCGCCGCAGGAGGCGCGCCCAGTTCCTGCGCGAACTGCACGAGGCGAAGGCGCTCCGCGACCGGGTGCAGCCCCGCCGGGCCAGGGCCGCCCGGATGCGTCAGGCCATGCGCATGCGCACCTTCCGCTGGTGACCCGAGTGCCGCCGGTGTCCCCCTGCTGGCGGCGTCCGACAGAACTGATGGCCGACTCAACGGCCGAACTCCTCTCGCGAAGCCCATGTTTCTGCCACGATTCCGATGGGCGGGGCACAGGACAGCCGGGCCACCGGATGCCCTCCCGCCGGACCGACACCCCTATGACAAGTGGGAGAGTCACGGTGTATTTCGCCGCACTGCTCGCGCGCACCGAAGACGGGTGGGAAGCGAGCGACACGGAACTCGACGATGTGGAGACCCTGTCCGACCTGACGGATCTGGCCCGCGACGCCTCGCCCGACGAGGACACGGTGCTCGTCTTCATCGAACAGGAGGACGCCTGGTTCGGCATCGTCCGGGTGGACGGTGAGGACGACCCCCGTATTTTCGTCTCGGACGCCACCGCCGCCGCCCGCTCCTCCTACGGGGAGATCCTGCTCACCGACGAACTGCTCGGCCGCGAACCCGGGGCCGAGGACACGATCGCCGCACTTGAGGAGCTCGTCGGTCTCGACGGCTCGGAGGACGACGATCCGGACACCGCCCCCGACAACGACACCGATACCGATACCGACACCGATGACGGATTCGACGCCGACGCCGTACCGGCGGGGCCGCTCGGCGACACCCGGATCCTGGCCGACCTCGGACTCCCCGAGGCGGAACTTCTGATGCTGCGCACGGACGCGCTGGCGGAGATCGCGGACGCGCTGGGTGCGGCCGAGGTCCTGGAGACCGTCCGTTAGGGTCCGCGGGTGAGCGAAGCACCGCACCCGCAAGGACCGCCGCAACCGCACGACCCCGTGAGAGACCCGTGGCGGGCGCACATGCGCCGCGCCCTGGCCGAGGCCGACCTGGCGGCGCGGGCCGGCGACGTGCCGGTCGGCGCCGTCGTGCTCGGCCCGGACGGCGCACTGCTCGCCACGGGCCACAACGAACGCGAGGCGACCGGCGACCCGACCGCGCACGCCGAGGTCCTCGCCGTACGCCGGGCCGCGGCCGCGCTCGGCCGGTGGCGGCTCACCGGCTGCACCCTGGTCGTCACCCTCGAACCCTGCACGATGTGCGCGGGCGCCCTGGTGCAGTCCCGCGTGGACCGGGTGGTCTACGGCGCCCGCGACGAGAAGGCGGGCGCGGCGGGCTCCCTCTGGGACCTCGTGCGCGACCGCCGCCTCAACCACCGCCCGGAGGTCATCCAGGGCGTGCTGGAACCGGAGTGCGCGGCCCTCCTGACGTCCTTCTTCCGCGCCTCCTGACGTCCCGCCCCCGCAGCCCCCCGGGAACGGATTTCTGTCCACGGCCGGTGATGGTCTAAGCTCTCTCTCGGTAGCGTGTCCGAGCGGCCGAAGGAGCTCGCCTCGAAAGCGAGTGTGGGGAAACTCACCGAGGGTTCAAATCCCTCCGCTACCGCCATCGACGCCCTCTCGGCTTGCGGAAACGCAGACCGAGGGGGCGTTCGCGCATTGCAAGGACTGCCGTGTCAGAGCGACAGCCCTCTAGCTCCCTGCACTCGCGGGGGTGCCCCTTGGGGTGAGTAACGATGTACGTGGTCCCCGCGCGCGCGGGGTTTGGGACTAGCCGATTCGAGCTGTGGCCGCATTGAAAATGAACTGGGGAGAGTACCGGTTGAACTAAAAAAGTTTAATTTTCAACCAAATTTCACGTGATCACATCCGCCGCTCCCGTGTCTTGCACTCCCCTCCCTCGTTGGACCAGGCAGACAACAACTCAGAGCGGCCTCCGACGTGAGCGCCGACATTCGCACACCTGGAGCCTTCATGGCAGCGCTGCCACTCGACACCCTTCTCTCCCTAATCACTCTGCTGCCTACTCCGACATCTGCACCGTCGGCGGGAGGCATCATCCTGGTCTTGATCCTGGTACTGGTCCTGACGCTCCCGAGCGGAGAGTGTGGCTGGCAGTCAGCCCACCTCTAGCCACCCTCCGCCCTCAGCCCGCGCCGAGAGTCGCCCCAGTCGTCAACAACATGTGAACGGTGGGGTGTTCCTGAGGCTTTGGACGCTTCCAGGAGCTCCCCGCTCATCCCTGCTTTATCAGTGCCTCCGCACAGACTCCGAGCAGCACTGAGTCTTTCGGGACCTCTGGCCAGTCCCCTCCGCCACAGCATGCGCCACCTCATCAATACCGAAGTGCTGAAATAACTCCATGTCCGCCCCGCCCCGCTCCACCAGGCGCACTCATCTCTTTGACACCGATCTCCTTGTCGTCGGCGGAGGCCCGGTCGGCTGCGCGGCGGCCCGTACGGCGGCGGGCGTGGGCATCCGGCTCGGTCCTGATCGAGCCGGATGCCCTGTGCCGCAACCTGTACCGGCTCCCGGCGCTGAACACGTCCTGGGCGGCCACACCGACGGCACCGCGCTGGCCACCGCCATCACGGCGGAACTGCACGGCACCGAGCCGTTGTCGCATCGAACTCGGCTGGTACGTCACCGAGTTGCGCGCCCACGAGGACCACGTCACCGCCATTCTCGACGACGGCCGCCGACTGACCGCGCCCCACGCGATCGTGGCCACCGGTGACGTCCCCTGGATCACCGCCCCGCCCGGCCTTGCCCCGCCGTCCGCTCTGGCGGGCCGGGGCGGAGAGCGCGGCGGGACGTACCTTTCTAGTCCTCGGCGGCGACCGCCCGATCGGTACGTTCCTGCGCGCCCGCCCCGTGGCCGCACCCGCCTGCTGGTTGCGTACCCGGCGGCCGACGACTACAAGACCGAGGAGATCCGCGACGACCCCCACGTCACCCTCTTCCCCGCCGAACAACTGACGCTGCACCCGTCGGACACCGCGTCCGTGACAGCTGAACTCCTGGACCAGAGCGGCACCACACACTCCCTGAGCGCCGACACCACCCACCTCACCCTCGGCAGCGCCTCGACGTCCCCACCCGGAGACCTGGTCCGCGACCCCTCCGGCCCCGGGGGGGGGGGGGGGGGGGGGGGGGGGGGGGGGGGGGGGGGGGGGGGGGGGGGGGGGGGGGGGGGGGGGGGGGGGGGGGGGGGGGGGGGGGGG
>NZ_JBIAQQ010000055.1:0-21099 GCF_042889165.1 Streptomyces sp. NPDC002669 | reverse complement strand
GTCCAGACACACCCCCACCAACATGTCCGCCGTGACCCCGGCATCGCGCAGATGATGGGCCAGCTGGTTCGCCCGCGCATTGACCTCACCATAGGACCAGCACCGCTCCCCCTGCCTCACCGCAACCGCATCCGGAGCGGACGCGACACGCTCCTCCACCAGCCGGTGAATGGTCGCCGTGTCCGGATACGGACCACTCTCACCATTCCACTCCACCAACACCTCCCCCAACTCCCCCACCGTCAACATGTTCAGCTCCGACAACCGCGCACCCGGCGCCGCCGCAACCGACGCCGCCAGCGTCACGAAATGCCCCGCCAACCGCTCGACCGACGCCCGCTCGAACAAATCCGTCCGATACTCCAGGACCGCGCGCAGTCCGTCCGCCGACTCGACCGCCGTGAGCGTCAGGTCGAACTTGGCGACACCCCGCTCGATCTCGACCGGCTCGGTCCGTGTGCCCGCCAGTTCCCATGCCTGGCCCTCCGCGCTGCCGGGCGCCTGGAGGACGAACATGGTCTGGAACAGGGGGTTGCGGGACAGGTCGCGGTCGGGGGCGAGTTCCTCCACGAGGCGTTCGAAGGGCAGGTCCTGGTGGTCGAAAGCACCGAGCGCGGTGTCCTTGACCCGGTCCAGCAACTCGGTGAACACCGGATCGCCGGACAGATCGGTGCGCATGACCAGGGTGTTCACGAAGAAGCCGATCAGCTCCTCCGTCTCGGCACGGTTGCGGCCGGCGACCGGGGTGCCCACCGCGATGTCGTCCTGGCGGCAGTAACGCGCCAGAACGATCTGGAACAGGGACAACAACGCCATGAACAGACTCGCGCCCTGCCCGCTCGCCGTCGCCCGCAACGCCTCCGTCACCTCCGCCGGCACCGAGAAGGTGACCACGTCCCCGTCACCGCTCGGCTGCGCCGGACGCTGGTGGTCGGTGGGAAGTTCGAGCGGTGTCACGTGGGCGAGGCGTTCGCGCCAGTACGCCAGCTGCCTCTCCAGGAACTCCCCGTCCAGCTGCTCCCGCTGCCAGGCGGCGAAATCCGCGTACTGGATGGAGAGTTCGGGAAGCGACACCTCACGCCCGGCAACCGCAGCCGCGTACAACTCCCGCAACTCACGGGCCAGAATCCCGGAGGACCAACCGTCCGAAGCGATGTGGTGCACCGTCAGCAGCAGGAAGTGGTCGTCGTCCGCGAGCCTCACCACATCGGCTCGCAGGAGCCGCCCGGCCTCCAGGTCGAACGGCCTCGTCGCCTCGGTGCGCAGCACCTCGCCCGCGCGGGTCTCCGCGTCCGCCTCGGCCCGCAGGTCGTGGACCGTCACCTCCACCGGCCGGGGTGTGCCGATCACCTGCCGCGGTGTGCCGTCGTCGTCCGACCGGAACGCCGTCCGCAGCACCTCGTGCCGGGCCACCAGACCTGACAGTGCCGTGCCGAGTGCGGGGACGTCCAACGTGCCGTGCACCCGCAGCACCGTCGGTACCAGGTATTCCGCGCTGCCCGGCGTCAGCCGGTCCAGGAACCACAGCCGCTGCTGCGCGAACGACAGCGGCAGCGGTCCGGCCTCCCGGTCGGTCCGTACGATCCGAGCCGCTTCCGCACGCCGCCGCATGCGGGACAGCAGCCGTGCCTCCACCGAGTTCTCGCCCATGATGTTCCGTCCTCTTCGTCTTCTCGCGTGGGCAATGGGCCGCTGTTTCAGGAAAGTTGTTCCTGCTCGTCGAACAATTCGACGAGTTGTTGCTTGATGCCGATGACGGTCGGCGACTGGAAGAGCCGCCGCAGGCCGATGCGTACTCCGGTCACCGCCTCGACCTGGTTGACGAGTTGGAGTGCGAGCAGGGAATGGCCGCCTGCGTCGAAGAATCCCTCGTGGATTCCTACGCGTTCGACGCCGAGCACGGTGGCCATGATTCCGGCGACCTCCGCCTCGATCTCGTCCCGCGGCGCGGTGTATCCGGCCGTGCTGTCGCCGTCGCTCCCGGGGGCCGGCAGTGCCGCGTGGTCGACCTTGCCGTTCCGGTTGAGCGGCAGTTCCGGCAGGATCGCGAACGCGGACGGCATCATGGCGCGGGGCAGGCGTTCGGCGGCCCACTCGCGCAGCGCGCCGACGTCCGTCGTGGCGCCGGGCGCGGGCACGCAGTAGGCGACCAGTCGCTTGTCGCCGGGAGTGTCCTCCCGGACCACCACCGCGCAGACTCCGACCGTGCCGTGGGTGAGCAGCGTCGCCTCGATCTCGCCGAGTTCGACCCGGACGCCGCGCAGTTTCACCTGGCGGTCGATCCGGCCCAGCAGGTCCAGTTCGCCGTCGGCGGTGAACCGGCCGAGATCGCCCGTGCGGTACATCCGGCCGCCGCGGAACGGGTCGGCGACGAAGCGTTCGGCGGTGAGGTCGGGCCGTTGGTGGTAACCGCGTCCGACGCTGTCGCCGCCGAGGTACACCTCGCCCAGTACGCCCGGGGGCACGGGGCGGCGGTCCGGGTCCAGGACGTACACGGTCTGGTTGACCATGGGGCGGCCCGCGAGGACCGGTCCGGTCGGGTCGGTGCGCGAGGCGCGCCAGTACGTGGTGTCCACCGAGACCTCGGTGGCGCCGTACAGGTTGATGAGGTCGCCGGGGAAGCTCTCGGTGAACCGGCTCACCAGCGTCGGCTGGAGCGGTTCGCCACTGGCGAAGGCGTACCGCAGGTGTGCGCAGTCCTCGGGCCGTGCCCGGGAGACGAACATGTCCAGCAGGCTCGGCACGAAGTGCAGGCCGACCACGCGGTGGGCGCGCATCAGACGGGACACCTCGGCCATGTCGAGCCGGTCCGAGCCCGGCACCAGCACGACCGTGGCGCCCTGCCACAGGGGCCAGAAGATCTCGTACGCCGACACGTCGAAGGACAGCGGTGTGGCCTGGAGGAAGCCCTCGCCCGGAGCGATCGGGAACGCGTGCTGCATGCCGGCCAGGTAGTTGACCACTCCGCGGTGTTCGATGCGGACGCCCTTCGGGCGGCCCGTGGAGCCGCTGGTGTAGATCAGGTAGCACAGGTCGCCGGGGTCCGCGAGGGGTTCCGGCGCGTCCGTGGGCAGGGTGTCCGGCAGGTCGGCGGGGCGGTCCACGGCCAGCAGGTCCGGGCCGTCCGGCAGCAGGGCGGAGTGCGCTATGTCGGTGACGATCAGTGGTGCGCCGGAGTCCGCCACCAGGTACGCCAGCCGTTCCTCCGGGTGCTCCGGGTCGAGCGGGACGTACGCGGCGCCGGCCTTGAGGATGCCGAGCAGCGTCCACACCATGGCGGGCGAGCGTTCCAGGCAGACGCCCACGGGTACGTCGGGGCCGATGCCCGGCACGGCGCGCAGCCTGTGGGCCAGTCGGTTGGCCCGTTCGTCGAGTTGACGGTACGTCATGCTTTCCGTGCCGCAGACGACTGCGACCGCTTCCGGGTCCTGTGCCGCCCGCTGCTCGAACAACTGGTGCAGTGTCGTCGCCGGAACGGACTCGGCGGTGTCGTTCCACTCGGTGAGGACCCGGTGCCGCTCCCCCGCGTCCAGCATCTCCACCTCGGACAGTGTGCTGTGCGGGCGAATCGTGGCCGCGGCCAGCAGATTGGTGAAGTGGCCTGCCAGGCGGCGCGCGGTGTCCTCGGTGAAGAGGTCGTCCGCGTAGACCACGGCGCCGTCCAGGGTGCCGTCCGCGGCCTCCGCGAGGTACATCGACAGGTCGAACTTGGCGTCCCGGACCGGGGATTCGACGGGCTCCGCGGTCAGGTCCGGCAGCTTCCAGGCGTCCGCGCCCGGTGCGTTCTGCAGCGCGAACATGGTCTGGAACAGGGGGTTGCGGGACAGGTCGCGGTCGGGGGCCAGCTCCTCCACGAGGCGTTCGAAGGGCAGGTCCTGGTGGTCGTAGGCACCGAGCGCGGTGTCCTTGACCCGGTCCAGCAACTCGGCGAACGTCGGGTCGCCGGACAGGTCGGTGCGCAGGACGAGGGTGTTCACGAAGAAGCCGATCAGGTCCTCGGTCTCGGCACGGTTGCGGCCGGCGACCGGGGTGCCGACCACGATGTCCCGCTGTCCGCTGTAGCGGGCCAGCAGCAGTTGGTAGGCGGCCAGCAGGGTCATGAACAGGCTCGCGCCGCTCTCGGCGGACACCGCGCGGGCGCGGGCGGCGATCTCGGCGGGGATCGAGAACCGGACCACTTCGCCCCGTCCGCCGCGCTCCGCCGGCCGTGTGTGGTCGGTGGGCAGCTCCAACGGTTCCAGTCCGCCCAACTGCTCGCGCCAGTAAGCGAGTTGCCGTTCCAGTGGGGCGCCGGACAGCCAGCCGCGCTGCCACACCGCGTAGTCGGCGTACTGCACGGGCAGCGGATCGGGGCCGGGCGTGCCCGAGCGGCCCGAGAGGGCTTCCGCGTACCGTGCGGACAGCTCGCGCACCAGCACGCCCACCGACCAGCCGTCGAAGGCGATGTGGTGCACGGTGACCGCCAGGACGTGCTCCTCGTCGGCCAGCCGCACCAGCAGCGCGCGCAGCATCGGTCCGGTGCCAAGGTCGACCGGCCGCAGTCCGTCCTCGCGCAGCACCTTTGCCAGGGCGTCCTCGCGGGCGGCCGGGTCACCCGTCCGGCGCAGGTCCCGTACCAGCATCCGCACCGGCCGGGGCGGGTCGATCAGCTGCGCCGGGGAGCCCGCCGCGTCCGTGACGAACCGGGTGCGCAGGATCTCGTGGCGCGCCACCACCGCGGTGAACGCGGCGTTCAGGGCGTCGGTGTCCAGGGGGCCGCGGAGGCGGAAGGCGAAGGGCAGCAGGTATTCGGCCCGGCCCGGCTCCAACTGGTCCAGGAACCAGAGTCGTTGCTGCGCGAAGCTGAGCGGCGGCGGGGTGTCGTGGCGCGGGGCCGTCGGGATGCGATCGGTCTCCGTGCCGTCCAGTTCCGTCACGGCCGCGGCCAGCAGCGCCGGGGTCGGTGCGCTGAACAGCGTGCGCACCGGTACGTCGGCGCCCAGCCGTCGGCGCAGCCGCGACACGACCTGGGTGGCCAGCAGCGAGTGCCCGCCCAGAGCGAAGAAGTCGTCGTGCGCGCCGATCCGGTCGACGCCCAGCACCTCGGACCACACCTCGGCCACCGTGCGTTCGATGTCCGTGCGCGGCTCGGTGTACGCGGCGTCCAGTCCGGACCGGTCGGAGGCGGGAGCGGGAAGCGCCCGGCGGTCGGTCTTGCCGTTCGGGGTGAGCGGGATGCGCTCCAGCGGCACGAACGCCGTGGGCACCATGTAGTCCGGCAGGTCGCGCTGGAGGTGGGTGCGCAGCGCGCTCGCGTCGAGGGGGCCCACGGGCACCACGTACGCCACCAGCCTCTGCACGCCGGGGACGTCCTCGCGCAGCACGACGGTGGCGCCGGTGATCGTGGGGTGGGCGAGCAGCGCCGTCTCGATCTCGCCCGGTTCGATGCGGTAGCCGCGCAGCTTGACCTGGTTGTCGGAGCGGCCCACGAACTCCAGCCGCCCGTCCGGCATCCATCGGGCGAGGTCACCGGTGCGGTAGACGCGCCGCGGCGTGCCGTCCACGTGCACGACGGTGAACTTCTCGTCGGTCAGATCGGGCCGGTTCAGGTAGCCGCGGGCCAGGCCGGGGCAGCCGATCCACATCTCGCCCGGTACGCCCACCGGCACCGGCCGGCCGTGGCGGTCGACCACGAACACCTTCGCGTTGGCGACCGGCCGTCCGATCGGCACCCGGTCGACGGGGCCGTCGATCCTGGCGGTCGTCGCCTCCTGCGCGGCCTCCGTGGGGCCGTAACCGTTGATCAGGGGAACCGAGCAGTGCCGGAACCACTGCCGGACCTGTTCCCGCTGGAGTGCCTCGCCGCCGAGCCGGACCAGCCGCAGCTGCGGGCCCAGCGCGTCCGGGCCGTCCAGGTCGGCGGCCAGCGCCCCGAACGCCGACGGGGTGAGCCAGGCCACCGTGACCCGGTGCTCGCGCAGCGCCGCCGCCAGCCGGCCCGGGTCCCAGGTGTCGTCGCGCAGTACCAGAGCAGCCCCGGAGACGAGCGGGGCGAACATCTGGCCCACCGACGAGTCGAACGCGATCGAGGCGAACTGCAGGACCCGGTCCTCGGACGTGAGCCCCAGCTCACGGCGTGTCTCCCGCATCCGCGCGCGCAGTGCGCCATGGGTGATCTGCACGCCCTTGGGGCGGCCGGTGGAACCACTGGTGTAGATCACGTAGGCCACGTCGTCCGGGCCTGCCTGCGCCGCCGGGCCGGTGGAGGCGGTGTGCGGCGGCTCGGTCCGGTGCCCGTCCAGCAGCAGCGTCGGTGTGCGGGCGGGCAGGCGGCCGGTGTGCGCGGACCGGGTGACGATCAGTGGGGCGCCGCTGTCCTCGACCATGTGGGCGAGCCGGTCCGTGGGGTACGCCGGGTCCAGCGGCACGTAGGCCGCCCCCGACTTGTGGATGCCGAGCAGCGTGCACACCATGTCCGTACCGCGGTCCAGGCAGACCGCGACCAGGGTGCCCGGCCCGGCGCCGCGCTCGCGCAGCCGGCCGGCGATCCGCTCGGCCCGCTCGTCGAGTTGACGGTAGGTCAGTTCGTCCGTGCCGCAGGTCACGGCCGGAGCGTCGGGGCGGCGGGCGGCCTGCTCCTCGATCAGCCGGGTCACGGTCACCGTGTCCGGCACGTCGGTGTCGGCCCCGTTCCACTCGCCGAGGATCGTCCGGCGCTCGGTGGCGGTCAGCATCGGGAGCTCGGACAGCCGGGCGTCCGGGGTGGCGCAGGCGGCGGCCAGCAGCGTCTCGAAGTGCCCGGCGAGCCGCACCATCGTGGCTTCGTCGAACAGGTCGGTGGAGTACACGATGGTGCCGTCCAGGGCGCCGTCGGCGGCCTCGGTGGCGTAGAAGGTGAAGTCGAACTTGGAGTCCTGGGCGGAGACGTCGAGCTGCTTCACGGTCAGGCCGGGCAGGTCCCAGGACCGGCTGTCGGGGGTGTTCTGGAGGACGAACATCGCCTGGAACAGCGGATTGCGCGACAGGTCCCGCTGCGGGGCCAGTTCCTCCACGAGGCGTTCGAAGGGCAGGTCCTGGTGGTCGTAGGCACCGAGCGCGGTGTCCTTGACCCGGTCGAGAAGTTCGGTGAACGTCGGGTCTCCGGACAGGTCGGTGCGCATGACCAGCGTGTTCACGAAGAAGCCGATCATGTTCTCGATCTCGGCCCGGTTGCGGCCCGCGATCGGGGTGCCCACCGCGATGTCCTCCTGGCCGCTGTAGCGCGACAGCACCGTCTGGAAGACCGCCAGCAGGGTCATGAACAGGCTCGCGCCGGCCTCCTTGGAGAGCCTGCGGGCGCCGTCCGCGGTCCGGGCCGGTACGCGGAAGGTGAGCATGGCGCCGTTGCCGCTGCGCCGCGCCGGGCGCCGGCGGTCGGTGGGCAGCTCCAGCGGTTCGGTGCCGGCCAGGCGGGTACGCCAGTAGTCCAGTTGCTCCGCCAGCACCTCGCCGGTGAACCACTGGCGCTGCCAGGAAGCGAAGTCGGCGTACTGGCGGGAAGGTTCGGACAGACTGGCGTCCGTTCCCGCGACCCGTGCGCCGTACAGCTCGGTCAGTTCCCGGGAAAGCACCCCCACCGACCAGCCGTCGAAGGCGACATGATGCACCGTCAGGGAGAGCAGGTGTTCCTCGTCGGCCAGCCGGATCAGCAGCGCACGGACCACCGGTCCGGTGCCGAGGTCCATCGGCCGGAAGCCCTCGGTGTCCACGAGCGCGGCGGCCGCCTCCTCTCGCGCCTCCTGCCCGGCGACGGACCGCAGGTCGTGAACGGCGAGCGGCAGCGGCCGGGGCGGGTCGACGACCTGGCCGGGGTTGCCGTCCGCGTCGCCGACGAAGCGGGTGCGCAGCACCTCGTGCCGGCTCACCAGGTCCGACAGCGACGCGCGCAGCGCCGGGACGTCCAGCGGGCCGCTGATGCGCAGGCCCATGGGGATCAGGTACTCGGCCCGGCCGGGCTCCAACTGGTCCAGGAACCACAGTCGGTGTTGTGCGAACGACAACGGCAGTGGGCGCCCGTGCCGGGGCGCGCGGGGTATGACCGGGGTGTCGTCCGGGGTCCCGGCCGCCACCAGGGCGTCCACGACGTCCGTCGCGTCCTCGGTATCGAAGTCGGCCGACTCGAACAGCCGGCGGGCCCGCAGCAGGGCTTCCTCCGCGAGGAACGACGCCACCGCCCGCACCGTCAACGGCTCCGGCAGTTTTTCCGCGCCGAATTCCGAACCGAATTCCTCCGCGATCCGGCGCGCCATTTCCGCCGCCTGCGAAAGGGTTCCGCCGAGCCGGAAGAATTCGTCCTCCGGCCCGGTCGCCTCGGTGCCGAGCACCGCGTTCCACACTGCCGCGATGCGGGCTTCCGCAGGAGAGAAACCGCCCTGCTCGACCCTCTGGCCGGAGGCCGCGGCCATCATCGGGTTCGTCGTCATGTGTCCACCAGTTCCTCGTCATCGACCGTCTGCGAAAACCCTCGGAAACTCAGCCGAATCCGATGCTCGCAGAGCGATCTGGAGGAGATAACTGGTCACTTCTGCCCGCCGGACGTGGTCACTTCTGCCCGCCGGGCGCGGACACTCACGGCCGTCGGACGCGGACGTTCACGCCCGCCTGAGGTGGGCGCTCACGCCGGTCCGGGCACGAACACAACGCCCGGTCGGCGGTGTTCCGCCGACCGGGCGGGGGCAGTGGCAGGGGTACGGGACCGGCGGCCGACGGGCGGTCCGCCGCCCGGCCGGTGCCGGTCCCGTACCGCCGCTCACACGGCTTCCTTGAGCGCCTCTTCCCCGGAAACCGGAGCCGTACCGGTCGCACTCCCCTTCCCCTGCTCGGCACCGCCGGGGCCCGTGTCGGGCGCCGTCTGCTTGCGCATGCCCGACCACTCCCGGTTCAGGGCCGGCACACCGATGGCGACGAGGTAGAGCCCGCCCACGATCCACAGGGCGCCCGAGGTGCCCACCACCGTCACCAGTCCCGCGCCCAGCAGCCCGCCGAAGGGGATGCCCGCCCAGGTGACGGCCTGGGCCATCGTCTTGACCCGTCCCAGCAGCGGAGTGGGGATCAGCTCGTACGTCACGGCCCCCACGATCGGGTTGACGAAGCCCGAGCCCAGGCCGCCCACCGCCAGCACCGCCAGGACCACCCACAGGGGCGCCCCCGTGGCCATGGCCACGAAGCGCGGGACGCCACCCAGTGTCAGGCCGATCAGATAGACGGTGCGCCGGGGCAGCCGGTCGGCCACCCCCGCGGCCACGAGCGCGGCGATGATCGATGTCGCGGCGAAGACGCTGACCACCAGGCCGATGACTCCCGCACCGTGGCCCGTCTCCTTCGCCCAGACCGGCAGCAGCACGGACATGAACGCCTGGTCGAGCAGGTTGGTCACGGCGAGCATGCCGACGATGGACCGCAGCAGCTTGGCGTCGCGCAGGAACACGGCCCCCTGACGCAGCCGCGAGAAATAGCCCTCGGCCTCCTCGACCGGCATCTCGTGCGGCTCGGGCACCGGGTCGCTGAGGGTGGTGGAGATGATCAGCGCCGACACACCGAACAGGAAGGCCGTGATCCACAGGGCATAGAGGCTGCCGAAGGAGGCGACGACCACACCGGCGACGGCCGGTCCGATGGTCGTCGCGGTCCGTTCGACCGCCGTCGACAGACCGGTCCCCCGCTCCAGCGGCACCTTGGCCGCGCGGGTGGCCGCGGGCACGAAGAGCCCCTTGGCCCCGTTGGCCGGGCCGTCCGCCGCGCCGACCACGGCCAGCAGCCCCAGCAGCAGGCCGAAGGACAGGTTGCCCGTCAGGTAGAGCAACGGGGCGGCGGCCGTCGCGACGGTGGAGGCCAGGTCGCCGGCCACGCTGATGCGCTTGGGACCGACCCGGTCGATGATCGGCCCCGCCAGCGCCTGGGCCACCACGTAGGGGACTATCTGGAAGAAAGCGACCAGGCCCGTCTTGCCGACACTCCCGGTCGTCGTCAGGACGAACCAGGGCAGGGCGATCGAGAGCACCCGGTTGGCCGACAGGGACGCCGCGTTGGCCGACAGCATGCCGATCAGTCCGCGCAGGACCCGGGGTTCGTCGTCCGGAGTGCCCTGGGTGCCCGGGGTGTCCGGGGTGCGCGGGGTTTCCTGAGGGCCCGAGGCGCCCGGGGAGTCCGAGGAGTCCGAGGCGTCGTCCGGGGCGGGTGTGCGTGTGCCACTGTCCGCCGCCTGTTGGGCGGTCGCGTGCCGAGAGGTCATCTTTCTCACTCCGGGTCGGTGGGGTGGGAGACGTGCCGGTCTGCGCTGGTCGGGAACAACTGGAACTGGAAGGTGACTCGTGCCGCGCCCTCGGGCAGCGGCGAACCCGCCGGTTCGGCCGAGGAGTTGCGTCGGCGGAGCAGTCGGTGGATCTCCGCCGACAGCTCTTCGGCCTCGGCCGGGGTGAGCGTGAGCGCGTAGTCGCTGAAGTCCTGGGCGTCGCGCCACTCGGACGACAGCGAGGGGGTCGCGTCGATGGCGGTCGTCATCGCGTCGGACCAGACCCGGCCGAGCGCCTGCAGATAGGCGATCCCGAGCCCGCCGTCGTCCGCCAGTGCCGAATCGTCCGGCAGGACCGTGTTGACGTGCGCCGCCTGCCACCAGCGCTCCCGACGGCCGCCGCCCCGGGAGGGCGCCTCGACGATGAAGCCGTACTCGGCGAGCTGGCGCAGGTGATAGCTGGTCGCGCCGGTGTTCTGGTTCAGCCGCCGGGCGAGCGTGGTGGCCGTGGCCGGCCCCTCCGTCCGCAGGACCGTCAGCATCTGCACCCGCAACGGGTGCGCGATGCCCCGCAGGTTACGGGCGTTCAGTTGCACTTGGGAGGGCTGCTCGGGAGGTTCCATGGAACTCAAGGTAGATGACAAAGACTTCTGTGCACAGACTCCTGTGCACAGAAGTCTGTGCAGTTGCAGAGCTGGCCGAATTCCGTTGGTACGGGGGCCGATTGGTGGCATCGGCTCACGGCCGAGCTCCGTCACGGAACCCGATGGCGAGCCGGGTACGGGCAGCGTCGCACCGCAGGTGAACCGAGACGGGCAGGGCCCGCCGGCATACGGGCGGACGTCATCGTCGCGCTCCCGTTTCCCGTCGTCCGGCACCAGGTCGAGCGCCCGCACAGCGCGGTTTCCGGCCGGACGGAGCGTTCGACGGCGGGTGAACGAACACGCGGAACTCCTGGCGGGGCACGGTTGATCTCGGCCGTGCCCCGCCAGGAGCTTCATCACGTGGTGGAGCCGCCCGGCCGACGCGCACCGTCAGCGGACCGGAACCGGCTCACGGGTCCCGCTCCACGACATCCGGGCATCGTGGGTGCCCCGGCCGCGGGCGGGGCCCCGGTGTCGTGTCGGCCGTCGTCCGACGGGCGAACCGTGCGGTCGGCACCGGCGCCGTCCGGTCCGCGCCGGTGTCGCCGCGGTGACGACGGCCCTCAGCGGATCAGCGCAGTCCCGCGAAGAGGTCGTTCTCGGGGACGGCCGCACCGGTGGTGTTTTTGACGCGTACGAAGGTCTCCATGCCCATGAACTCGCCGAACCGCTCCTTGCCCATCTTGAGGAAGAAGATGTTCTCGCCCTGGCTGGCGTGCGCGGCCAGCGCATCGAACTTCTGATCACTGAAGGCGGTGGTGTCCACCCACGTGGTGACCTCGTCGTCGGGCAGACCGATCTTGGCCATCTCGGCGATCTCGGCGGGATCCGGCTCCGGCATGTCCTCGCGGAACTCGCGCATGGTCTCCCCGAACTGCCGCATCATCGAGCGGGGCATCGTCGTCCAGTACACCTTCGGTGTCAGCCCGGTCATCTCCAGCGCCGCCATCGTGATGCGGTTGGCCTGGATGTGGTCGGGGTGACCGTAGAAGCCGTTCTCGTCGTAGGTGACGACCACATCGGGTCGGTAGTGACGCATGAGTTCCGCGAGTCGGGCGGCGCCTTCCTCCACGGGGGTCCGCCAGAAGGATCCGGGGGCGTCATTGCTCGGCCAGCCGATCATCCCGGAGTCGGCGTAGTCCAGCATCTCCAGATCGCTGATCTTCAGGACGTCACAACTCGCCTTGAGTTCTTGACGGCGCATCAGGGCGACGGCCGCCGGATCGTGCCCGGGATCGCCCGGCTTGACACCCCCCGGTCCGTCACCGCAACCGCCGTCGGTACACGTCACGAGAACCGTGCGGATGCCTTCCGCCGCGTATCGCGCGAGGACCCCTCCGGTTCCGGTGGCCTCGTCGTCGGGATGGGCGTGCACTGCCATGAGCGTCAAGGGCCGGTCAGTCATGTAACAGTCCTCCTGCGGAAATATGGGTCGGTCCAGATGTGCGGCGGGTGTACCGCGGTCCTGGGGCCCGGTGCCCAGTGGGCGGACGGCCTCGCGGCCTCCGTGTCTCCCCGGCCGTGACGGCGCCGGTCCCTCGGTCGGTGCAACCGTGCCGACCGGACCCGCTGTTCCCGGCGTGGCCAAACTGCCGTCCGGGCGGACATGCCCGGTCGGGGGAATCGGCCGGTTCCCGCCATGGTCCGGAGAGAGCGTCGCCCGGCGCGTTCGTTTCGCGCGCCCGGTGGCCGGTGACCGGCGGCCGGGCCGAGGGGCCGCTTCCGACGGGTCGCGGACGCATCGCTAATCTCTCGGGAACCAAAGGACTTGGATCATCCTCATCGTGCGGGAGGCCGTAGTGACCATCGGTGACAGCGAGCCGGCGGCCGAAGCGGTACGGGCGGCCGCGGGCCGGCTGCGCGGTGACGACGCGGCCCTCCGGCGGGAGGCCGTGGCCGAACTGGCCCGGCTCGGCGACGGGCATCCGGACCTGCGTCAGGACGTGGCGGAGGCGGTCTGCGCGTTCGTCCGCGAGCACCCGGCCCGGGAGGAGCGCCTGCCGGACGGCGACAGCGATCCGGCCGGGTCCGAGGTCCGGCGAGCGGCACTCGCCATGCTCGCCGACCGGCTGCGCCCCGTACCGGACGCGACCGGGCAGGACACCGCCCGCTGGGGCGGCATCGCGGTGGACCTGACCGGTGCGGTCGTGGACGGCGTCGACTTCACGGACTGCCGGTTCGACCGGGCGGCCTTCGACGACTGCCTGTTCCGCGGCACGACCACGTTCGAGGGCGCGCGTTGGACGACCGACGCGGTCTTCCCGCGCGCGGTGTTCTCCTGCGATGCCCGGTTCACCGGCGCCCGGTTCGGCGGAGATGCCGTTTTCGGCCGGGCCCGGTTCCACGGCCGGGCCCGCTTCGACGACGCCCGCTTCGACGGGCTCGCCTGGTTCGGCTTCGGCGAGGAGGGCATCTGGGAGGACGAGGACTGGGAGGACCTCGACGACGACGCCCTCATGGAGGTGCTCGGGCCGACGACCGTGATCCCCTGGAACGAGCCGAACGAGGCCGACCCCCACTGGCCCGATGCGTACCTGATGGAGGAGTACCAGAGCTGGGAGGAGGGCGGGGACGGGGCGCTGTTCCGCGGTGCCGCGTCGTTCCGCGGCGCGCGCTTCCGGAACGCCGCGTGGTTCTGGAAGGTGCGGTTCGGCGCGACGGCGGTGTTCCGCGGTGCGCACTTCGACTCGCAGGTGTACCTGGACCAGCCCGCCGCCGATCTCACCGACGCCCGCGCCGCGGCCACCGACCTCGAACAGCGGTGGCCGTTCGGCTGGACGGCGGTGCCCGCGGACGACGGCCCGGCGCGCCTGACGACCGACGCCGCCGTCGCCCCGTACGCGCACCAGTTGGCTGCGGCCGAGGCGCCCGTACGACTGGCCGGGCTGCGGATCCTGGACGCTCTCGGCGACGCCCGGCCCGGGCTGCGCGCCGAGATCGTCACCACGGTCTGCGCGTATCTGCGGACGCCGCTGCCGTTCCCGGTCGGCGCCGCGGACCTCGACGACGGGCAGCGGGCCGAACTGGCCGTGCGGCGGGCGGCCCAGGACCTGCTCACCGCGCGCCTGCGGCCGTCGGACGCCGACCGGTTCTGGCCGGACGCGAGGCTGCCCCTGTCCGGCGCCACACTGGTCGGCCTCGACCTGAGCGGCTGCCGACTGGCGTACGCGGACTTCACGGGCACCCAGTTCCACGGCGCCACACGGCTCGACGGCGTTCTGTTCACCCACGGCGCGCTGTTCCGGCTGCCCGACGGCTGCGGTTCCGCGACGTTCCACGGGCCGGTCCTCCATGACGGCGCCGACCTCGGCGAGGAGCACTTCACCTCGCCCGGGCTGCCCCGTCGGCACACCGCCCGCGCCACGCTCGAATCGCTGCTCGCGGCCCGCCCCGTGCCGTGACCGCGCCGCCGGTCCGGAGCCGGGCCGGCCGCGGCCCCGCGCTCCCTCTCCCCTCACCGCCCGGCGGAGCGGCTGTCGGACCCCGGCCGGGGTCCGTCCGGGTCATCGGCCGATGTTCCGGCACCATGTGATCTCGCCTTCGTGCCATTCGTCGGTGGGTACGAGCCCGGCGGCGGTGGCGACGGCGGCGGATGCCCGGTGCTCGGGGTGGATGCGGGCGATGACGGTGGGCACCTGCTGCCCGCCGAGCCAGTCGACGAGGCCCCGGGCCGCTTCGGTGGCGATGCCTCTTCCCTGCCACGGGGTTCCCACCACCCAGGCGATCTCGGCGACGGTCCCGTGGGCGGACGGGCCGACCGTCGCCTGGACGGTGCCCGTCAGGCCGGACGTGGCACGGAGTCGGATCACCCAGTTCAGCCAGGAGACGGCCGGGTCGGGAGAGCCCGCGGTCATGCGCCGATAGCGCGAGCGCAGGGCCTGCGGGGTGTCGGGAGCGCCGCCGATGAAGGCGTGCAGGGCCGGGTCGGACAGGACCTCGGCCATCTCCTCGGCGTGCTCGACGTGCAGCGGCAGCAGGTCCAGCCGTCCGGTGCCGATGGCCCGGGCCGTAAGGGTGCTCATGCCGCGGCCGCCTCGGGGCGTTCGACGAGCCGGCCGTGTTCGCGGTGTGTTCCGAGGCGGACGGGGAGGGTGGGGCAGGACGCGTTCACGGCCTTCCGGAAGGCCGCGGCGGCTCCGTCACCGACCGCGGGGGCCGGGGCGTGCGCGCCCCGGCGGGCGCCCTCGCGCACGGACCCGCCGGCCGGGGAACCGGCCTCGGTGGTGCCGTTGCCGGTGTATGTGTCGAGCACTGATGAGCCCTTCCGGCCCGCGCTGCGTACCCGGGCCCACTTCGGTGCCCCTCGGGGGATCACCGGAAAGGTACGCCCTTCGCGCCCCTTCCCCAAAGGAGAATGCGCAGGTCCCGGGTACCGCTCGCGCATCCGGCACCACGCACCGAACCACCGATTCCGGGACAGAGCATCAGGAGACGGTGACATTTAATTGAACCCTTGAATAACTGTGGGGCAGGGGGGAGGCTTGGGCCCGATCCACCGCAGATCACTCGGAGTTGTGAGGAGAAGACATGCGCATTCCCGGTCTCAAGCGGGCCGTGGCCGGTGTCGCGACCATGTCCGCGGCACTGCTGATCGGAGTCATGCCGGGTACGGCGTCGGCGACGTCCGGCCCGGTTCCGGGCGCCGACCCGTCGCAGTGCGGTGTCGCGGGCAACATCTGCGTCTGGGAAGGCGCCTTCACGGACCAGTGGGCCCTGTACGAGGACCTCGGCACCGAGTGCGTGACCGCCCCGTTCGGCATGCTCGCCACCCTCAACATGACGGACCGGCGGGTGGACTTCTACCGGAACGGCGACTGCACGGGCACTCCCGCCCACAGTGAGCCCCCCTTGGGCCTGCACTCCTGGAAGAGCGTCGGATCGCTGTACAGCTTCCGGGTGTCCTGACAGCCGGGCACGCCGGTCCTGCCCTCCGCCCCTCGGCCCGGGGCGGGGCCGGCCTCCTGCGTCGGGACGGACCGGCGCGGGATCAGCACCGCTCCGCGCTGTGGTACCGGGCGGTACCCGGCAGTCCGGTCCGGTCGACGGGTTCGGGGTCGTGCGAGTTGACCAGGCGTACCGAACCCTCGCCCGCGAGCTCCGCCAGCAGTCGTTGCGTGCGGAGCCCGGCGGTCGCGTCGTGCTGCACGGAGGCGGCGAACGCCTCGACCGCGGGCGGTGCGGTGCGGGTGAGCTGCGTGTGGTGGTAGATCGCGTCGCCGATGTGCAGGAGCTCCTGGCCCCGGAGGGCGTCGTCGACGAGTACGCCGACGTGTCCCGGCGAGTGGCCGGGCAGCGCGATCAGGCGGATGGAATCCGGGAGGCCGTCGAGTGTCCAGGACTCCTGCCCCCGCCAAGGGGCCGCCGGGACGGGTGCGGGGGCCCACACCACGCCGTGCGCCCATTGTGCGGGCATGACGCGTCCGTCGCCCTCCTCGACGGCGGACCGGCACTCGCCGGTGGCGTGGACCCGGGCCGACGGGAAGTCGGCGAGGCCGCCGACGTGGTCGCGGTGGTGGTGGGTCACGATCACGTCCGAGACGTCCCACGGGTCCAGCCCCAGCGAGACGACACGGGCCATCAGCGTCTCGTCGGGATCGAGTACCGGGCGGACCTGTTCGATCCAGTCCTTCCCCAGGCGGGGCTCGGGGGACTCGATGTCCTTGTGCCCGATCCCGGTGTCGACGGCGACGAGCCGGTCCTCCAGCTCGATCAGGAGGCATCTGCAGATGAAGTGGGGCGCACCGAAGACGGCTTCCCCGCCGGGAACGTCGAGGGTTCCGCAGTTGAGTTCATGGATTCGCATGCGGCAGACGGTAGAAGTTCGCGTCGACACGAAGTCAACGATCATGGGCACATGAATACCCTGCTGCTGCGAATCGGCGAGGCGGCCGAACGGCTCGGAGTCTCCACGCACCTCCTCAGACACTGGGAGGCCACCGGTGTGATCACCCCGCGTCGCACCGCGAGCGGCGCCCGACGCTACGACCCGGAACTGATGGACGCGCTGTCGATCGCGGTCAAGTGCCAACGGGCCGGCATGTCGCTCGGCGCGATCGCCCAGCTGCTGAACGGCCGACGGCAGGAACGCGGACGCCTCATCGCCGAGCAGCGCGACGCGATCGACCGGCAACGCGCACGGCTCGCACGGGCCTCGGCCTTCCTCGACCACGTCCTGGAGTGTTCCCACCCCGTGGTCCGCGAGTGTCCGTCCTGCCGGGACTTCGCATCGACGGCGTCATGACCCGCGACGGCCGACGCACCGTCCGAAGGGTCCGGGAACAGCGTCCGGGAACCGGTCAAACGCCTTGCGCGGCAGGCGAGTCGTGCTTCTCTCCCCCGTCCGCCCCTGACGTATCGTCCTTCGCATGAACCTTCTGAGCCCGGACGATCCGCGTGCGACAGGCCCCTATCGGCTTCTCGGGGTGCTCGGGGAAGCCGGCCCGGCGGCGGTGGGCGTGCCGAAGGGCTTCCTCGGGGCGTGGGAGGGCGTGCCGCTGAGCGACACGCGCGTACGCGTCGAGTTCAAGAAGGACGAACAGCAGCGGACGGTCGCCCGGTCCTTCTTCCTGACCGGGACGTCGCTCTGCGTGGTGAACAAGGAGCCGGAGAAGGCGTCCGGGGAGTCGGTCTCCCTGGGCAAGGCCCGCAACGAGAACGCCTTCGGCGGCGGCAAGTGCGCGTTCCTGCCGTCGTACACCCTGAGGACCCGCAAGGACGGCAACCTCGACTTCGCCACCGACAACGGCCGGTACAAGGCGGTCCTCTTCGAGGCCGGGGCGGGCAAGGCGCCCGTGCCCGGGAAGTACCTGGGGCAGTGGGTGCCCAGGGGCGAGAGAGGGAAACCGACGGCCCAGGTCACCATCGAGCAGGCGAGGACCGGGGATTTCTTCGTCCGGGGCCGGGACGATTCCCCCGGCAGGCGCTGCGCCTGGAAGGAGGTCCTGGTGTTCGTGAACGACACCGGCCTCGTCTCCAGGCCGGTCTACCGGCGTGGTTCGGCCAGTCCCTGCGGCATCGCTCCCACCGGCGCCCGCGGGTACTCCCTCTCCGGTTCCGGCGTCCTGGCCATGGGGCATGCGGCGCGGAAGCTGGAGTTCGTCCGCAAGTCCGGCACCTGACACGTACGTACGGCCATGCCCGGGGCAACCATGGACGCGGTCGTTCACTCTTCGATTCCGTCACCGGTGCTCGATCGCCGGATCCCTGACGACCCGACCGTTTGCACCCGACCCCGGAGACACCGCCATGCCACGCGTCCTCCTCGTCGAAGACGACCCCTCCGTGCGCGAGGGCATCGAACTCGGACTGCGCCGACGCGGGCACGAGGTCCTCGCCGTCGCGACCGGCGAGGCCGGTCTGGAGGCGATGGGCTCCTTCCGCCCCGACCTCCTGCTGCTCGACCTGATGCTCCCCGCCATGAGTGGCGTGCAACTGTGCCACCGGGTGCGCGAGACCAGCCAGTTGCCGATCGTCATGCTGACCGCGCGCGGCGACGACGTCGACATCGTCGTCGGCCTGGACGCGGGGGCGGACGACTACATCGTCAAGCCCGCCCGTGCCGAGGTCATCGAGGCCCGAATACGTGCCGTGCTGCGCCGTGTCGAGGGCCCGGTCGGCGCGGGGCCCGCCGTCGAGCGCCACGGTGAGCTCGACATCGACCGCGCCGGTCACACCGTCCTCAAGTCGGGTGCCCCGGTCGCCCTCGCGCCCTCCGAGCTGAAGCTGCTGCTGCACCTGTCCGCGGCGCCGGAACAGGTCTTCAGCCGGCAGCGGCTCCTGGAGGAGATCTGGGAGCACGGCTACCACAGTGACGTCCGTCTGGTGGACGCCTGTGTGCGCCGGCTGCGCGCCAAGATCGAGGATCCGTCCCGCGACCCCCGGTACGTCCAGACCCTGCGGGGCTTCGGCTACCGCTTCGGCCCGCTGTGAAGATCTCCGCAGCGACCGCCGCGTTCGGGCTGCGCACCCGGCTGGTGATCGCGTTCCTGCTGGTGGCGGCCGTCAGCGCCGTCACGACCGCCGCGTTGACCTACCGGGAGGCGCGCAGCGCGGTCCTCGTACGGGCGCAGGACACGGCCGTCACCTCCTTCCGCGAGGAGGTCGAACAGTTCGTTCCCCGGCTGCCCATGGACCGGGATTCGCTGCGGTGGAACCTCTACGACATCGCGGCGCGTGCCAAACCCCATCCGTGGATCGTCTTCGCCGAGTACGGCTCGGTGCGCGCCTCCTCGGGCGACCGGCCCGTCTCCGGTGTGCTGACCGCGGAGCTGCGCCGCGCCGCGCTCGCTTCGCCGCACGGCGTCTTCGAGCGGGTCGTCCGGGACGGGAAGGCGTATCTGACGATCGGGATGCCGGTGATGACCCGGATCGTCGCCGGCGGCGACGCGGTGCCGAGCGGCCTGGTGCTCTTCGCCGTGATGCCCATGACGAACGAGGAGGTCGACATCGACGCCCTGGTGACCGCGGCCCGCGACGGTGCGCTGCCGGGGCTGGCCGTGGCCCTGGTGCCCGCGCTGCTCGCGGCACGCAGTGTGCTGCGTCCCGTCCGTGAGCTGCGGCGTGCCGCGCACTCCATGGGCGGCGGGCGGCTCGACACGCGTATCCCGGTGCACGGCCGGGACGAGATGGCCGATCTGGCCAGGACGTTCAACGAGTCGGCGGCCCGTCTGGAGCGCTCCGTGCAGGAGTTGCGGGACGCCGGGGCGCGGGCCCGGCGGTTCGCCTCGGACGTCTCGCACGAGTTGCGCACCCCGCTCGCCGGCATGCTCGCCGTCACGGACGTGGTGGACGAGGACGCCGTGGCCCTCCCCCCGGACACCGCCCGGGCGGTGCGTCTGATCAGCGCCGAGACCGGCAAACTGGCCGTGCTGGTGGAGGACCTGATGGAGATCTCCCGCTTCGACGCGCGTGCGGCGGAGCTCAACACCGACGAGGTGGACGCGGCGGAGGCCGTGCGCCGCACCCTGGCCGACAGGAAGTGGCTCGACCGGGTCCACGCGGAACTGCCCGAGGGCTTCCGCATCCGTCTCGACCCGCGCCGTTTCGACGTCATCGTGGCCAACCTGGTCGGCAACGCCCTGCACCACGGTGCCGAGCCGGTCACCGTGCGGCTGTCGGCGCGTGGGGGCGTGCTGGTCACCGAGGTGCGCGACAGCGGGCCCGGGATCGCGCCGGACGCTCTGCCGCACGTCTTCGACCGTTTCTACAAGGCGGACGCCGCGCGTTCCCGCTCGTCGGGCAGCGGCCTCGGGCTTGCGATCACCGAGGAGAACGTGCAGCTGCACGGCGGCACGATCCGCGCGGGGAACGCGCCCGGCGGTGGCGCGCTGTTCACCGTGGAGCTGCCCTTCGACGGGCCCGCGTCCGGGAGCGGTGTGTCGGACGGGCCGTCGGCCGCACGTGGTGGGGCGGGGTCTGCGGACGGTCCCGGCGGGGCGGGGGCCGCCACATGAGGGGGTCGGTGTTCCGGGGGTGTCGAGCGGTGCGGTTCGCCGCGCTGCTGGTCCTCGTCGGGGGCCCGCTCGTGGGCTGCGGCATCCAGGAGACGGCCGTGGTCGAGGCCGGCGAACCGGCCGTCGCCGATCTGCTTCCCCCGCGCGAGGAGCGCGTGCTGCTGTTCTTCCGCTCCCCCGACGGCGCGTTGCGGCCCGTGCCGCGGATCGTCGCGTCACCGTGGCCGGACGCGCCGCGTGAACGGGACGGTGCCGACGGTTCGTCCCCGGCGGCGGGCGGGGCCTCCTCGCCGCTCGCGGCCGTCACCGCCCTGCTCGCCGGGCCGGACAGGACGGAGCGGCGGGCCGGATTCCGCAACGCGCCCTCGCTTTCGGGGGCGGCCTCCGCCGTGGGCCGGGTCATGGCGGACGGGTCCGCTGTCGAGGTCGAGCTGCGCCTGCGGGTGACTCGACTGACCGCTTCCGCCCGCGAGCAGATCGTCTGCACGGCCGCGTACGCGGCGCATGCCCGGGGGGCCGTGTCCGTGACCCTGGCCGGGCGGGGGGACCGGCTCGCCCCGGCCCACTGCCCCGTGCGGCCGGTCCCGGTGCCGGCACGCTGAGCCGCCGCGGGGCCGGGGCTCCACGGTGGACTCGCAGGGGAAGGAGCGGGGGGGGGGGGGGGGGGGGGGGGGGGGGGGGGGGGGGCGGCGGGCGGGCGGCCCCCCCCCCCCCCCCCCCCCGCCCCCGCCCCCCCCCCCCCCCCCCCCCCGAC
>NZ_JBIAQQ010000054.1:0-22920 GCF_042889165.1 Streptomyces sp. NPDC002669 | reverse complement strand
ACCTATGCCTTCCAGCGCAAGCGGTACTGGATCGACGTCCCCGGCCTCACCGCCCCCACCACCGGCACCGTCACCAACACCCCGGCCGACGCCGAGCCCGAGAAGGACGGCGAGGAGGCGGACCAGATCCTGGGGGAGTGGGCGCAGAAGCTTCGAACCCTGACCAGCAAGAAGGGTGACCAGCTCCGCCAGAAGCTGATCACCGACCTGGTGTGCCGTCACACGGCGCAGATCCTCGCGTACGAGAGCGCCGAGGCGGTCGATCCGACGCTGCCGTTCCGCGATCTGGGCTACAACTCGCTGACGTCGGTGGAGCTGCGCAGCCGGCTGGCCGCCGACCTCGGCATCGCCCTGCCGTCCTCCCTCGTCTACGACTACCCCACTCCCGAGGTGCTGGCCCGGCACATCGTGCGGGACCTGGTGGAGGCGCCGGACCCGCAGACCGTCGACGCGGTGCTCTCCGGCCTTGACGACTCCTCCGACGAACCGCTGGCCGTGATCGGCATGGGGTGCCGCTACCCGGGCGGAGTGGTGTCGCCGGAAGGGCTCTGGGACCTGGTCTCCGGCGGTGTGGACGCGATCGGGGAACTCCCCGGGGACCGGGGCTGGGACCTGGACGAGCTGTACGACCCGGAGCGGGGCCTGTCGGGCAGGACGTACACCCGGCACGGCGGTTTCGTGTACGACGCCGACACCTTCGACGCCGAGTTCTTCGGGATCAGCCCGCGCGAGGCCGCGGCGATGGACCCCCAGCAGCGGCTGCTGCTGGAAACGGCCTGGGAGGCCCTGGAGCGGGCCCGGATCGTGCCCGGTTCGCTGAGGGGCAGCCGTACGGGTGTGTTCGTCGGGGCGATGACGCAGGAGTACGGCCCGCGGCTGTACGAGCCGGCTGCCGGTTCGGAGGGTTATCTCCTGACGGGGACGACGGCGAGTGTGGCGTCGGGTCGGGTTGCTTATGCGTTGGGTCTTGAGGGGCCGGCGGTGACGGTGGACACGGCGTGTTCGGCGTCGTTGGTGGCGTTGCATCTGGCGGCGCAGTCGTTGCGCAGTGGTGAGTGCGGGTTGGCGTTGGCGGGTGGGGCGGCGGTGATGGCGTCGCCGGGGATGTTCGTGGAGTTCTCGCGTCAGCAGGGGTTGTCGGGGGACGGGCGGTGCAGGGCGTTCTCGTCGGATGCGGACGGGACGGCGTGGGGCGAGGGTGTCGGGGTGGTGGTGCTGGAGCGGTTGTCGGACGCGCGGCGCAATGGTCATGAGGTGCTGGCGGTGCTGCGGGGCAGTGCGGTCAACCAGGACGGTGCGTCCAATGGTCTGACGGCGCCGAATGGTCCGTCGCAGCAGCGGGTGATCCGGCAGGCGTTGGCGAATGCCGGTCTGACGGGTGCGGATGTGGATGTGGTCGAGGCGCACGGTACGGGTACCAGGCTGGGTGACCCGATCGAGGCGCAGGCGTTGCTGGCCACGTACGGTCAGGAGCACACGCCCGAACAGCCCCTGTGGCTGGGGTCGTTGAAGTCGAACATCGGGCACAGCATGGCGGCTGCGGGTGTCGGTGGCGTCATCAAGATGGTGATGGCGATGCGCCGGGGCGTGCTCCCGCAGACCCTGCACGTCGACGAACCGACCCCGCACGTGGATTGGGAGTCGGGTGCCGTCTCGCTGCTGACGCGGGAGCAGCCCTGGCCGGAGCTGGACCGGCCGCGCCGGGCCGCGGTCTCCTCGTTCGGCATCAGCGGCACGAACGCCCATCTGATTCTGGAGCAGGCTCCGGCGGAGGAAGCGGGGCCGGGTGAGGCGGTTGCCGTGGAGGGTCCGGTGCCGTGGGTGCTGTCGGGGCGCAGTGGTGCGGCGTTGCGTGAGCAGGCCGCGCGGCTGGCCGGTTTCGTTGCCGAGCGGCCGGAGCTGGACCCGGCCACGATCGGTTCCGCGCTGGTGCACGCCCGTACCGTCTTCGACCACCGGGCGGTCGCCGTCGGCACCGACCGCGACGAACTCCTGCGCGCCGTGCGGGACCTCGCCGACCCCGACACCCCCATGGAAGGGGCCACGACCGCCGGGAAGACGGTGTTCGTCTTCCCTGGCCAGGGCTCCTACTGGACAGGTGTGGCAACAGATCTGTACGCCGATTCGCCGGTGTTCCGGGCGCGGTTGGAGGAGTGCGCGCGGGCGTTGTCGCCGTTCGTGGAGTGGGATCTGCTGGACGTCCTGCTCACCGAGCAGGGCGCCGGGCTTCTGGAGCGGGTGGACGTGGTCCAGCCGGCCCTGTGGGCGGTGATGGTCTCGCTGGCCGAACTGTGGCAGTCCTTCGGCGTCGTACCGGACGCGGTGGTCGGTCATTCGCAGGGCGAGATCGCCGCGGCGACCTTCACCGGTGCCCTGTCCCTGGAGGACGCCGCCCTGGTGGTGGCGCTCCGGGGCAGGGCGATCACCGAGATCGACGGGCACTGCGGCATGCTCTCCGTCGCCCTGCCCGTCGACCGGGTGCGCCTCCTCCTGGAGCGTCGGCCCGACGACCTCGAAATAGCGACCATCAACGGACCGTCGTCCACCGTCGTCTCGGGAACCTCCGAGGGGCTGGACGAACTGGCCCGGACACTGGAGGCCGACGGTGTGCGCTGCCGGCGGATCGCGGTGAACTACGCCTCGCACTCCCGGTACGTCGAACCGATCCGCGACCGGGTGATCGAACTGCTCGCCCCGATCGCCCCCCGTACCTCCGACACCGCCTTCTACTCCACCGTCCGGGGCGAGGTCATCGACACCGCCGGGCTCGACGCGGACTACTGGTACCGCAACATGCGGCAGACGGTGGAGTTCGAGAAGACCACCCGGGCGCTGCTCGCCGACGGCTTCACCACGTTCGTCGAGTGCGGGGCGCACCCCGTGCTCGCCATCGGAATGCAGGAGACATTCGACGACGCGTCCGCCCCGAACGCGGTGGCCGTGCCGTCGCTGCGCCGCGGCGAGGGCGGCCGGGAACGCTTCCTGCGCTCGCTCGGCCGGGCGTGGGCCCACGGTGTGGACGTCGACTGGGGGCAGCTGCTGCCCCCGACGCGCCGGTCGGTGGAACTGCCCACGTACGCCTTCCAGCGCAGCCGGTACTGGCTGGAGCCGGCCCGGCAGACCGCCGACGTGTCCGCCGCGGGCCTCACCGCCGCCGAGCACCCCCTGCTCGGCGCGGTCGTGGGTCTCGCCGGCACGCGCTCCTCGGTGTTCTCGGGGCGGCTGTCCCTGCAGACCCACCCGTGGCTCGCCGACCACGCGGTGGCCGGGACGGTCCTGCTGCCCGGCACCGCCTTCGTCGAACTGGCCCTGCGAGCGGGCGACGAGACAGGCTGCGACACCCTCGAAGAACTCACCCTGGAAGCACCCCTTGTGCTGCGCGACACGGGCGCCGTGCACCTGCAGGTGGCCGTGGAACCCTCGGACACCACGGGCAGGCGCGCCGTCGCCGTGTACTCCCGGCCCGAGGAGGCCGGTGACGACGACGAGGCGTGGACGCGCCACGCCACCGGTGTCCTGGCCCACGGTTCCACGAAGACCCCCGACCCTGTCGGGGTGTGGCCTCCGGTGGGTGCGGTGCGGGTTGATGTGTCGGGGTTGTATGGGGAGTTGGCGGGGGCGGGGTATGAGTACGGGCCGGTGTTCCAGGGGGTGGAGGCGGTCTGGCGGCGGGGTGTGGAGGTGTTTGCCCAGGTGGTTCTGGGTGAGGAGGAGTGTGGTGGTGCAGAGGGGTTCGGGGTGCATCCGGCGTTGTTGGATGCGGCGTTGCATGCGGGGTTGTTGCCGGGGGACGGTTCGGGTCTGGTGGCTCCGAGGCTGCCGTTCGTGTGGTCGGGTGTGCGGTTGCACGCGACGGGTGCGGTGGCGGTTCGGGTGCGGCTGGTGCCGGTGGGCAACGACAGTGTGTCCGTGGAGTTGTTCGACGGTGAGGGCCGGCCGGTCGTCTCCGTCGACTCCCTCGCCCTGCGCGAGATCCCGAAGGACCGGCTCCGGGCCGGGGGCGCGGACGAGGCACACACCCCGTACGCCGTCGAATGGATCCGTCCGGCCGCGCCCGAGCGGGGCCGGACGGGAACGTGCGCCGTGGTCGGCGGGGACACCCGGCTGACCCGCGGGCTCGCGGACTCCCTGAACGCCCCCGTGCACCCCGGCCTCGACGCCCTCCTGGCCGCCGTGCGCGAAGGCGCCGAACCGCCGCAGCTGGTCGTCCTCGCCGCGTCCGAGCCGCCGCTGCCCGGCGACCCGGCCGCCGACGACACACCAGGACATGTGCGCATCACCGTGCACCGGACCCTGGAAGCGGTCCAGCAGTGGCTCGCCGGCGAGGAGTTCATGCGCTCACGGCTGGCCGTCGTGACGCAGGGCGCCCTGGCGACCCGGCCCGGCGAGGACGTCACCGACCTGGCGGGCGCCGCCCTGTGGGGCCTGATGCGAACCGTCCAGGCCGAGGAACCCGACCGGTTCGCACTCGTCGACCTGGCCGGACCCGACCACCCGGCCGACGACCTGGCACGGGTGTGGTCCGCCCTCGACACCGAACCCCAGCTCGCCCTGCGGAGCGAAGGCCCGCTCGTGCCCAGGCTGGTCAGGGCCACCACCCCCGACGACACACCGCCCCCGCGCCCGCTCGACCCCGAGGGGACGGTGTTGATCACCGGTGGTACGGGGACGTTGGGTGTGCTGTTCGCGCGTCATGTGGTGCGTGCGTACGGGGTGCGGCATCTGTTGTTGGTGAGCCGGCGGGGTGCGGGGGCGGAGGGTGTTGCCGAGCTGGTTGCGGAGCTGGGTGGGTTGGGTGCCCGGGTTCGGGTGGTGGGGTGTGATGTGGGTGACCGGGGGGCGTTGGCGGAGCTGCTGGCGTCGGTTCCGGTGGAGCATCCGTTGACTGCCGTGGTGCACACGGCGGGGGTGCTGGACGACGGTACGGTGACGGCGCTGACGCCGCAGCGGGTGGACGCGGTGCTGCGTCCCAAGGCGGACGCGGCCTGGTACCTGCACGAACTGACCCGGGACCTCGACCTCGCCGCCTTCGTCCTCTTCTCCTCCGTCACCGCCACCCTCGGCAACCCCGGACAGGGCAACTACACAGCGGCGAACGGCTTCCTGGACGGCCTCGCCCAGCACCGGCACGCCCACGGGCTGCCCGCGCTGTCCCTGGGCTGGGGCCTGTGGGGCCGGGCGACCGGACTGACCGGCCACCTCGGCGAGGCCGACCTCGCCAGGATGACCCGGGGCGGCCTCGCCGCCATGGACACCGACCACGGCCTCGCCCTGTTCGACGCCTCGCTGACCACCGGGCGCGCGGCCACCGTCCCCACCCGCCTTGACCTCGCGGCACTGCGGGCCGGCGCGGGCGACGGACCGCTCCCCGCCCTGCTCCGCGCACTGATCAGGGTTCCCGTCCGCAGGAGCGCCAGGACCGCCGCCGAGACCCCGGCCGGCGAATGGGCCCAGCGGATCGCCGCCCTGCCGGAGGCCGAGCACACCGACGCGGTCGCCGCACTCGTACGCACCCAGGTGGCCACCGTCCTCGGCCTCGGTTCGGCCGGGGCCGTCGACGACACCCGGGCGTTCAAGAGCTACGGCTTCGACTCGCTGGCCTCGGTCGAACTGCGCAACCGGCTGGCCACCGCCACCGCGCTGCCGCTGCCCGCCACCCTCGTCTTCGACTTCCCCACCCCCGGCGCGGTGGCCGGCTACCTGCTGGAACGCGTCATGGGGGAGAGCGCGCCCGCCGAGGACGAACCGGTCCGGCGCCGGGCCGAGGACGACGACCCGATCGCCATCATCTCGATGAGCTGCCGCTACCCCGGCGGCATCACCTCCCCCGAGGAGCTGTGGCGACTGGTCGCCGACGGGGTGGACGCGGTCGGGGGCTTCCCCGTCTCGCGCGGCTGGGACGAGGCCGAACTGTACGACCCCGACCCGGACGCGGCCGGCAGGACGTACTCGCGGTCCGGCGGATTCCTGCACGGCGCCGAGGAGTTCGACGCCGAGTTCTTCGGGATCAGCCCGCGCGAGGCGCTCGCCACCGACCCGCAGCAGCGCCTCCTGCTGGAGACCACCTGGGAGGCGTTCGAAAGGGCGGGCATCGACCCGACGACGATGCGCGGCAGCCGTACCGGGGTGTTCGCCGGAGTCATGTACAACGACTACGCGTCGCGGCTGCACCCGGCACCCGCCGGATACGAGGGCTACCTCGGCAACGGCAGCATGGGCAGCGTCGCCTCCGGCCGGGTCTCCTACACCTTCGGACTGGAGGGCCCCGCCCTCACCGTCGACACCGCCTGCTCGTCGTCCCTGGTGGCACTGCACCTGGCCGCACGGGCACTGCGCGAGGGCGAGTGCTCGCTCGCCCTGGCCGGCGGCGTCGCCATCATGGCCACACCCACCACCTTCATCGAGTTCAGCCGCCAGCGGGCCCTGTCGCCGGACGGGCGCTGCAAGGCGTTCTCCGCCTCGTCCAACGGCACCGGATGGGCCGAGGGCGTCGGCCTGGTGCTCCTGGAACGGCTCTCGGACGCGCGCCGCAACGGCCACCGCGTACTCGCCGTCATCCGCGGCAGCGCCGTCAACCAGGACGGTGCCAGCAACGGACTCACCGCCCCCAACGGGCCCGCCCAGCAGCGCGTCATCCGGCAGGCCCTCGCCGACGCGGGCCTGAGCGGTGCGGACGTCGACGCCGTGGAGGCGCACGGCACCGGAACCACCCTCGGGGACCCGATCGAGGCCCAGGCCCTGCTGGCCACGTACGGCGAGCAGCACACCCCCGAACAGCCGCTGTGGCTCGGCTCGTTCAAGTCCAACATCGGTCACTCGCAGGCGGCGGCCGGGGTCGGCGGCGTCATCAAGATGGTGATGGCGATGCACCACGGGACGCTGCCGCGCACCCTGCACGTGGACGAACCCACTCCCCACGTGGACTGGTCCGCCGGCACGATGACACTGCTGACCGAGGAACAGCCCTGGCAGGAACGGGCCGACCGGCCGCGCCGGGCCGCGGTCTCCTCGTTCGGCATCAGCGGCACGAACGCCCACCTCATCCTGGAACAGGCCCCCCGCACGGAGCCCGCCCCGGCGGCCGGTCCCGTGAGGAACGGGACCGGGCCGTCGGCGCACCCGCTGCCCTGGGTGCTGTCCGCGCACACCGAGGAAGGGCTGCGGGCCCAGGCGGCACGCCTCGTGTCGTACCTCGCCGAAGCGGCCGAACCGCCGCGCCCCGAGGACGTGTCCCTGTCGCTGGCCACCACCCGGGCCCGCCTCGCACACCGCGCCGTGGTCCTGGGCGCGGACCGGGAAGAACTCACCGGGGCCCTGACCGCCCTCGCCCTCGGCGAGAACACACCGGACGTGGTGCGGGGAACGGCCTCCGGCACCGGCCGCACCGCCTTCATGTTCACCGGTCAGGGCAGCCAGCGCGCGGGCATGGGACGCGGACTGTACGAGACCTTCCCCGTCTTCGCCGAAGCCTTCGACGCGGCCTGCGCACGGCTCGACACGGAACTGGGCCGCTCCCTGAAGGAGCTGGTGTTCGCCGGGCCGGACAGCCCCGAGGCCGACCTGCTCGACCGCACGGTCTTCACCCAGGCCGCCCTGTTCGCCGTCCAGACCGCGCTGTACCGGCTCACCGAGCACCTCGGACTCGCCCCCGACCTGCTGATCGGCCACTCCGTGGGCGAGGTCACCGCCGCACACGTCGCCGGGGTCCTCACCCTGGACGACGCGTGCACCCTGGTGGCGGCGCGGGGACGGCTGATGCAGTCGGCCCGCGAGGGCGGTGTGATGATCGCGATCCGCGCGGCCGAGGCCGACGTCCTCGACCGGCTGCGGCCGTACGGGGGAAGGCTCAGCCTCGCCGCGGTCAACGGACCCCGGGCCGTGGTGATCTCCGGCGACGCCGACGCCGCCCACGAGGTGGCCGAACACTTCCTGGCCCAGGGGGTCAAGACCCGCCGGCTGACGGTCTCGCACGCCTTCCACTCCCCGCACATGGACGGCGTACTCGAAGAGTTCGAACGGATCACCCGCACCCTGACCTTCCACGAACCGCGCATCCCGGTCGTCTCCAACATCACCGCGCGCGTCGCGCTCCCCGGGGAGCTGACCGACCCCGGCTACTGGGCGCGGCACATCCGGGCGGCGGTCCGCTTCCACGACGGCATCCGCACCCTCCACGAGGAAGGCGTCACCACCTACCTCGAACTGGGTCCCGACCCCGTCCTGACCTCGCTGGTCCGCAACGCCTTCGAGGACGGGGACGAGCTGCCCGCCGCGGCCCCGGTCCTGCGGGCGGGCCGCCCCGAGGACCGCACCTTCCTCGCTGCGCTCGCCACCGCCGACACCCGCGGCACCCCCGTCGACTGGCCGGCACTGCTCGCCGGGCGGAACGCACGGGTCGCCGACCTGCCCACGTACGCCTTCCAGCGCAGCCGCTACTGGCTGGAGACCCCCGCCGCACCCCGTGACACGGCCGGCACGGGGCAGGACGCCGCGGACCACCCGCTGCTCGGCGCGTTCGTCGAACTCGCGGGCGGCGAGGGGCTGGTGTGCACCGGACGGCTCTCGCTCGACGACCACCCCTGGCTCGGCGACCACGTCGTGGCGGGTGCCGTGGTGCTGCCCGGTGCCGCCCTGGCCGACCTCGCCACCTGGGCCGGGGACCGGGTCGGCAGCACCACCGTCGAGGACCTCACGATGGAGGCCCCGCTGGTGCTGCCGGAACGCGGCGCCCTGCGCATCCAGGTCACCGTCGGCGCCGCCGACGACACGAACCGCCACCCGTTCAGCGTGTACACCAGGCCGGACGACGGGACCACCGGCGACGGGAGCGCGCCCTGGACCCGGCACGTGACCGGGACGCTCGGCGACGGCACCCCGGACGGTGCCGGGGCGACGGACACCGCACTCGGCGGGGCATGGCCGCCGCCCGGCGCCGCGGCCATGGACGTCGAGGCGCTCCACGACCGCCTCGTCACCGCCGGCCTCTCGTACGGCCCCGCCTTCCGCGGACTGCACGCCGCCTGGCGGCTGGGCGACGAGCTGTACCTCGACGTACGACTGCCGGAGGGCGACTTCGCCGCACCGGACGGCTACGGCATCCACCCCGCCCTCCTCGACTCCACCCTGCGCCCGCTGGCGCTGGGCAGCCCGGACCCGGACGGGCGGACGGAGGAGGACCGCGTCCACATCCCGTTCCTGTGGAGCGGCGTCACCCTGTACGCGACCGGCGCCACGGCCGTACGCGTACGCATCGCCCCGACGGCGACGGCCGGTGCCGTGTCCCTGGACATCGCCGACCCCGAAGGGGCGCCGGTGGCCCGTGTCGAGACCCTGGCCGTGCGGGCACTGCCCGCCGGCCGGCTGCCCGCCCCGACGGCGACGACCGGCGCGGACGGCGGACTCCTGCACCTCGCCTGGACCGAACTCGCCGGAGCCGACGCACCGGAAACGGACAGTCCGCTCCACGAGGGACGCTGGGCGGTGCTCGACGACCGGTCCGAACTGGCCGCGCCCGCGATGGCCCACACCGCACGGCGCATCCCGGTCGAAACCCTCGGCACACTGACCGACACCGACACCGACACCGGCACCACGACACCGCCCGACATCGTGGTACTCGACGCGCCCGGCCGGTCCCGGACACCCGGGACCAACCCGCCGGACGCGGCGCGCGCCGCCCTCACCGACGCATTGGCCCTGCTGCACACCTGGCTCGGCCGGGAGGACCTCGCCGACACCCGTCTCGTCCTGCTGACCCGGCAGGCCGCCGCCGTCCGGCCGGGCGAGGCACCGGACCCGGTGGCCGCCGCCGTCACCGGTCTGCTGCGCTCCGCCCAGTCGGAGAACCCCGGCCGCCTCGTCGTCCTCGACCTGGACGGCACCGACGCCTCGGCACGCGCCGTGGCCGGGGCGGCGACCGCGGCCCTCGCCCAGGGCGAACCGCACATCGGGCTGCGCGAAGGCACGGCGTACGTCCCGCGCCTGGTGCCCCGGGCGTCCGACCGGGACCGGGCACAGAACCCGGACCCGGGCCGGGACGAGGACCGGGGCCCGCGGTTCGCCCCGGACGGCACGGTCCTGATCACCGGGGCCACCGGTTTCCTCGGCGGACTCGTCGCCCGGCACCTGGTCGCCGAACACGGCGTACGGCACCTGCTGCTGGTCAGCCGACGGGGCGAGGACGCCCCCGGCGCCCGCGAACTGGGCGCCGAACTGGCCGCGTCGGGGGCGAGCCCCGTCTTCGCGGCGTGCGACGTCGCGGATCGCGAGGCGCTCGTGCACCTCCTGACGACCGTCGACGCCGAACACCCGCTGACCGCGGTCGTCCACACGGCGGGCGTGCTCGACGACGCGGTCCTGACCGGACTGACCCCCGGGCGCATCGACACGGTGCTGCGGCCCAAGGCGGACGCCGCCTGGAACCTGCACGAACTCACCGGTGGCCTCGACCTGTCGGCGTTCGTGCTCTTCTCCTCGATCGCCGCACCGCTCGGCACCCCGGGGCAGGCCAACTACGCGGCGGCCAACGCCTTCCTCGACGCGCTCGCCCTGCGCCGACGGGCGGACGGCCTGCCCGCCCTGTCCCTGGGCTGGGGACTGTGGGGCAACGACGCCGGCATGGCCGAGGAACTCGCGGCGGCCGACCGGGCCCGTCTCGCCCGCTCCGGCCTCGCACCGATGGCGAGCGACCACGGCCTCGCCCTGCTGGACGCCGCCCTGCCCGCCCCGGAGGGGCTGCTCGTACCCGTACGGCTCGACGCCGCGGCCCTGCGCACCCAGGCGGCCTCGGGCCGACTTCCCGCACTCCTGCGCGCGTTGGTCCGTACCCCCGTACGTCGTTCCGCCGCATCCGGCGGCCCGGCCGAGAGCACACAGCCCCTGCTCGACCGGCTGACCGCGATGACCCCCGACGAGCGCGCCGACGCCGTACTGGAACTGGTGCGTGCCCAGGTCGCGGGCGTGCTAGGCCACACCGACACCCGGCGCGTCGACAGCGGACGCAGTTTCCAGGAGCTGGGGTTCGACTCCCTCACCGCGGTCGAACTGCGCGACCGGCTGTCGGCCGCGACCGGGCTGCGGCTGTCCGCCACGCTCCCCTTCGACCATCCGACGGCCGCGGCGCTCGCCGCGGAACTGCTCGGACGGCTCGTACCGGACGACACCGCCGGCCCGGCGTCGCTCGCCGAGGCCCTCGACCACCTGGAGGCCGCCCTCACCGGGGCGACCGGCACCGGGGCCGAGGAGTACGAACGGGTCGGCGGACGCCTCGGCGAACTGCTGCGCCGATGGCAGGGCGCGCACCGGCACCTGGCGCCCGGGTCCGACGACGTGTCCGACCTCGAATCGGTCACGGACGACGAACTCTTCTCCGCCCTCGACGACGAACTCCGGGCCACCGGAGCCGAATGAGCCCGCACGGACGGGCCGCGGGCGCCCTCTCGACGACGTTCGGAAACCACCGATGTTCGAAAAAGCAATGTGCACCACAGGTGTACGGACAAGGAGTCATCCGTGAGGAATATGCGCGGGAACCCATGGGCAGTCCTGGTGACGCTGGGTCTCGGGTTCTTCATGACGCTGCTGGACCTGACCATCGTGAACATCGCGATTCCCGACATGATGGACCGGCTGGGATCGTCCCTCGACGAGGCCATGTGGGTCGTCAGCGCCTACGCGCTGGTGCTCGCCGTCACGCTGATCACCTTCAGCAGGCTCGGTGACCTCCGCGGCCCCCGCACCCTGTTCGTCGCCGGCGTCTCCCTGTTCACCCTGGCGAGCATCGCCTGCGGCCTCGCCGGCACCCCCGGCGTGCTGATCGGCACGCGCGCGGTCCAGGGCCTCGGCGCGGCGATGATGGTGCCCCAGACCATGGTCCTGATCATGGCGGTCTTCCCGGCCGACCGGCGCGGCACCGCCATGGGCGTGTGGGGTTCGATCGCCGGGGTCGCGACCCTCTCCGGCCCGACCCTGGGCGGCCTGATCGTGAGTGCGATCGGCTGGCGCTGGATCTTCTTCATCAACGTGCCGATCGGCCTGGCGGTCATCGCCCTGACGTTCCTGTGGGTGCCCGACATCCGGCCCGCCCGCGCGCACAAGTTCGACGTGGTGGGCGTCGTCATCGTCACGGCCGCGCTGTTCTGCCTGTCCTTCGGCCTGCAGGAGGGCGAGCGCTACGACTGGAACGCCGGCATCGTCGCGCTGATCACCGCGGGCGTGGCACTCATCGGCGTGTTCCTGCTCCACCAGCGGCGCAAGCAGGGCGACGAGCCCCTGGTGCCCTTCGCCCTGTTCCGCGACCGCAACTTCACCGTCATGACCACCATCGTGGCCCTGATCTCGATGGCGCTGCTGGGCCTGGTCCTGCCGATGAACATCTACCTGCAGTCCGTGCTCGGCATGAGCGCGATCCAGGCGGGCCTCACCCTCGCCGCCTCCCCGGTGATGTCCATGTGCACGGCACCCTTCGCGGGCCGCATGTCGGACCGCATCGGCGGCAAGAACGTCCTGCTGTTCGGCCTGATCGTGTACGGCTGCGGCATCGCCCTGGTGATGATGCTCGCCGCGACCGACAGCCACTGGTACACCTTCACCCTGCCGATGGCCGTCCTCGGCCTCGGCACCGGCTGCCTGCTCGCCCCGATGGCGACCGAGGCGATGCGCAACGTGCCCCGACAGCTCGCCGGCGCGGCCTCCGGGGTCAACAACACGGTCCGGCAGATCGGTTCGGTCCTGGGCGCCTCGATCGTGGGCGCCGTGCTGCAGAGCCGCCTCGCCTCGAACCTGCACTCCGAGGCGACCGCCCGCGCCGACGCGCTGCCCGCCGGGTCCCGCGACGGCTTCGTGGCCGCCTTCTCGCACGGCGACACCCCGGACGCCTCGGCGCTCAAGGCACTGGCGGCCGACCTGCCCGACAAGGCGGCGGGCACACTCGGCAAGCTCGCCGAGGACGTCTACAACCACGGCTTCGTGGCCACCATGGACTCCTCCTTCGTGCTGCCGCTCTGCGCCATCGCCCTGTCCGCGCTGCTGTGCACCACGGCCCACAACCACATGAAGAAGAAGGCCGCGGCGGCCGAGGCCGTCGCGCCGGTCGGGGCGGAGCCGGAACCCAGCCGCTGAACCCGACACCGCCGGCCCCGGGCCGGCCACGACCCCCGGCCCCCACGCACATCCCCCGGCGTGGGGGCCGGAACGTTGCCCGGTACACGGCCCCCGCCCGGGGAGCCCGCCGGGGGCCGATTCCGGGGGACCGGGCCGGGGTCACAGCAACCGGTCGACCAGCCCGTCGACGTAGTCCGGGGTGAGCGGGCCCATCCCGAACAGGACGCGGACGTACATCGGGGCCAGGACGTGGTCCAGCACGCCCAACGCGTCGGGTGCGTGCTCGCCGCGTTCGCGGGCGCGGTCGAGCATGGACTGCAGTTGCCGGATGCGTTCGTCGCGGAGGGCGTCACGGGCCTGCAGGCCCTGCTGATCGCTGCCGGACAGGGCGACGGCCAGGTGCAGCACCGTCGGACCGTCGGGGCCGGTGATCTCGCGGGCCACGTTGGCCGCGTAGGTGCGCAGGTCGCCGGCCAGGCTCCCGGTGTCGGGCATCGGCGACTGCGCGTTGAGGCGGTTGAGCGCCACGTCGGTGAGCAGGGCCTCCAGGTTGCCCCACCGGCGGTAGATGCTGCTGTCGGCCACGCCCGCGCGGGCCGCGACCTCGCCGATGGTGAAGTTGCCGTAGCCGCGCTCGCCGATCAGTTCGGTGACGGCCCGGTGTACCTGTGCGCCGACGCGGGCGCTGCGCCCGCCGGGGCGCCGGGCTGGCTGTCGTTCATTCATGCTTCCACCTTAACGCAGTCGCGACTTGCGTTTACGGGCGACCCTCCGTACAGTTCACTAACGCAGTCACCGACTGCTTTAGGTCGCTCGGGGGTATCGCCACCCGTGACGGCCGTGGCTGGGCGCAACCATCGATTGAGGGGGATCTTCATGGCCGCATCGCATGCGACCGCGACCGCAGGCGGTCGATCAAACCGGGCCGTGCTGCTCACGGTGACCTGTCTGGGCCAGTTCATGGTCCTGCTCGACAACACGATCGTCGGAGCGGCGCTGCCCGACATGCAGCACCGGCTGCACACCCAGCTGACCGGTCTGCAGTGGATCGTCGACGCATACGTACTGCTGGTCGCCATGTTGCTGCTGTCCGGCGGTGTCTTCGCCGACCGGTTCGGCCGCAAGCGGGTGTACCTGACCGGCGTGGCGGTGTTCACCGCCGCGTCACTGCTGTGCAGCCTCGCGCCCTCGGTCGGCTGGCTGGCCGCCGGCCGGGTGTTGCAGGGCATCGGGGCCGCGGCGCTGAGCCCCGCCTCACTCGCCCTGCTCGTCGCCGCCTGTCCCGTGCCGCAAGAACGGATCAGGGCGATCGGACTGTGGGCCGGATTCAGCGGAATCGGTCTGGCCGCGGGCCCCGTGGCCGGCGGCGTGCTGACGGAGGCCTTCGGCTGGCCGGCCATCTTCCTGGTCAATCTGCCCATCGGCGGGGTCCTGCTGCTGGTCGGCCTGCGCCACCTCGGCGAGTCCCGTAATCCGGGCGCCCCCGCGATCGACGTCCCGGGCACCGTGCTGTCCGTCGCGGCGGTGGGAGCACTGACCTACGGGCTGATCGAGGGCGGTGCCCGCGGCTGGACGTCGCCGGTCATCCTGGGCAGCTTCACCGCCGCGGTGATCCTCCTCGCCGCCTTCGTCGCCGTGGAAGCGCGTCGTTCCGCACCGATGCTGCCGCTGAGGCTGTTCCGGCAGCGCCTGTTCACCGTGTCCAACACCGCCATGGTCGTGGTGGGGTTCGCGCTCATGGGTTCGTCGTTCTTCTTCTCCCAGTTCTTCGTGTACGTCCAGGGCAGCTCGATCCTGCGCGCCGGTCTGCAGACCCTGCCGGTGTCCCTCGCCATGGTGATCGTCAGCCCGTACGCCGGCCGGCTCGCCGCCCGGTACGGCTTCCGGATCGTGGTCACCACCGGCCTGGCTCTCGCCGGCCTGGGACTGCTGGCGCTCGGTATGGTGCATGCCGACACCGGCTACGGGAACGTGTGGTGGCGGCTGGGACTCGCCGGCACCGGCTTCGCCCTGGCCATGTCCCCACTGACAGGCGCCGCCATCCAAGCGGTCGGTCCGCAGGAAGGCGGCCTCGCATCGGGCATCAGCAGCACCACCCGGCAGATCGGCGCGGTGTTCGGCGTGGCGGTACTGGGAGCCGTCGTCCGCGGTCGGCAGTCCGGCGGCGCCTCCTTCGAGACCGGCCTCAACAGTGCCTTCCTCGCCGCCGGCGCCGTCACCCTGGTCACCGCCGTGTTCACCGGCCTGTGGCTGACGACGAGGCCCAAGCCCGCGGCGCCGCGACGTCCCACCGGGCCGGAGGCCGTCCCCACCTCGAACGAGGCATCCATGAGCGGCCGTTGACCCTGACGGCCGCCCCGGCCGGAAGAAGCCGCCGCGCAGGGCCGTGCACGCCATCCCACCACCACACGAAGGACCCCGATCTTGTCTCCCGACCCGACCACCGTTCACCCGCTGCCCGCCCACGAACGCGTGGTGTTCCTCAAGCCGCTGGTCACCTCGCCGAACATCGCGGTGGGCGAGTACACGTACTACGACGACCCGGACGGCGCCACGGACTTCGAGCGCCGCAACGTCCTCTACGCCTACGGGCCGGAGCGCCTCGTCATCGGCAAGTACTGTGCGATCGCCTCCGGGACCACGTTCCTGATGGCCGGTGCCGAGCACCCGACGATGGGGGCGTCGACGTACCCGTTCACCATGTTCGGCGGCCGGTGGGCCGAGCGGACGCTGGACATCGTCACCGCCATGCCCAGCCGCGGCGACACAATCGTCGGCAACGACGTCTGGTTCGGCCACCGGGCCACCGTCATGCCCGGTGTACGGATCGGCGACGGCGCCATCATCGCGGCCGGCGCCCAGGTCACCTCCGACGTCCCGCCCTACACGATCGTCGGCGGCAACCCGGCCCGGCCGATCAGGCAGCGCTTCGACGACGCCGACGTCGAACGGCTGCGGCGCGCCGCGTGGTGGGACTGGCCCGCCGACCTGGTCACCGAACACGCCCGCACCATCATGGCCGGCACCCCGGCCGACATCGAACGCATCGCCACCGAACACGAACAGGAGAAGTCCCTTTGACCCATGTGACCCACGTGTCCATCGAAGAGCACACCGTGGCCGACAGCGCGGCCGGACCCTACGCCCTCACCACCGGGCCGGACGGCGCGCTGTGGTTCACCCTCGTCCACGGCGGCCGGATCGGGCGCCTCGTCCCCGGCGAGGAACCCACGAGTCACCGGCTCGATCCCGAGTGCGGGCCGACCGTCATCACTCCCGGCCCGGACGGTGCGTTGTGGTTCACCGAGTACCGGGCGGACCGGATCGGGCGGATCACCACCGACGGCGTCATCGACGAGTTCGACGTGCCCACCCCGGGCTGCGGACCGTTCGGCATCGCGGCGGGACCCGACGGCGCGCTGTGGTTCACCGAGACCGCAGCCGACCGCATCGGCCGCGTCACCGTCGACGGCGATGTCACCGAGTTCCCGCTCCCCGTCACCGGCGCGTTCCCCTCCGCGATCGTCGCCGGTGACGACGGAGGGATGTGGTTCACCCTCAACCAGGCGGGCGCCATCGGGCGGATCGGCATGGACGGCACGGTCACCCTCCACCCCCTGCCGACGGAGGCCGCGGCGCCGGTGGGGATCGCCGCGGGCCGCGACGGAGCCCTGTGGTTCGTCGAGATCGCCGCCGGACAGATCGGCCGGATCACAACCGACGGCCAGATCACCGAGTTCCCGCTGCCCGACCGCGCCGCCCGCCCGCACGCCGTCACCGTCGACGCCGACGGCACCGCGTGGTTCACCGAATGGGGCGGCAACCGCGTCGGCACGATCACCCCCGACGGCTCCCTCACCGTCCACGACCTGCCCACCCCCGGATCCGAACCGCACGGCATCGCCGTCGGCCCCGACGGCGCCCTGTGGACCGCGCTGGAGATCGGCGCGCTCGCCCGCATCACCCCGGCGGCCGGCACCGCCTGACCAGACCACCCCCTCCGACACACACCGTCAACAGCGGTCGCCCGTACGGCGACCGGAGAGGAAGTCCCATGAAATACGCACTCGTGATCTTCGAGACGGACGAGTCGCGCCGCCGTATCCAGGCCGACCGGGCCGCGTACCGCAAGGAGTACGAGGGCTGGATCGGCGGCCTCGCCGCAGCCGGGAAACTGGTCGGCGGCGAAGCCCTGGAGACCGAGCGCATCGAGCCCGCGACGGTGCGCACCGCGACCGACGGGACGTCGGCGGTGTCCGACGGGCCCGCGCACGTCGGCGAGGAGACCCTCGGCGGCTGGTTCATCGTCGAGGTGGCCGACCGCGCGGAAGCCGTCGAACTGGCCAGGAGCCTCCCCACCCCGGAGACCGTCGAGATCCGTCCGGTCCTCGAATCCGCCTGACCGGCGCCGGGGACCGACCCGACGACACGGCGCCCGGCCACGGGGCCGGGCGCCGTGCCGCCTCGTCCTACCAGCGCACGTGCAGGGCGGAGAGACCACCGGTCAGCGTGTTGTCCCGGAACTGCAACTCGTCCAGCTCCGTGGCGAGTTGCAGGTTCGGGAACCGCTCGAACAGGGTGGAGAACACGATCTGGAGCTCCAGACGGGCCAGCCCCGAGCCGAGGCAGAAACGCGGACCGTGCCCGAACGCCAGATGCTGGGTGCTGTCCCGGGTGATGTCGAAGTAGTTCGGGTCCGAGAAGATGTCCGGGTCCCGGTTGGTGGCGGTGAAGGCCAGCAGCACCAGGTCGCCCTCGGGAATGGTGAGGTCCCCCACCTGGATGTCCTCGTGCGCGTAGCGCGGCAGCACGTCCTGGGTGGACGGGGCGGCCATCCGCAGGATCTCCTCGACCGCCGACTGGATGTGCCCCCGGGGGTCGGCCTGGAGCTTCGCGCGCTGCTCGGGGTGGGTGAGCAGCAGCAGCGTGCCCAGGTCGAGCCGGGTCACCGTCGTCTCGTGGCCGGCGAAGAGGATGCCGGAGGCCATCCGCGCGATCTCGGTGTCCTCCAGGCCCTCCTTCTCCTGCGCCGCGACCAGGTCGGAGAAGACGTCCTCGCCGGGGTTCCGCCGCTTCACGTCGATCAGCCGGTACATGTAGTCGTTCAGCTCGGCCCAGGCCGCCTTGGCGGCCTCCACGTCGTCCAGGCTGGTCGAGCCCGCCGAGAGCCGACGGAACTCCTCACGGTCCTCACCGGGGACGCCGAGCAGCTGGCAGATCACCAGGACGGGCAGCGGGAAGGAAAGGGCCTCGTGGAAGTTCCCGGGGTTCGGGCCCGACTCGAGACCGTCGTACAGCTGGCTCACCAGCTCCTCGACACCGGTCTTCAGACGCGCCACCCGGCGGGCGGAGAAGGCCGGGGACAGCAGCCGGCGGAAACGGGTGCGGGTGGCCACCTCCTCCTCGGGCTTGCCCAGCGGACCGGTGAGAACGGCCGCGTTGGCGACCCGGGCCGCCCTCTCCGGGTGGGCGTGCGAGCGCCCCAGCCGCGGATCGTTGAGGAGCTGCTTCACCTCGCCGTACCGGGTGACCAGCCACCCCTCGTCACCGGCGGACGTGCCGACCTTGACCACCGGCGACTTGGACCGCAGGGCGCGGAACGTGGGCGCGATGCCGTTCACGTCCTCCGGATCACGAGGGAAGGGAAGACGGGCGAGTTCTTGAACCTCTGTCACGGTCGTGCTCCTCGGGTCGGCATGGTGAGGTGACTGACAATCCCGAGGGGGACGCTAGGCAACCGGGCTAAAGGTGTCTTAAACCGCTTGCCGCGAATCCACCTGCAAGCGCCGCGAAAGGGCTGCGCAAGCCCCCGGTGCCAGGGTGACCCGACTTTCATTGGTTCTGTGGAAAGAGGGCGTCGCAAGATGAAGGTGGACAACGTCTTCCTCGCCGGGATCGGTACGTTCGTCCCGGAACGGGTCACGATCGACGAGGCCGTCGAACGCGGGTGGTACGACGCCGCCCTGCGCGAGTCCAGCGGCATGATCTCGGTGGCCGTCGGCGGCGACACACCGGCCCCCGACATGGCCGTCAGCGCCGCACGGGACGCGATGAAGCGCTCCGGACACCGGCCCGAGGACATCGACGTCCTCATCCACACCCCGGTGTTCCACCAGGGCCCCGACATCTGGTCCGCCCCCCACTACATCCTCCACAACACCCTGGACCGGCCCATCCCCGCCCTGGAACTGCGCCAGGGCTGCCTCGGCATGGTGACGTCGCTGCGGTTCGCCGCCAACCTGCTGATGGCCGACCGCGACTCCACCGCCGTGCTCGTGACCGCCGGCGACAACTTCTCCACGCCCAACGTGGACCGCTGGACGGTCAGCTCCAACTACATCCTGGCCGACGCCGGTTCGGCGGTGGTGCTCTCCAAGCGGGGCGGCTTCGCCAAGCTCCTGTCGGTGGGTTCCGTCTCCATCCCGGAGGCGGAACTGCTGCACCGCGGGGGAGACCCGCTCTTCCCGCCGAGCGTCACCCTCGGCAAGGGGCTCGACCTGGAGGCGCGCACCGACCACCTGCGCGAACAGTGGGCCAAGGGCGTGGTGCCGCCCGTGTTCCACCTCGGCGACATCGTCAACGAGACCGTCGACGCCACCCTCGCCGAGGCCGGGCTGACCATGGACGACATCACCAGGGTCGCCCACAGCGGAGTCGCCTGGGAACAGGTGGAGAACGGCTTCCTCGCCCCGCTGGGCATCGACAGCTCGCGCGGTACCTGGGAGTTCAACCGTCGCACGGGCCACTCGGGCGGCACCGACCAGATCGTCGGCCTCGACCACCTGCTGTCCTCGGGACAGCTGGAGCCGGGCGACCACGTACTGCTCCTCGCCGCGGCCGTGGGCATGGAGGTCGGCTCGGCCGTCCTGGAGATCGTCGAGATCCCGTAGGACGCAGGGCGCAGGACGTAACCCGTGACCCGTAACCCGTATGACCTGCGTGAACCGCATGAACCGCATGAACCGTACGAGAAGAGGAACCCCACCATGAACCCTTCCGCCACCGGCACCGTCGGCGCTCCGGCCGCCTTCACCCCGCAGCAGATCAAGGACACCGTCGCGCAGCTCATCGGCGTGGACGCCGATGCCATCGCCGACGACACGAACCTGGTCGCCCTCGGGCTGAAGTCCATGCACATCATGCAGCTGGTCAACGGCTGGCGGCGGGCCGGCCGCCGGGTCTCCTTCAAGGACCTGGCCACGGACCCCACCGTGGCGAGCTGGTCCCGGCAGCTGGCCTGACCCCGCACCCCCGGCCGGTCCGGTCACACGACGGCACAACGACACAACGACACGGTGGTACGGCGGTGGGGCCGTACCACCGTGCTCACCGCCGCGGCGAACCGAACCACTGCCGGAGAACGTCCGTCAGCGCCTCGTCGTCCGGCTCGCCCGCCCACGCCACGTGCCCGTCGGGGCGCAGCAGGACGGCACGCGCGTCGATGTCCGCCACCGGCCGGGCCACCACCACCTCGACCCGGTCGGACCAGGGCGCCAGCCGGTCGGCGACAGCGGTGCCGGTACCGGGGTCGGCGGCCGTGCCCGTACCGGTGCGCGTACCGGTCAGGTCGAGGAACACGCCGCGCCCGTGGTGCTGAACCTCGGGGACACTGCTCGTCCCGCCCGGCCCGGTCAGCGCCACATGCGGCAGCCGACGGCCCAGCGGCCGCGCCGCGTCCGGCTGGGCGTAGCTGACGTCCAGCCCGGTGGAGAGCTCCAGCAGATAGCGGTTGACGTCGGGGAACTCCAGCAACGTCGTCACCAGATCCCGCACCGGGGCCACCCGTTTCACCGGGTGGATCAGGGCCAGCTGGGTGTCCGTGGCGGAGGCCGCGCGCACCGCCGCCGGCCGGCGCTCGGACGTGTACGTGTCGAGCAGCTCGGGCGGCGCCCAGCCGAGCAGGTCGCCCGCGAGCTTCCACCCGAGGTTCACGGCATCCTGGAGACAGAGGTTGATCCGCAGACCGGCCAGGGGATAGAAGGTGTGCGCAGAGTCCCCGACCAGGAGAACCCGCTCGTCCTGGAACCGGTCGGCGACCCGGGACGGGCCGCCGTACCTGCGGATCCACCGCACCGGAACATCGGGGAACGGCTGCTCGTTGAGCCGCTCGACGCCCGCCCGCAGCTCCGCGGCCGTGGGCGCCACCGAAGCGCCCGGCAGATCGGTGTCGAACTCGGCGGTGATCACCCGGGTCACTCCCGGCTCCACCGGGACCGACGAGTACAGACCGCCGATCGGGCAGAACCGGGCCCCGCGGTGGATCTCCTCCAGGTCACCGAAGTCGATCTCCACATCGGCCACCAGCCCGCAATTGGGCTGGCTGGAACCGGGAAAACCGATCCCCGCCAGTTCGCGCACCACGCTGTTCTCGCCATCGGCCCCGATCAGGTAGCTGCCGCGCAGCCGGTACTCGCCGTCGGCGGACCGCACGGCGACCGTGACGCCCGACTCGTCCTGCGTGAACCCCGTCAGCTCGTGACCGGGGCGCAGATCCGCACCGCGCTTCACCGCCCGGTGCTCCAACTCCCGCTCCAGGTACTCCTGACCGAGCAGCAGCGCCGGCAGGTGCCGGCCCTCCAGCGGAGTGCTGTCCAGCCACAGCAGCGAGAAGTGGGTGCCCTGCGAGGGCGCGGTGTGCTCGCGTATCCCGTCCAACAGTCCACGTTGGTCGAGGAGTTCGGCCGCGGTCGTGTTCAGGGCCTGGCCGACGGAGCGGCCGCCGTCGCGCGTGGCGTGCCGCTCCAGCACGATCGATTCGATGCCCCACAGGCCCAGCTCGTGGGCGAGCATGAGCCCGGCGGGCCCGCCGCCCGAGATGATGACGGGATCGGACATAACCTGATTCCTAGGGGTGAGAGGTTTGGGAAAACCGGATCCATCATGGCCGGGGTGAGGACGGGAGGAGCCCGATTCAGGCGATCCCGAGCTCGTTGTCGATGAGGTCGAAGATCTCGTCGTCGGTCGCCGCCGAGATGCGCTCGGCGCTCGGACCCTCGGACGCGTGCGCGGCGGAACTGCCTTCCTCCAGACTCAGCAGGAAGTCCTGGAGACGGGTCACGACCTTGCCCACCGCGACCGGGGACGCCTCGGCGGCCCCCGACCCGCTCTGCAACAGGTCGAGTTCCGAGAGGAGCCGCCCGAACACGTCCGCCTCCGGCGGGGCGAGCAACTCGTCGAGGTGCCCGACCAGCGCGTTCGGCGTGGGATGGTCGAAGATCAGCGTCGGCGAGAGCCGGTGGCCGGTCGCGGCGCCGAGCCGGTTGCGCAGTTCGACGGCGGACAGCGAGTCGAAACCGAGCGTCTTGAAAGGCTGTTCGAGGCCGATGCTGTCCGCCGTGGAGTGTCCGAGCACCGCGGCGACGTTCTCGCGCACGAGCCGCGCCAGAACGTTGCGCCGCTCCTCGGACGACAGCGGCGCCAGGCGCTCGACGAGCGGTACGCCGGACGGCACGGACCGGACCGGACCGCTCGCGGCGCGGGCCGCGGAAGCCCCGGCCCGCTGCTGGACGAGACCGCTGAACAGCGGCTCCAGCAGGCCCGCCCGGGCCCGTTCGCCCAGCGTCGCGAGGTCCATCCCCATGGCCACCGACAGGGGCCGGCGCAGCCCGAGCGCCTCGTCGAACAGCGCCAGGCCCTCCTCCGAGGAGAGCGCCACCACACCGGTACGGGACAGCCGGTTCAGCGCCGTCTCGTCGAGATGACCCGTCATCTTGCTGCTCTCGCTCCACAGTCCCCAGGCGATGGAGGTGGCGGGGAGTCCTTGGGTGTGGCGGTGGTGGGCGAGGGCGTCGAGGAAGGTGTTGGCGGCGGCGTAGTTGG
>NZ_JBIAQQ010000053.1:0-27905 GCF_042889165.1 Streptomyces sp. NPDC002669 | reverse complement strand
CGAATACATCCAGTATGCGGACGCCCCTCCGCCTTGCGATGCACCGCATCTGACGCCGCGCGCTGATCCACCGGGGATTACGGGACAGCCCTTAGCCCGGCTCCACTTCCACGCCATAGGCGTCTCTGACATCAATCAGGAACACCCCACCACCGATACGGGGGATTCGGCGCTCCCACCAGCCCCAACTTCCAGGAACTCGAAACCCGTCCTCAAGCAGCGCCGAAAATTTCGCGTCGATGTCCTCGACCTCCCTGATGAACCACTGCGCATCCGGGGCTCGTCGAACTTGCGGGTCGTCGATCACCGCCTGCAAGAAGCGCCGGATGGACAGCTCGTTCCTGTACTCGGCAAGGCTGTCCTCGTAGCCCTCCTCGCAGCTTTCGACGAACTGAAGCCATGCCTCAACGGCTCGGCCGGGCGTCAGAGTTCGCTTGCCCAGCGTTCGCGCGACGGCATTGAACCTCTCGACGAACATCGGTCTCCTTCACGACCTCACGATCACAGGCCGGGAGAACCACCCGGCCGACGAGGACCCGCGCCCTCATTCCACTGAGGCGGATGCCTGATCCGGTCGTCCCCTCCCTGGCAGCTTTCACGGCATGTCCGCTGCTTCGTGTGCGGCCGCTTGCGCCGCGGTGACCAGGACATCCCGCTGGCGGCGGGGCGTTCGCCTCACACCTTCCTGGATGTCCGGCCGCTTCGTGATCGGACCGGAGCGGCACGGCCGGGCGATGCCTAGACGACGTCGAACTCGTTGCCCTCCGGGTCCTGGAGCAGGACCGCGTACTGCCCCATGTCCGGCTCGTCCGCGATCCGGACCACGGTGGCACCGGCCTCGACCAGCCTCTCCACCGCGGCGGTGACCCGCTGCGTGCGGACCTCCAACGGGACGTCGCGCCCGCCGCCGACCTTCAGGTCGAAGTGGATGCGGTTCTTGATGGTCTTGGGCTCCGGAACCTGCTGGAACCACACCCGCGGCCCCCGCCCCTCGGGGTCCATGATCGACTCCGGTATGTCACCCGCACCCGCGGGCAGCTCCTCCGCGGGCACCCCCATGGCCGCCCAGTACTCCCGCCACGTGGCATGACCGGCCGGCGGAGGTTCGGGCACGTACCCCAGGGCCTCGCTCCAGAACGCCACCATCCTCTGCGGATCGGCGCAGTCGATCGTCAGCTGCACGGTCATCTCCATGCCCCGAGCCTGACAGACGGGTCCGACACCCACGCCGGCCCGACCCCACGAGAAGCCCTGGACTCGGGCTCGGGGCCCAACTGTCGCGGACGCACTTCGGTTGACAGGATGAGAAGTTGGTGAAGCAGCAGGTCCATCGAAGCGAGCGAGGTCGAAGTGATACGACGCAGGAACTTGGTGGCTTCGGGCGTGGCGGTTGCTTTAGCAGGCGGGGGCGCGGCTGCTTACGGGCTGGCAGGCGGGGGCGCCACAGGGGACGGGGCCGGTTTCGACGAATCGGTCGGCGTTCCGGTCCAGTTGCGCAGACTTCTGCCGGAAAAATACGTGGCGTTGATCTCGCTCGACGTCGGGCGGTCACGTGGCGCGCTGAGAGAACTGGTAAAACGGGTTCGTACTGCCGCCGATCCGGACACATCCGTGGGGTTCGCCCTCGGGGCGACACTTTTCGGATCCGAGAAGTCGATTCCTCGCCAACTCAAGGAGATGCCGCACTTCACCGGCGACCTTCTCGACCCCGCCATGTCGCACGGAGACATTCTCGCCCACGTCGCGAGCGACAAGGCCGCGGTGATACAGAAGACCGTTGAGCGCATCAGGAAAACCACCTCCCCGCACTGGACAGTGCGGTGGCACGTCAATGGCTCCCGCCCCGCCAACCGGATCGAGGACGGCAGGGGTCTGTCCCGCAACCCGTTCCACTTCACCGAGGGCTTCGGCAATCCGGGCACCGAGAGGGAATCCCTCGACCGTGCACTCACTTCTGCCGATCAGGACGAACCCCAGTGGGCAGTGGGCGGCAGTTACCAGGTCGTGCGCATCGTTCGGTTCGCCACCGACCTGTGGGACAAGGACTCGGTAAGAGAACAGGAGCGGATCATCGGACGCCGACGCGACGGGGGATGGCTCGACGGCACACCGCCCGACGAGCAGCCCAACTTCGCGGCCGATCCGACCGGCAGACTCACCCCGCTTGATTCCCATGTACGCCTCGCAGCCCCTGACCGCCGCACTCCCCCACCGATCGTGCGGCGCAGTTACAGCTACGACCGGGGCAGCGACGACACGGGCATCATCTTCTCCTGTTTCCAGCGAGACCTGGTCCAAGGATTCGAAGCAGCCCAGAAACGCCTGGAAGGAGAACCCCTGGCAAAGTACTTGCTGACCACGGGTGGCGGATACTTCTTCGTCCCCCCGTCCGGCGACAAGTGGATTGACGTGCTCAGCAACACCCTTGATCGGCCCGTCGGTCACCTCGACAGCTCACCCGACACGACAGTCATCCGCTGACATTGCCGCTCAAACGACGCAAGGCTCTCCCGAAGTTCGTGATGACCTTGTTTCAATGGTGACGAGATTCCCTTTGGGAAGACCTCAACCTCACCATCGGAACGGCCAGCATCCGTCGCTCGCTCCAGCGCACCCGCACCGGCGGCCTCACCCACCTGCCCACCAAGGCCCGGGCGTCCGAACGCCGTATCGCCCTCCCTACCGAATGCCGCCGCTCCCTCAAGGAGCACAAGCAGCAGACCACGGAGCGCGAGACGGCAGGGTCGGTCTGGAACGTCATCGGCCTCGTCTTCACCACGCCCACAGGACGGCCCCTCGACCCTGCCAACCTCATCCGCCGCTTCCACAGCTTCCTCAACCGGGCCGGACTCCGCCGCATCCGCTTCCACGACCTCCGGCACTCGACCGCGCCCCTGCTTCTGGAGCAGGGAATCGAACTCGTCGTGATCAAGGAAATCCTCGGCCACGCCCGCATCGGCGTCACGGCCACCGTCTACGCCCACGTAAGGATCCGCCTTCAGCGCGACGCCATCGACACCCTTGGCTCTGCACTCGGCAGTCCAGGGAGCGCCGAGACAGTCAGCTTCGACGGTGACGAACCGCCGCCCTGCACCGGTCTCGTACGCTGACGTTGCCGTCAACTACTGCCGCCACCCCACGCTGAAGCCCCGCCAGGACACACCTGACGGGGCTCCAAATTCGCTATGGCTACCGGTCCGCCCGCACCCGGAAAACCTTGCCGCCCTTGATTGCGTCAGGACTAGGAGATTCCTGCATCAGGGGGCTTGGCTCTGTAGCAAGGATAAAAACTTCAGCCCAGAAGATATATCCCGCAACGACATAATCAAGCGGATTGCCATCGGAGACTCGAAAAAGTTTACTCTCTCGCCATCTGCGCCCGACCCTCTGCTCTTCAGTTCGCAAAACATCCGGGCCCGCATTCGACACTCTGAGACCCGAGTACTGATCGGCCAGCGAGATCCGGGAAACGTCCTGGAATAGGACATCGAAGATCCTAAGGGCTGTCCCGCAATGGCCGCTCATAGCTCTGGGAACGGCGGGGTGTTGTCCATCACCTGCAACAGCTTTCCAGCGGGCGTCGCTTCCTCTGACCGTATGGAGGAGGCGATGCCCTCGATGACTGACCGGCCTGCGTGCACGGCTGTCCTTGAGGCTGTCTCCCAGCCGGGTTGCTGCCGGTAGCTCGCGTCGTGCTTGCGATCCTGGGTCGCCGCAGCGGCGGAGTGCCACTGGTCGGTCCGGCAAATGCTTCCCAGAAGATCCAGCAACTCGGCCTTGCAGGCCACGTGCGGGGACCCGACCAGTTCAAGAAGGAACGGCACCGTGGGAGCTGTCGCCTCGCCGACGACGAACCCCAGCGCACAGATGGCATCGCCCAGGTCATCGATGGCAATGCGGGCCGTGTCCTCATCCCCATATGCGATCCGGGACAGCAGAGGGGGGATACCGCCGGCAGCGGTGCCCGTCGCGTCGCGCAGTTCTCCCCAGCGGACCCCGGAGACGCTCCTCAACAGACTTCCCACGTCCTGCTCCTCATCAGATCGTCGTGCCGGCCCCAGCATTGCTTTGAGCATGGTGTGGCTACGAGTGTGGCCCTGGCCAGACGGCACGTGACGGGGCGGTGCTACAGGGCCCCGGCTTGGCGTCATGATCTTGCCGTGACTGGAGTGATCACGGCGTCGACCCCGTCCTGGACAGCCCCGTTCACTGGGCTGAGCCCGCGCTGTTTCGGCAAGCTGGTGACCGCACTGCGCCGTGAGGGGGTCGATGAGGTGCGGCGGGGTCGGCCGTGGGGGCTGCCGCTGGAGGACCGAGTGCTGCTGGTCACGACGTACTGGCGGACGAACTTGACGCTGCGCCAGCTTGCCCCGCTGTTCGGGGTATCGAAGTTCGCGGCCGACCTCGTCATCAGACACCTCGGCCCCTTGCTCGCGCTCCGGCCGCGCAAACGGTTTCGCAAAACACTGTGTTGATCGTGGACGGAAACTTGGTCCCCACACGTGACCATACGGTGGCCGAGCAGTCGAAGAACTATCGATACTCCACGAATCACCAGGTCGTCATCAACGTCGACACCCGCCTCGTCGTGGTGGTCGGCCAGCCCCTGCCAGGCAACCGCAATGACTGCAAGGCATGGGAGCTGTCCGGCGCCAAAGCCGCCGTCGGCCGCACCACTGTGGTCGCCGACGGCGGCTACCGGGGCACCGGTCTGGTCATTCCGCACCGTCGCAAACGCGGGCAGCACGAACTACCTGCCCGGAAGGAGGAGCACAACGCCTCCCACCGCCAGGTCCGTGCCCGCGATGAGCGGCATCGCTCGCCTGCACAACCTCACCCTCAGGGAATAGACAAGCGGACCGAACACCGGTCGGCCTTACGCGCACCCGCTCGAAGACCTTTTACGGGACAAACCTTAGGGACACCCCCTTCCTCACCACCCAAGAATCCGCGAAGCAGGATCTTACTGTGACCCACCTCAATGGCCCACGGTTTGAAAATTCCCTGCAAGTTCAGAGGTAGATGACCATCTATCAGCTGGTATGTAATTTGAACTTGACCCCAGTCCAGTTGTCAGCACGTCGATTCCATCGACAGAAGCCCACTTTCCCCATAAGGCCGACTGCATCAACCTGCATCAACTCCCACTGAGTACGCAAACGCTGCGCGGGGGCCGTATCCTGTGCGATTTTCAGAGCCTTTGCCGGCCCCTGACGACCACGGTTGCCAAAAATGTTTCACAGGCCCAACATTCCCCCCGCCGCTCACAATGGCTCTCAACACCCAGCCGGGGCCACCACTTCCGAGATCCCTGGTATCCCTGGTCACCGGCTGGCCGAATTCTGTAACCCTAAGGACGGAAGCTCTGATTTCAACACCAGTTCTATCCGTCCACTCTTTTACCTCACCCCCCTGAGCCCGTATACCGATAATCATGTCCACCCGAACAGCTCCCAAGGAAGCACTTGAATTGGCGCGAAACGCTTGGAGCTTCTGGAGGGCCTGACATAGCCGCCGCTGCCTGGGGGGAAGTCGAGCAAAGCGGATGGGTCGCATCGACACCCTCCCCCGCTATCGCGAACAAGCGCCGTAGCATTACCAACCGCAACATAGTGCGTGTGCTGGTCGTCCACGGTGAGGCCTAACGACGCTGCCCCGCTGAACAGGCTCCAGCGGGGCAGCAACTTGGATCATTCGACTACGGAATATTCTCCATGGCTCCGAGTCTACAGGCCCTCAGTCTTCAGCCATTTCCGGTTCATCCGCCGCGTTGAAGAACTCATCCAGCAGGCCAAAGAGCACCGCCACCATCTGTTCATCCTGCTCAGGAGTGAAGTATCTGATGTCCGGCAGCGCTCCATCGCGATATACCTCACAGAGCACGAGAAGAGGCCAGAAAAGCTCCGGCCTCCCCTTCCGCCGAGGCAATAGCCAGCTATGGAATTCCTTCAGGAAGTAGTGCCCCGAACCCAGCTCGTACCCCGAAAGGAACGCGCAGGTTCCTTCATAGGTTCGCCGCATGACATAGATTCCGTGATGCTTTTTCAGCTCGGGAAGGAATTCACACAACGACTCACTCACGGCTAGAATCCAAAATCAATGTCGTCTCCATAGTCGAAGCGTTTCTTGAATTCGTCAACACTAATTCCCCTCGGCGCCCATTGGTCGTAGACTTTCCCGTCCCTGACCACCACAGTGTGATGAAACCAACTCTCATCGAGTTCTGGAGTGCCAGGCCCCTTGGGTCGATACGGGCCCATGGGGAGCCTTTTCCCACCCGGACCGTGGAATGTGAAGATGTCGCCGCCGTTCTTGGCCGCATTCTTAGCAGCCCACTCATCGCAGCCTGCATTGTGAACTAGAACCGGTGTCTCGCCCGCCAGCACATAGTACGTATGCAGGTCATCAACGGTGAGGTTGTAGACCTTCGTTGACTGGACCCGGTACTTAGCATCGCTGATCTGGACCCAGGTGCCGGAGCTCGTCCGGAGCCATTGGCCGACCTTGAGGTTTCCTGCCTCCACCCACTGGTGGAGTTCGGGGACCCAGAAGGGGTGGCCCTCAGTGGTGGTGATGTCGCTGGTCTTCGCGTTGCGCGCCTTGCCGGTATCGAGGGTGAGGTCGACGAGTTGTTTCTCCCCGTTCCCTTCGATGAGGGCGGTGACAGTGCGGGGTCCGGTTTCGCCGGTTTCGGGGTCGGTGGCCAGGATCTCGTCGCCGATCCGAACGTCCTTGATCGGTTTGCGGGTGCCGTCCGCGAGGAGAACGGGGGTGTCCGAGGTGAAGCTGTTGCCGGCCTTGCGGCACTTACCGAGAGATGCCCACTTGGTCGCGCCCGCGGCGCCGAGCATGCCGATCGCGCAGCCCATGGCCGCGGAGGTGCCGACCTGGCCCCAGTCGACCTTGCGGCCCGACAGGCGTTGGCCGAGCCAGTCGAGGCCGGCTTCGGAGAGACCGCCGAAGACACAGCCCGCGAGCAGTGGGCTGTTGCCCGAGGGGTCGGTGTAGGTGGTGGGTGAACTGAGCGCGTACTGGTAGAGGTTGGTGCCGCCCGCGTGACCGATCGGGTCCTGGGAAATGAAGCGGCCGGTCTCGGGGTCGTAGTAGCGGTTGCGGTAGTACAGGAGCCCCGTTCCGTCGGACTCGCGTCCGGTGAAGGTGTAGGGGTTGGAGGACGCGACGCCCGAGGTCGTGGACTGGCCATTGGGGTCGTAGGTGTAGCGGGTGGTGACCGTGCCGTCGGTGTCGGCCAGGCCGACGACCGTGCCCAGCGCGTCGGTGAGGTAGATCTGCGTCGCGTTGTTCTCGGTGCGGGTCAGGTACTCGTCCAGACCGGACGTCGCGACCGTGGCCGTTTCGCCTCCTGTGGCGTCCTGTTCCACCAGCGGGTTGGAGCCGTCGGTCAGGAACTTCTTGGTGGTGTCGCCGAGGGTTGTGGTGGCGCGTGTGCCCAGTGCGTCGTACGTGAACAGGCTCGAAGCCCCGCCGGTGGCAGTGAGTCCGGCCAGCTGGCCGCGGGCGTTCCAGGTGTAGGTGCGTTTCCCGTCGGTCTTGAGCCGGCCGTCCGCGTCGTAGGTGAAGGAGCGGCCGTTGAAGGTGGTGAGCCGGTTGTCCTTCCCGAACACCGCGCCCGTCTCTGCCGCCGGAAGCGCCACCGAGGCGAGAGTGCCGGACAGGCCGGTCTGGAGACCGCGTACATCCCTTGCGTAGGAGAGGTCACCGATGTCGGCCGCGCCCTTGGTGTAGCCGATGTTCTTGATGGTGCCTGTCTTGTCCAGGGTGGTGGTACGGGTGATCCCGCCCGGCAGTGCGGCGGTCTTCTCGCGGCCCACCGCGTCCAGGCCGAAGGTGACCCTCTGGTCGCCGGAGGTGACGGAGGTGAGGATGCTCGAGGTGTCGTAGCCGTAGAGCGTGGTCTTCCCGGCTACGGTCATCTCCTTGCGTCGATCCGCCGCGTCGTAGACGTAGGAGACCGTGCCGGTGGGTCCGGTGACCGTCTTCGTCCGGTCGTACTCGTCGTATCCGAGGGTCTGTGTCCCCGCCTGGGTGTCCGTGATCGTCTTCGGCAGGTCGACCGCGTCGTAGGCGTAGGTGACGGTGGACTCGGCCGTGCCGGCCACGTTCACGCCGTATTTGGTGTTCTTCGCCCGTCCCAGCAGGTCGTACTCGGTGGTGGCGACCTGGCCCGAGCGGCTGGTCACCTTCGCCAGGTTGCCTGCGGCGTCATAGGCGAACAGCGCCTGTGCTCCGAGCGGGTCCGTCGCCGACTTGGCCCGGTCCGCGTTGTCGTACGCCCAGACGGTGGCGTTCTGGCGGGCGTCGGTGAGGGTGGTCAGGTTGCCGTTCTCGTCGTAGTCCAGAGCGGTGACCTGGCCGAGCGGATCGGTGATCCTGCGGGTCTGGTTGAGGGAGTCGTACGTGAGCGTCGTGCGGGATCCTGCCGCGTCGGTCAGAGCGGACGGCCGTCCCGCCGCGTCGAGGAACTGGCCACTGGTGCGGCCCTCCGCGTCCTTGACCGACACCATCTCGCCGTTCAGGTAGGTGTACTCGGTCACCGCCTCGGAGGCGTCGGTCACCGTCTTCACCTGCCCGTCGGAGGTGTAGGTGAGAGTGGTTTCCCTTTTTTCGGGGTCGGTCACCTTCCGCAGGTCGCCCACGGCGTCGTAGCCGAGGGTGGTGGTGTTGCCCAGCGGATCGGTGAGGGCGGTGGGCTGGTCGTACGGACCGTCGTAGACCGCGGTGCCGGACTGGCGTGCCTGTGGCGTACCCGCGAGCTCGGTGGTGCGGGTGACGTATCCGTTGGCGTCGTAGGTGAATTCGGTGCGACGGCCGTACGGGTCGGTGACCGCGTCCACCCGGTGGCGGGGCCCCCGGTGGTACTGGGTGGTGCGGGCCAGGGTGCTGCCGTGTGCCCGGGTGTCCTTGACTCCGTAGCCGTCGGCGTCGAATTCGACCCGCCTCAGGGAGCCGCCGGGCTGCGTGACCGTTGTGGAGGTCACCTTGCCCGCGCCGGTCAGCGTGTACGCGAAGGTGTACTTGGCACCTTCGGTGAGCGTCTGCTCCTTGACCCGCCCGCTCTCGTAGACATTGGACATGTAGGTGATGCCGCGGGCGTCCACCGCTGTCTTGATGCGGTTGGACGTGCCGTCGTACGTGTAGCGGCTGATCTTGCCTGCCGGGTCCTTGACGGTGGCCAGGCGGCCGGTGGTGTCGTAGGTGTACTCGGTCGTGCGGCCCGCATTGTCCCGGACCGATGTGACGCGCTTCTGGGTGTCGTAGGCGAGGGAGATCCAGCGGCCGCCGGGGGTGGAGATCTGCGTGATCTCGCCCTTGTCGCCGGCTCGCGTCAGCTGCACGGCGTTGCCGTGCCGGTCGCGTATCTCCTTCAGGGGCGCGTACTGGGGGAAGATCCAGGTGGTGCCGTCACGGAACTTCATGTGCCACGCCCTGTCACCGCCCCACACGATCTTCGTGCCGTGGTATCCGGACGGGGTTCCGACGGGTTCGAAGACCGCGTCGGAGTAGCCCGTCCCGGGCGAGGTGCGTACGAAGGGCACCGACTGACCGCCGGGCAGATACAGGTCGACCTGTTCGTACTGTTTCTTCGAGTGCAGGAAGACGTTGTAGGAGAGGTCGCGCCCGATGCCGAAGGCACGGGTCCGTGTGTCGCCCTGCCAGTAGGTCCGGGTGATCTCCGCCGAACCACGGGAGTCGGACACGGCCAGGTCGGTACGCGAGTCGGTGAGCATTCCGGTGGACAGGTCGACGGGGTCGCCGGACAGCCAGTCGAAGGCGTCCTTCACCCATGGCAGGTCCCAGGGAAGCCAGTCGGGGATGTTGAACATCGCGCCGTGAAAGGCCCAGACCCGTGTCTTGGCGTCGGGCACGACCTGGCGGCCGTCCTCGGACACCTTCCCGTGCCCGTAGACGTACCAGCCCTTCTTCTTCGGGTCGTAGTCCATGAACTCCACGCGGGTGCCGGGGGCTTCGCGTGTGTAGTTCGGATAGATGACCTGCGCGCCCTTGGGAAAGACGTACGTGCCACCCGGCTGCACGGTGAAGTACACCGGCACGACGCTGTTCTCGGGCAGCGGGAACGGCGGCCGGTCGATGGGTATGGCGGTGATCCCCAGCTCCGTGACCGGCTTGCCCTTCTCGTCCCGGACCACCGAACCCTTGGGGATGCGGACTTCGAGCCCGGGAATCTTCGGGGTCCTCAGCACGACGTCGGACTTCGCCGGGGCGGCGAAGCTCACCGTGTTCCTGGTGTCGAGGGGCGTCATCCAGACCGGAAATCCGAGGTCGACGCTCTGGCCGCGCTTCGGGCCGATGTGGATGTCGAAGCGGCCGTACTGCCGCTTTCTCGTGTTGGCCGTCGAGCCGTCGACCACCAGGGTCTTCGCGTCGGGACTGATGCCGGCCAGCAAGAACCTGCCGCGGGAATCGGTTCTGGCCGTCTTGTCGCCGACGGAGACGGTGACCTTCGCGAGGGGTTTCCCGTCCAGCTTCAGCACGTGACCGGTCAACGCCGTCCTGCCCGGGGGCGCACGAAGTTTCCGGGGCGCTTTCGGCCCGTCGCCGCGGCCTGTCACCCAGTCCCGGCCTGCCTTCTGCTGCTTGCCCGGCTGCCAGGCGTCCGCCCCCACGGGAACGATCCCCGCCTTGCTCGTGTCGCCACCACCGCTCGCCGCAGCGGCGGATCCGTCCTTGAGACCGAGAGTGATCTGACCGGTCGCCGGGCCTAGCGGCTCGATCACCAAGGTGTACGTGCCCGGGTCCAAGTAGCCGAAGGACGCCGAGGGGGCTGTTTTGGGCAGGTATGCAAAGCCTCGTTGTTTCCCTGATGAATCGATCAGCTCCGCGATCCAGTCGAACGGTGACGGTGCCTCGATCTCAAGATCGGGTTCGGCCCCGTTCTCCGACTCGACTGTGAAGGTGAAGTAGGCGTGCACGTACGGCTGGGAGACCGTCGCCGTCTGCTTGGCACCACCCAGCGTCAGTGTTCCGGCGTTCACCCCGGCCACCCTCGTTGCGGTCACAGTGCCCGCGGTCGTACGCAAGGGCTGGACCAGAAGCAGATGTGTTCCCTCGGGCAGGGGCGTGGGAAGAGCCACTCCGGCCTCTCCCGATGTTCCACCGATGTATCCGGCGCCGTTCACGACCTGGCCGTCGGGGGTGACTCTTGCGATGTTGCCGCCCTGCATCGCGTTCGGTCCGGACAGGACGACCGAGATCCCACTGCTGTCCGCGGCAAGGACGGGAATGATGAGCTGCTGCCCCGGCCGTGTCAGTTCCGTTTGTGTGCTGGGGCTGCTGGTGGTGAGGGGCGCGGCTGTCACCGGAGTCGAGAGCCAGAACTTCATCGATCCAGCGGAGGCCGCATACGTCTGGAGCACCGCTGTGTATTCGTCTCCAGGGGTCAGGCCGTTCAGGTGCAGACTGCCGCCACTGTTCGCGATGACGGTTCCGTACCCTCCGACGAGATTCCCGTCGGCGGCCTGTGCCTGGAGGGACGAATTCATCGGGATGGTCACGTCGGTGAGGCCGAGTCCCACGATTCCGCCGGACGGGGCGGTGAACTCCGCTCGCACCCGTTGCCCACGTCGCGCCACCACCGGTACGGATGCCGCGTCCGGTGAAAGGGAGACCTTGATGTCTGCCGACAGCAGAAGCCTCAGTGTTCCTGTGACCCCCGGGTCGGGGTTGACGGTGGCGGTGTAGGTTCCCGTCTCCGGCAGGTTCTCCAACTCGACTGTTGCGGAAGCTCCGGAGGGAACGTAGGTCCCTCCCAAGCCGACAGTCTCCCCGGACGGCATCTGCACCGTGACAATGGCCGCGCCGGTGAAGGCGCTGTCGAGCGCACCGATCGAAAGGTCGTCGCCCTTCTGGGCCTCGAAGGCGGCTCGCGCCCTCTGCCCCGGCCTGTTGAGGCTGACCTCGGCAGGCGTCGCGTCGGTCGGCGAGAGCTGGTCGGCCTCCAGGGGCAGAGATGCGGTGACCGTGATGGTCCCCGGCCCCGTGCTTGAGCTGTACGGCTCGATGACCAGGGAATACGTTCCGGAGACCGGCAGGTCGGTGAGATCCCAGTCGAAGAGCTTGCCGGGACTCACCCGGACGTCGTCGAGCTCGACATCCTGGGGAGAGACCATCCGCAACCGCAGGTCGCCCTTGAACGTCAAGCCGGAGAGGTGGAAGCTCAGCAAGTCGCCCGCATCGGCATCGATCAGCACCCGGGCTCTTTTGTCGGAGGCCGAGATCGAGACCGACGGCGGATTCTCATCGGTCGGCGACGTACCAACAGTTGTCTCGAACTCGTTTCCCTCCAGGGGAACATCGAAGTAGTCGGGAGCCACCTCCTGACCGTCAGGGGTCTCGACCGTGATCCGCCCCGCCTTGGCGCCTGCGGGGACCTTCACCGTCAGAGCCGTGTCGGTGCGTTCGACGACCTCTGCGATCCTGCCGCCGTTGAAGCGGACGACGTTGTCCGTCGCCGCGGACGCGAAATCGGACCCGGAGAGCACCACTTCCGTCCCCGGCGGCCCGGAGGTCGGCGCATACGAGGTGACGACGGGCTTGCCCTGCGCCGGGGTGAAGGTCTCCGTCGACGTTGCGCTGCCGCTGCCGACCGCTACCGAGACCGGGCCCTTGGCCGCGCCTTCGGGAACGGTCACCACCAGCCGGGTGGCCGACGCCGACGTGACCGCAGCGGTCTTCGTTCCGAACGAGACCGTGTTGGAGGCCGCCGTTGCCGAGAACCCCGTGCCGGAAAGGGTGACGCTCTCGCCCGACGCGGCACGAACAGGAACCAGGGAGAGAACCGACAGGGAGCTCGACGCGAAACGGTCCACACCGAGGCGGTTGCCCGCCGCGTCGTAGCGGTAGCGGGCGGTCTCGCCGTCCGGGTCCGTGACACCGACGAGGCGGGATGCCGCGTCGTAGGCGTACACCGCGTTGTCCGTGGTCGGCTCGGCGGCCGCGGGCGCGGTCGGCCCCGCCGGGCTGCCGACGGGCGTCGAGTCGTCGAGGGTGCCGCCCCGAGTCCGTGTGGCCGCTGCCGACGAGGGATCGGACGGAGCCGCCTCCGCGGGCACCAGCCCGACCGACAGGGCCAGCCCCAGCACCCCCACCGTGATCGCTCGCCACCGTGTGGACACACCTGTTCCGAACCGTTCGCCGCGCATGCGCACGCCGTCCCTCCCCAGGGCCCCCTCATGAGTCACGAATGACCCACGACACCCACACTTCCCATGCAAGCGGTCACAAGCTACACACAAACTGTCACCACTGAACTGAATAGAGATGAGATCGCGCCAGCACCGAGCATCCACAACAGCGCTGCGAGAAGCCGGAAGGAGGGAGGAAAACGGCCTGCTCGATGCCATCGCGAGGGCAGAACCACCGAAACCGGAGCCGGAGCCGCTGCCGGGCGGCGATCGCCGACGCGCGATACTTCCGGCATGCCCGAGATCAAGGACGTGCCCCTCCCCCGGGCTGCCGCCCCCCGGCCGGATTCCGTGTCCGGTCCGTCGGCGGTCTCGCTCCGGCTCGCCGCGCCCGCGCTGCTGGGCTACGTCGCCGTGCGGTTCGTCGGCGTCGCGATTCTGCTGATCGGCGCCGCCGCCACCGGCAAGGACGGGATGCACCGGCTCACGGGGCGCTGGGACTCCGTCTGGTACCAGCGGATCGCCGAGCACGGGTACGGCTACGAGGTCCGGCTCCCGGACGGGTCCCTCCACTCGGACCTGGCCTTCTTCCCGCTGCTGCCGGCGCTGGAGCGGGGGCTGGCCGGCCTGGTCCCGCCGCTCGGCACGGCCGGGGCGGGGCTGGTGGTGTCGTGGCTCTCCTCGCTCGTCGCCGCCTGGGGCATCTTCGCCGTGGGCACGCGGCTGCACGGGCGGCGGGCGGGCACGCTGCTGGCCGTGCTGTGGGGGGTGTACCCGACGGCGTTCGTGCAGTCCATGGCGTACACCGAGACGCTGTTCACGGCGCTGGCGGCCTGGGCGCTGTACGCCGTCCTGACCGACCGGTGGATCACGGCGGGGGTGCTGTGCGCCGGCGCCGGGCTGACGCGGCCGGTCGCGGTCGCGCTGATCGCGGCGATCGGCCTCACCGCGCTGTGGCGGCTGGTGACCGCGCGGCGCGAGGGCGTACCGCTGCGGAGGCACCGGCGGATGGTGGCGGGCGCGTGCCTGGCCCCGCTGGGCTGGCTGGCGTACACCGTCTTCGTGGCCGTGCGCGAGGGGCACCCGTTCGCGTACTTCGACGTCCAGGCGGGCTGGAACAACCGGATCGACGGAGGGGCGGCGCTGGCCGCGTTCGTGGGCGAACAGTTCGGCCGCGACGTCTTCGCCGGGCTCGGCCTGTGCGCGGCCTTCGCCTTCCTCTTCTGGGTGGTGTGGCTGTGCGTACGGCAACGGCCGCGCCAGCCGCTGCCCGTGATCGCCTACTGCGTCCTGGTGGTCGTGATCTCGCTGATCGGGTCCGGCTACTTCGGCTCCAGGCCCCGGCTGATGATGCCCGCGTTCCCGCTGCTGCTGCCCGCCGCGGTGGCCCTGGCGGGCGCCCGGTGGCGGACGGTCCCGGCGGCGGCCGTGGTGGGTGCGGCGGCGCTCGCGTCGGGGGCGTACGGGGCCTTCACCCTGCTCGGTTCCGGGCCTCCGTGACACCCGATCACCGGCTCTTCAGCTCTTCGACTCCCTACACTTCGACATGTGCCTGACAGAAGGGGCACCGCAGCACTTCCGCTCCACTCCCGCGACCGGCACGAACCGAAGGGGCGATCGGCGCATGACGAAGAGCGAGGGCACGAGGCCCGGCGGCGCGGGGCACGACTACGACGTCGTCATCAGCGGCTCCGGTCTCGCCGGCAGCGCCGCCGCGATCCTGCTCGCCCGGCGCGGTGTCCGCGTCGCGCTGCTGGAGCGCCGCTCGGACCCCGAGGCGTACAAGGTGCTGTGCACCCACTCCATCACGGCCAACGCCCGTCCGGTGCTGGACGAGCTCGGCCTCGTACCCGAGCTCGAAAAGGCCGGGGCCGTCCGCAACGATGCCCGCTGGTACACCCGTTGGGGCTGGATCGAGCCGCATGCCGCGTACCCGGGACCCGAGCTGCCGCACGGGTACAACGTGCGGCGCAGCACCCTCGACCCGTTGATCAGGGCCCGCGCGGCGCAGACCCCCGGCGTCGAACTGCTCACCGGCCACCGCGTGACCGGGCTGGTCCGGGAGGCCGGGCGGACGGTGGGGGTGCGGGCGGCGACGCCGCGGGGCGAGCGCGAGATCCGGGCCCGGCTGGTGATCGGCGCCGACGGCAAGGACTCGGCCGTGGCGAAGTCCGCCGGGATACCCGCCAAGCAGTACGAGAACGCGCGGTTCGGCTACCTGGCGCACTTCCGCGGCCTCCCGCTGCACGGCGGGATCGGACAGACCTGGTTCCTCGAACCCGACATGGCGTACGCGTTCCCGAACGACGACGGGGTGACGGTCCTCGCCGTGCTTCCGGACAAGAAGCGGCTGCCGGCCTTCAGGGCGGACCCGGAGGGCAGCTTCCTCGACTTCGTCCGCGCCCTGCCCGACGCACCGCCCGTCGACTCCGCCGAGCGCGTCACGAAGTTCATCGGCACGGTCGACTACCCGCTCCACAGCCGCAGGCCGACCGCCCCGGGCATCGCGCTCATCGGCGACGCCGCCCTGACCGGCGATCCCCTGTGGGGCGTGGGGTGCGGGTGGGCCCTGCAGTCCGCGAAGTGGCTGACGGAGGCGGTCGCCCCGGCCGCGGCCGGCCGGAGCGACGACGACCTCGACAGGTCGCTCGCGGCGTACGCCCGCACCCACCGGCGCCGGCTGAGCGGCCACCAGCGCCTGGCCGTCGACTACGCCAGGTCCCGCCCGTTCAACCCCGGGGAACGGCTGATGTTCTCGGCGGCGGCGCGCGACGTGTCGATGGCCCGGCACATGTACCTGTTCGCGGCCCGCCTGGTCGGTCCGCGGCACTTCCTGAGCCCGTCGGCGGTGTTCAGGGCCCTGGTCATCAACGCCAGGCACCGCTGACGGCGCTCTCGCGCACTCCCCCGGGCCGGTCGCGCGTGGCTCCCGCCGTCCCGCAAACACGGGGTCCCGCCCGTGTGAGAGGCCGTTCCGCAGCTGTGCCGCACGGGCCGTCGCGACCGGCCCGTCAGATCACGCGGAAGAGGTCGGCGGCGGCGTGGACGTCGGTGAGGTCCTCGACGGCGCGGAGGTTGTCGCACAGGGCGTCCAGGACCGAGCCCTCCTCGGCGGCGGGCGGGGCGTCGACGGCGATGCCGAAGACGCGGAAGCCCAGCCGGTTCCTGGCCTCGTTCCAGCCGCGCGTCCACTCCTCGGTGACGTCGCACTCGTCGTCGGTGAGCAGCACGATGTCGCCGCGTGCGCGGGCGGTGTCGTCGAACTCCTCCGCCAGCAGGTCGGCCGCCGCGCTCAGGGGCGCCTGGTAGCTGGTGCCGCCGCCGAGGAAGGACTCCGCGAAGTCGACGACCCGGTCGATGTCGGCGGGCCCGTCGGCCGGGAAGCGGAAGACCCGGAGCCGGTCGGCGGCGGAGAACAGGATGCCGACGAAGTCGCGCCGGGCGTGGCGGGCCTGGTCCAGCAGGGCCAGTGCGCACGCCTTGGCCCACGCCTCGCGGGGGACTCCGCCGGGGCCCGTCTCGTACATGGAGTGCGAGGTGTCCACGCACGCGACGACGGCTCCCTTGCCGGTGCCCTGTTCGCCCCGGCTGTCGTGGAGCATCAGCTCCCCGGCGGCGTAGCGGGCGGCGAACACCGCGCGCAGTCCGGGCAGGGCGAGGTCGGCCAGTTCGGAGGGGACGATGCGGGTGAGGTCGTCGCCGAGGGTGACGCCGACCAGTTCCCCGGCGGTGTTCTCCACCTTGCGGGCGCGTTCGCCCTCGGCCATCTGCCGGAAGCGGCCGATCAGTTCGGCCCATCGGGCGAGCCGGCCGGTGCGCAGCCGCTCGGCGAGCCGGGCGCGCCGGTCGAACGGCATGCGTTCCAGCTCGCCGGGGGTGACGCCCCACGCCCGCATCAGCGCCGCCTCCTCCCGCACGGTCCCGGCGGCCCGTGCCGTGGCCTTCCGTGCGGCGGTCCGGACGGCGGGGGCCGCCGCCGCGAGGGCCTGTTCGGCGTCCCGGGCGGCCTGCCGGGCGGCGGCCCCGGTGATCTCGGCGGCCTCGACCGCCCGGCGGACGGCGTCGGCGGCCGGGGCGGGCACGGTGCCGTCCCCGTCGGCCGCGTCGGCGGCCCATCGCAGCGCCTCGCCCACGGCGTCCGCCGCGTCCTCGGCGTCCTGCCGGGCCCTTCCCGCCCGCTCGGCCCGTCGCCGGGCGTCCTGGGAGCATTCCAGCAGCCGGCGCAGTTCGGTGGCCTGGGCGAGCACGGCCATGGCTGCGGCGTAGGCGTCGCCGGTGGTCTCCCGGCGCAGCTCGGCGAAGTCCGGCGACTCCATCAGCGCGGCGACGATCCGGTGGCCGACCAGCCGGGAGGGGTCCATCTCCGCCGGGTCGCGCAGCCTCGGGACGGGCTGGTGGGCGGCCAGGAACACATCGGCCAGGAGCTCGGTGGCGTACGCGTGGAGCCCGCTCAACTCCCGTGCCAGCTCGCGCAGTCCGGCCGACCGGTCGCAGGTGTCGCGCCAGACGATCCGCTCGAACCGGTCCGCGATCACGGCTGCGGTGTGCCGCTCGGGGGGCGCGGCGGGCGGGGCCGGCCGCTTCCCGGCGCGGAGCCTCAGCTCGTCGAGCCTGCCCGGCAAGCCGTCCATGGTCCTCGCCCCCGCCTCTCAGAGTTCGGCCTGCACCGTGCTCGCGTCCATGCCGAGGGCCTCGGTGAGGACGCGGGTGCGAAGGGCGCGCCGACGGCCGATGACCCGGTCGATGGCGGTGGTGGAGCGGCCGGCCGCCGCCGCTTCCCCGCGCAGTTCCTCCAGCCGCCTCCCCGACCTGGCGAGCTTGTTGTGGGCGTTCTTGATGACCCAGTCGCTCAGCGCCTCGCGGGACTGTCCGGCCATGGCGTCGAGTTGGGTCTCCAGCTCGTCGATGACGTCGGACAGGTCGAGCGCCTCCTTGGCGTCGGGGTTGACCAGGTGCAGCACCTCCCGCTCGACGGTCGGGCGCTGGGCGGGGGAATCCCACAGCACGTGGGTCAGCACCGCCAGGTCGGACTCGGAGACCGCCGGGCGGCCGTCCAGGTACGCGGACGCCTGGAGCAGGCCCACCGCCTGCCGCCAGCGGCGGTCGGAGGCGACGAGTTCCTTGCGGCGCAGGGCGGCCCGCAGCGTGCACACCGCGTCCACGATCGGGTCGGGGACGTCGACGGCCGGGACGGACGCGGTCACGGCGTGCTGCAGTGCGGCCAGTTCGACGGTGGTCCGGGCCGGTGCCTCCGGGCGGCCGACGGCGGAACGGATCAGCGCGGCGAAGTTCGACGGGTCCGTCAGGTAGCCGACCTCGATCCGTACCAGCAGCCGGTCGTAGATCGCGGCCGAATCCTCCCCGCCGGGCAGTTCGTTGCTCGCCGTGATCGCCCCGATCAGGGGGCAATGGATCGGGGCGCCGCCGCTCTCGGGGTGGTAGATCCGCTCGTTGAGGTAGCCCAGCGTCTCGTTCAGCGCCGCCGTCGAGCACTTGAAGATCTCGTCGATGAACGCGATGTGCGCGGTGGTGGCGCGGCCGTCGTAAATCTGGCGGTACTCGCCCCGGGCCAGCGCGGCGACGTCCACGGGGCCGAAGATCCTCGTCGGCGCGGTGAACTTCGACAGGAGGATCTCCCAGTAGGACGCCCCCTCGATCCGGCCCGTCAGCTCCCGGGCCATCTCGGACTTCGCCGTTCCGGGCGGGCCGAGCACCAGCGAGTGCTGTCCGGCCAGCAGCGCCACCAGCAGCGTCCGCACCACGTCGGCACGCTCGTAGAAGCGGTCCGACAGTTCGTCGCCGATGGCCCGCAGCCGCCCGGCCGTGTCCTGCGCGTCCCGCGCGTCCTGCTCGTCGCGGCCGTCCCGCGTGTCCTGTGCGTCCATGTGATCGACTCCCTGCCCGGGACGCCCTGTCGGCCCGTTCGTGGGAACGGCCCCGTGCCCGAGCAAGATAACCCGGGGCACGGCAGGTTCCCGGACCCGGTCGCGTGGCCGACCGGCCGGTACGAAGTAGACCCCCGTCCTTCTTCGCACCGGCCTCCGGCAGCAGCCCGGACCCGGGCTCGACAACGACTCTGATGCGCCAACTTCCGCAGGGCCAGACCTGCTGGACGATCTGGGTCGGCGTGGGACGTTTCCTGCTCTGACCTGCTGGGACGTGTCTTCCCCGGGCGCAGTCGTGGGACGATGCTCCATGGCCGACACGCCACGACTTCTTCTGTGTGGCCCCTATGCCTCACTATTTATGGCATCGGCCGGAAAGCATCGGGGGGAAGCCGCATGCCGCGATGGAAAGAGCTGCCCGCAGAGATCTCCAGCAGCGAACGCCAACTGCTCGTCCAACTGCGCAGGCTGAAGGACCACAGCGATCTGAGCCTGGCCGCGCTGGCGGGCCGGACCAGTTACAGCCGTTCCTCGTGGGAGCGGTACCTGAACGGGAAGAAGCCCGTACCGCGCAAGGCCGTCGAGGAACTGGCCCGGGTCTGCGGCACGGAGCCGACGCGTCTGCTCGTGCTGTACGACGTCGCCGAGCGGTCCCGTCCCAGGGCGACCGCGGCCGGGTCCACGGACGATGCCCCGTCGGCGTCGCCCAAGTCCGCGCGGCCCCTCGAACCCGCCCGGGAAGCGGAGCCGGAGCCCGAGCAGGAACGGGAGACGGCCTCGGCCGCTGCTCCCGGGCCGGAGCCGGAACCAAAGCCGGAACCGGAGCCGATACCGGAACAGCGGCAGCCGGAGTCCCGGCGGCCGGGCCGCACGGTGCCGTTGGGGTGGCTGGTCGCCGCGGTGGTCCTGGCCGTCGCCGTGTCCTTCGGGGCCGGGCTGCTGACGGCACGGGCGTGGGACGACGACGCCCCGGCGAAGAAGAAGACCGGACCCGTGGCGGCCGGAACGGGGTACCTGCGCGGCCAGACCTACGAGTGCGCGGTGCAGCGGAAGGACGGCAGGCTGCGGGCGGGGCACAGCGACACCCGCGAGATGCTGCTCGACATCAACAGCACCGGTTTCGACGTGGTGGAGGCCCAGTGCCTGCTGCGCGAGAAGGGCTTCGACCCCGGCGTCTTCGACGGGCTGTACGACGAACGGACCAAGGGCGCCGCGAAGAAGTTCCAGCAGGCCCACCACCTGGTCGTCGACGGCATCATCGGCCCGGACACCTGGAGGGAGCTGCGCAGATGACTGCTTCCACCGTGGGCGGTCAACTGGCGGAGGAGCTGCGGGGCGTCAAGGAGCGGTCCGGGCTGAGCCTGGCCGCGCTGGCGGCCCGTACCCCGTACAGCAAGTCGTCCTGGGAGCGGTACCTCAACGGCAAGAAGCCCGCACCCCGCCAGGCCGTCGAGGCGCTGTGCGCGCTCACCGGGACGCCGCCCGGCCGGCTGCTGGCCCTCTGGGAACTGGCGGACGCCGAGTGGAGCGGCCGGGCGCGGCCCGTGTCCGCGCCGAAGTCCCCGGACGCACCGGCGGAGGCCGACCCGGAACGTCTCGCCGCCACCCCGTCCGCCCCCGCCGCCCGTGCGGGCGTGCGGCGGTGGGCGGTGGCCGCGGCCGTCGCCGGGGTGGTGGCGGCCGGGCTGGCCGGGACCGCGTTCCTCGGGACCGCCCGCCCCGGCGCGGAGCCGGAGGGCGTGCGGCCCCACTCCGTCACGGAACCTCCCGTGCGCAACCCCGGGTGCAGGGCCGACGGCTGCGAGGGCAAGAACCCCGTGGCCATGGGCTGCGGCGGGGCCGGAATGATCACCACCCTCGCCACCCACATCGCGTCCGACGGGCGGCGCCTGGAGCTCCGCCACGCCGCGCTGTGCCGCACCCTGTGGGTGCGCACCACGGGGCTGCGGCCGGGCGACCGGGTCGAGCTGTCCCTGCCGACCGGGCGCACCCAGCAGGTCACGGCCACGGGAGGCCGTGACACCGGGCAGTACCTGGCCACCCCGATGGCGGCGGGCGACAGCGGGGCGGGCACCCGGATCTGTCTGGAGGTACCGGGCAGCCGCCCCGAGTGCTTCACCGGCTGACCCGGGGGACCGGGAAAGCATCGGGAAGTCCGGGCACCGGGGCACGCCCGGCCCTGCCGTACGCATGCCGTACTCATGCCGAGGCGCGGGCCGAAGCAAGTGCCGTACGCATGCCGAAAAGGTGCGCCCGGTCTCCCGGACGCACCCTTCGACTCGCCGGAGCGGCGGACACGAACCATGCGCGAAGCCGCGGAACGCGTCAGCGCGGAGGCCGGGTCAGCAGTCGCGGAACGGCGTCAGCGGTCGCGGCGCCCGCGGATGTCGTCCGCGGTGTCCCGGGCCGTGTCGCGGCCCTGCCGCGACGTCTCCGAGGCCCGCTCGGACGCGTCCTGCGTCCGCTCGCGGCCCTCCTCCCGGCCTTCGTCCATCTTCCGCTTCGCCTCGTCGGCGAGCTGCTGCGCCTTGTCCTTGAACTGGTCTGCGATGCCCATGCCGTTCACTCCTCGTGGGTGCGTGGGGGACGGTCCGTGAGGACCTCCTCCAGCCTCGCAGTCCTCCGCACCCACCGCATGTCGATCAGTCACTCTGCGTGCGCGCCGCCCTCGCGTCCCGGTCGGCCGCGCCCCCGGCGCCCACCAGTCCCTTGCTGACGCCGTCCAGCCGCGACCCGAACTTCCGGACCTCGCGCTGGCCGACGACGCCTATCACCGAGGGCAGGTAGCCCCGCACGGACTGCATCCCGCGCAGCCACCACTGCGCGTACACGTGCGGGGAGCGGCGCTCGATGCCGGCCACGATCCGGTCGACCGCGGGACCCAGCGGGTAGGTGCGGTTCGCCGGCCAGGGCAGCCGCTGCCGCAACTCCCGCATCACGTCGTCCTGGTCGGCGCCCCGCACCATGTCCGTGTCGGTCCAGGAGAGGTAGCCGACCCCGACCTTCACCCCGCGGTAGCCGACCTCGGCCCGCAGGCTGTGGGCGAACGCCTCCACGCCCGACTTGGACGCGCAGTACGCGGTCATCATCGGCGCCGGGGTCATCGCGGCGAGCGAGGCGATCTGGAGGAAGTACCCGCGGCTCTCCATCAGCACCGGCAGGAACGCCCGCCCCGTCACCGCGCCGCCGATCAGGTTGACCTCGATGACCCGCCGCCACGCGTCGGGGTCCGAGTCGACGAACGGACCGCCCGCCGCGACACCGGCGTTGGCGACGACGACGTCGACCTTCCCGAACCGCGCCTTCACCTCCTGGGCGACGCGTGCCATCGCCTCGTGGTCGGTGACGTCCGCGAACCAGTGGTCGCTCTCCGCGTGCAGCCGCTCGGAGACCTTCTTCAGCTCGTCCGGCTCCAGGCCCACCAGTGCGAGCTTCGCGCCGCGCGCCGAGAGCTTGCGGGCCAGCAGCTCGCCCACGCCGCGCGCCGCGCCCGTGACGACGACGACCTGCCCTTCGAGACTCCGCCTGCCGCTCATGCGACCTCCTCCTTCTCGGCCGTGCCGTCCGTGTCCGCGCCCGCGTCCGGGTGCGCGGTGTCCGTTCCCGTCGCCCCGCCCGCCGGGAGGTACGCGGCGACGAGTTCCCGGATCCGCTCCGTGACCGCCTCCGGTGCCTCCACCGGCGTCATGTGTCCCATCCCCGTCAGCTCGGTGAGCCCCAGGCCCTGGGGCAGTGCCGCCGCGATCGCCCGCGCGTGCCCGAGCGGCGTCAGCCGGTCCGCGGTGCCCGCGATCACCGCCGTGGGCACCCGCAACTCCCGTACGCCCGCGTCGAGATCGAGGTCCGCGAGCACGTGTCCCCAGGCGGCCCTGGCCTTCCTCGGGCACGCGTGCACGATCCGGGCGCAGGTCTCCACGCGCTCCGGGGCCGATCCCGCTCCCATCGTGGCGTACTTGAGCACCCGCCGGGTAATCGGAGTGACCGGTCCCAGCGGGGCCGACGCCACGAGGATCGCGCGGTGCAGCCGGGTCCGTACCGCTCCGGCCCGCATCGGCACCACGACCGACTCGGCGGCCAGCCGCGAACTCCCGGTGCTGCACAGCAGTACGGCGGCGGCGTGCTCGCGCAGCCCGGCACGTTGCGCGGCGGCCATGATCGTCATGCCGCCCATGGAGTGCCCGGCGAGCACGGCCTTCTCCCCCGGTGCGAGGGTGGCGGCCAGTACCGCTTCGAGGTCGTCGGCGAGGGCGTCGGTGCCGTATCCGCCGCGGTCGACCGCCGGCGAACCGCCGTGGCCCCGCTGGTCGTAGACGACGACCCGGTGGTCCGCCGCGAGGGCCCTGGTCTGCGCGTCCCAGAAGCGGGTGCTGCACGTCCAGCCGTGCGCGAGGACCACGGCGGGGGCCCCGTCCGGGCCGTGCACCTCGACGTGGATGCGGGCGCCGTCGGCGGAGCGGACGGTGAGCTCGCGCGCGGGCACCGGCGGCACGTCGTCGCGCCGCAGCAGCCGGCTCATCCCGCGACCTCCTCGGCGACGGCCTTCCCGCCGGACTTCCCGGTGGCCGGTTCCTGCGCGCCGCGCTGCCGCCCGACGGCCGGCCCGGCCGGCTGCTTCGCCGCCCGTACGACCTCGTACTCCGAGAGGTCCACCGACCGCGTCAGCCTGCGGAACTCGGCGGTGGTGCCCGGCCAGACCGTGGTGTTGCGCCCGTTGGCGTCCAGGTACCAGCTGTTGCAGCCGCCGGTGTTCCACACGGTGCGCTTCATCCGCTCCTGGACCCGGCGGTTCCACACCCCGAGCGCCGAGGGCCGCGCGTCGAGGGCGACGCGTCCGCCCAGCACGTTCAGCTGGCGCAGGTAGTCGGCCATGTAGTTCAGCTGGGACTCGATCATCAGGATCATCGAGGAGTTCCCGAGCCCGGTGTTGGGGCCGATGATCGTCATCCAGTTGGGGAAGCCCGAGACGGTCGCCCCGCGCAGCGACTGCACGCCGTCCTTCCAGGACTCGGCGAGCGTGATGCCGTCCGCGCCCACCACCCGCTCGGCGATCGGCATGTCGGTGACGTGGAAGCCGGTGCCGAAGACGATCGCGTCGACCTCGGCCTCCGTACCGTCCGAGGCGACGACGGTGGAGCCCCGCACCTCGGCCAGGCCGGAGGCGACCACGTCCACGTTGGGCTGCGCGAGCGCCGGATAGTACGTGTTGGAGAGCAGGATGCGCTTGCAGCCGATGCGGTACGAGGGGGTCAGCTTGGCGCGCAGCTCCGGGTCCTTGATGGACCGCGCCATGTTGGCCTTGGCTATTTTCTCGACCAGGCCCAGCTCGCCGGGGTGTTTGGTGAAGGCGCTGACCTGCAACTCCCGTATGCCCCAGAGCAGTCCGCGGCGGGCGGTGCCGGTGGCGGGGACCGCGCGGTGCAGCCAGCGCTCGGCGCCGCTGATCTTCCGGTCCATGCGCGGCATGACCCAGGGCGGGGTGCGCTGGAAGAGGGTCAGCCTGCCGACCTCGGGCTGGATCGCGGGCACTATCTGGATGGCGGAGGCGCCCGTGCCGACCATCGCGACGCGTTTGCCCGCCAGTTCGGCGTCGTGGTCCCAGCGGGCCGAGTGGAAGACCTTGCCGGGGAAGTCGGCGAGGCCGGGGATGTCCGGCATCTTCGGGTCGGAGAGCGGACCGCTCGCGGAGACGACGACATCGGCGGTGAGCGTGACCCCGTTCGCCGTCTCGATGACCCAGTGCAGCTCGTCGCGGTCCCAGCGCATGATCGTTACTTCATGGCCGAACCGGATGTGCGGGCGCAGCCCGAAGGTGTCGGCGACGTGCTCCAGGTAGGCGCGGATGTGCTTCTGCCCGGAGAAGGTGCGCGGCCACTCGGGGTTGGGCGCGAACGAGAACGAGTAGAGGTGGGACGGTACGTCGCAGGCGCAGCCGGGATAGCTGTTGTCGCGCCAGGTGCCGCCGACGGAGTCCGCCCGTTCCAGGACGACGAAGTCGGTCATGCCTTCGCGGCGCAGCCGGACCGCGGCCCCGAGGCCCCCGAATCCGGATCCGATCACCGCCACCCGTACGTGCTCGTGCTGGGCCATGCTGCCGCCTCCCGCGGTACGTCACACGACTCTGCCAGCAATCACTGGCATTGTTGGGAGAGTAGAACAGCTCCGTACCGATGGGTAGGGGTACGGAGCGGGAAAGTTACCGGCGGTACAACATAGGGTTCGGCTGTGGCTGAAGGACGCGAGCACCGTGAATACCGCATGGAGGAGCTGGCCAAGGAAGCCGGCATCCCCGTGCGGACCGTGCGCTTCTACCGGGAGCGCGGGCTGATCTCGCCGCCTCGCAGGGAAGGGCGCATCGCCTGGTACGACGACCACCACCTGGCCCGGCTGCGCACCATCACGGGCCTGCTGGAACGCGGCCACACCCTCACCGGGATCGCCGACCTGGCCCGTACCTTCGAGAGCGGCCGGGACGTCGCCGAGGTGCTGGGCCTGGGCGAGCCGACCGAGGAGACGCCGGTCCGCCTCACCCCCGAACAGCTCGCGGACTACTTCCAGGACGAGACCAGCGCCGAGAACCTCGCCACCGCCCTCGACCTCGGCTACCTCGCCACCGACGGCGACGAGATCGTCCACATCAGCCGCCGCCTGCTGGAGGTGTCGTCCGAGCTGGTGCGGGAGGGCGTACCACTCGCCACCGTGCTGGCGACGGGGCGCCGGGTCCGCGAGCACGCGGACGCGCTCGCCGAACTCTTCGTGAGCGTCCTGCGGGAACACAACGACGAGGTCGAACCGCCCCAACTCCGTCCGCTGGCACGGGCGGTGATGGACGCCGAACTGTCCATGGCGCTGGACCGGCGACTGCGCCGGGAGAGCCGAGAGGGCCACGGGGAGAGCACCGGGGAGCAGCCTCAGGCCCCCGCCCCCTGAGGGCCGGGCCCCTCACCGCGGAGCCCCGGCCGTCGGCCCCCGTCCTCGATCTTGATCGCACGCCGGAATACTGCCCTGATCAAACCGCCCCGTACGCCCTCCAGTTCGCACGATCTATTGTTCGCACGATCCACCGTTCGAAGTCCCCGGCCCCGGCGCGCGCGGCGGGCACGGGGCGGCTCTCACGCCCCGGTGTTCACGGCGGGCCAGCCGTAGGCTCCGTAGTAACCGATCCAGTACTTGATGCGTTCGGCGATCGCCTGATTGGGATAGTTGTCGGCACTCAGGTAGGTGGCCCGCTGCTCATCGCTTCCCAATATCGCCGGGAAAACGGCCCTCGCGAGGTCGGCCACCGTGTTCAGGACCAATTCATTCGATGTGTCCGCGCGAATTCCGGAATGGTAGAGGTCGATCAGACTCACTTCGAACGTCCCCACGTTCTCCCGGTAGGAATCCGCCTCCCTGCCCTCGGTGGGAATCGTCTGCCGCTCCTCCTCGGGTATGGCCGAGACATTCCCCTCCCACACCTGGTAGTTGTCGTCCCCGATCGGAACGGCCGTTATCTCCGCCGTCTCCAGGACGCGGTACCTCCGGAGCAGCTCCTGGTCCACCTCGGCGGCCAGCGTGTGGTCGCGCATCCCGTGCGCTGGGCCCTGTCCCGCTCCACCGCCGCGCAGGGCCCGCATTTCCTGGTTGGACATCTCGCTGGTACCGCCGGGCGGGGCCGGGAACCCACCACCGTAGGCTTCCTGCGGCCGGCCGCTTCGGTCCGGATAGGGGCTGATGGGCCCCTTGACTCCCAGCACGAGGGTGAGGTTGTCCTCCTTCCAAGGAATGAGGTAGTGCTTCACCTTTTCGTTCGCCCGGCCCTCCGAGGGCGCCTGAAAGTACTTTCCGTGCTTCCTCACCGCGTATTCGTTCTCGGTCACCTGCTCCGCGGTCGGATTGTTCCCCTGCTTGTTCCTCCCTATCGGATTGAACCCCCCGCCCCGCCGCCCCCGGTTACTGGACTCGCCCTTCGGCATCCGCTGGACCGTCGCCGCCTCCCCTCCCGCGGCTCCGGTCACCGCGTCGGCCGCCGGCTCGGCCCGTCGCGCCGTCGCGCCGCCGCTCATGACCCGCCTCGCGTTGGCCTCCGCCTCGCGCTCGAAGCGGTCGGAGGGGTCCGACACCCTCAGCCCGGCCCCGTTGTCCGTACCGGCGACGGGCCCCTTCCGCTGCTGGACGACGTGGGTGAGTTCGTGCGCGAGGGTGTGGGCGTCGCCACCGCCCGCGCCGATCACGATGTGGTTGCCGGAGGTGTACGCGCGGGCTCCGACCTCGGCCGCGGACGCCCTGGCCGCCGCGTCGTCGTGCACCCGGACGTCGGAGAAGTCGGCGCCGAACCGCTCCCCCATGTCGGCCCGGGTGGCCTCGTCGAGGGGCCGGCCGCTCCGCCGGAGTACGTCATGGACGGCGGACCGCTGCACCGGGGGATGCCCGGCCGTCCGCTCGTGGCCATCGCCGTCGTGCTGCTGTTCCTCCCACGCCCCGGCGTGACCGGCCCGGCGCAGCAGCTGCACGACCGCCTCGTTCCCCATGCTGCTCTGCAGGGCGGAGAAACCCGGCAGCAGCTCCGCGTCCTCGGCCGGGGTCGCACGGGCCGGCACCCGGCCCCGGGCGGTGGCGGACGTCCTGTCGTTGTCCTGGGCGCGCACGACGGGCTCCTTCGGTCGGAAGTACGGCCCTTCCTGCATACGAGGTTCCCGGGGCCGAAACCAGGTATCGGAGGGCAGAGCGGCCCGGCCGGCCGGACAGAACACGGCGTGCCCGGGGGCCCCCCCCCCGGGGGGGGGCGGGGCCCCCCGGGGCCCCCGCCCCGGGGGCCCCCCCCGGCCCCGGGGCGCCCCCCGCGCACCCCCCGCCACCGCGCGGGGGGGCGACCCCCCCC
>NZ_JBIAQQ010000052.1:0-29382 GCF_042889165.1 Streptomyces sp. NPDC002669 | reverse complement strand
CCGCCCCCCCCGCCCGCGCCCGCGCGCCCCCCCCCCGCCCGGGCGCCCGCCCCCCCCCCCGCCCCCCGCGCCCCCGCCCCCCCGCCCCCCCCGGCCGCCCCCCCGCCCCCCCCCCCCCCCCCCCCCCCCCCCCCCCCCCCCCCGCCGCGTTTTCCGCCACGGCCCCCGGCGGGACCGCTTCCGGTGCCACGGGCCCCGCTCGACGGCGCTCATCGGCCCGCCGTCGACCGGGGCCCGTCCGCCGGTCCTGCGGCCGGGGCGAGGGGCGGGGGATTGCGGGAAACGGGGGGTGGGAAGGAAGGGGCGGGAGGATCGAGAAGGGCCGAGATCCTTCTGGTGGCCGACGGCCGGATATGCATGGGTGGGCTGCGAATCATCACATCGGGTGAATCTTTGGCCTGTGCTTGCGGTCCACAACCGACGGTTGTCAGGCTGTCGCAGACTGTCAACCTGTTGGGAGTGGCCTGTGACTTTCGGTGAGCAGCCCGCGTATCTGCGCGTTGCAAGCGATCTGAGGGAGAAGATCGTCAACGGTTTGCTGCCGCCGCATACGCGCCTGCCTTCGCAGGCCCGTATCCGCGAGGAGTACGGAGTCTCGGACACCGTCGCGCTGGAGGCGCGCAAGGTGCTGATGGCCGAGGGGCTGGTGGAGGGGCGCTCGGGCTCCGGCACGTATGTGCGCGAGCGTCCCGTGCCGCGGCGGATCGCCCGCTCCGGCTACCGGTCGGCCACCGGCGCCAGTCCGTTCCGTCAGGAGCAGACGGCGGAGGGGGTGCGCGGGACGTGGGAGTCCCGCAGCGAGCAGGAGGGGGCGAGTGCGGAGGTCGCCGAACGCCTCGGCATCGAGCCGGGCGACCGGGTGATGCGGACGAGGTACACCTTCCGGGAGGCGGGGGAGCCGATGATGCTCTCGACCTCCTGGGAGCCGCTCGCCGTGACGGGGCGCACGCCGGTGATGCTGCCGGAGGAGGGGCCCCTGGGCGGCTGCGGGGTGGTCGAGCGGATGGCTGCGATCGACGTCGTCGTGGACAACGTGGCCGAGCAGGTCGGCGCGCGCCCGGGGCTGGCGGAGGAGCTCCTGGCGCTCGGTGGTGTGCCGGGACACGTGGTGATGGTGATCGAGCGGACGTACTACGCCTCGGGTCGCCCGGTCGAGACGGCGGACGTGGTGGTGCCCGCCGACCGCTTCCGGATCGCCTACCACCTCCCGGTCAGGTGACCGTGCGCGGCGGGAGCGGTGCGGGGCGGGCGGTTCCGGCGGCGTGTCGGCCGGTCCGGGCGAGCGGGTGGTCGGTTCCGGTGAGGGGGACACCGTCGCCCTTCGTTCCGGCTTGTCATGTCCCGCTCCTCCCGTCGGGCGGAACGGGGCGGCTGGGGTAGGGAGGGGGTGTTTCGACCTCCAAGGGGCGCATCCGGTCGGATGCGCCCCTTCTTGCTGGCCGATTCGGTACCTCTTTGTGTAATTCCGTATCCGTTGAGTGAAGGTCAGGCGTAGGGTCAGGCATATGCGTACTGCGGATTCCTGGGGATCTTTGGAGACGTGCATGCCGTTCGAGGGAGGGGTGCAATGCTCGGGAGGGGAGCGATGAGCGACAGCAGTGCCGTGCTCCCATGGCTGGTGATACGGCAGGACGACAACGGCAATCGCTATCGCGTCGGCAGATATGCCACACAGGGCGAAGCCCAGAAGATGGCCGACAAGCTCGATGAACGCGGACACAAACAGCTCTACTGGGTGGAACGCATCGGGCAGGGCGACCGGCCGTAGCGAGGCGGGGGTGGTGCGCTCCGGCGCGCGGCGGGGCGTGTGACGGCGGGGGCCGTTCGCGTACCGGGCCGCCCACCGGCCGCCTGCCGCCGCGTTCCCGCGCGCCGTGCCCCGGTCCGCGCCCTGCGCCCCGATTCGCGCGCCGCGATCCCGCCCGCGCCCCGCGCCCCGGTCGGCGTCCCGGGCCCGCCCGGGTGCCGCGCCCACTCGCGCCCCGGTCGGCGGCCCGCCTCGTACCCGCCCGTGGGTCGCTTCTGCCCGCGCCCCGTCCGTGCGACCCGGTCCCGTTCGTGCGGCGCGTTCCCGCCCCGTTAGGGTCCTGTCCGGCCAAGTGGTGCACGAACGAAGGCGGAGTGATGTCGGGCCTGATCGACACGGTGGCATGGGTGCGGGTGGAGAACGGCAGGATCCTCTGCGCACGTTCGCGGGGGAAGGACGTCTTCTACATCCCGGGCGGGAAGCGGGAGGGGCGGGAGACCGACCTGGAGACCCTGCTCCGTGAGGTCGAGGAGGAGCTGGATGTGGCCATCCTTCCGGCCACGGTGTCGCACATGGGGACGTACGAGGCGCAGGCGCACGGCCACCCGGACGGTGTGGTGGTGCGGATGAGCTGCTACACCGGGGACTACCGCGGGACGCTGGCCGTCAGCAACGAGATCGAGGAGATGGCCTGGTTCTCCTACGCCGACCGGCCGCTCGTCCCGCCGGTCGACCAGCTGCTCTTCGACGACCTCAAGGCATCCGGCGCGCTGGTCTGAGCGACTGCGGTGCGGCCGCACCGCGCTCCCGCCGCCGGCCGTGGGCCGCGTCCGGCCCGCGGCCGGCCTCGATGAGGTCCCGACGAGACCCGCCGCGCTCCCGGTCCGCTCCGCGGCCGGTGCGTTTTCGGCCCCGCTACGGCCCCGTCCGTGGCCGGTCCCGATCCGGACCGTGTCCTTCATGCCGGTTCGCGCCATCCGGTAACCGGACGGAAAATTAATTGCGTAACCCGTATCGATCTTCAATTCCCCGCAGAGAAAACGATCGGGTGAATTGATTGCGCTCCGCTCCATTGCCCATGGGGCAAGGAGCGGAGAAGTTCCGCATCAATCCTTCCCGCGAACGATGACTGCGGTCGTCGTCGGGGTGATTTTCTGTCGTACGCCCGAGGAACGAGACATTACGGAACCCGGTATGCGGATCGCGCGCCGCATACCGGGCCGTGCCATTGGTCGAGACCCTGGAAGGCCCGGGGCTGTTTCATTGGTCGGAAATCGAAGAAATTGAAAGCGGAACCGCCGGTAGTCGTCGGAGTGTCACGGTCACAGGGACGTGCGAAGGCAGCGCCGCGGTTGCAACCCACTTCCCGGGCGTGTCGAGGTCGGTCACGGTCCAGGCCCCGGGGGTGCCGGGGACGCCCGCCGTCACCGTCGCGGAGCCGGGGGAGCCGGGGTGGGTCTCGATGGTGGACAGGTCGCCCGCGATGCCGGTGCCGACGGCCTTCAGCACCGCCTCCTTGCGGGTCCAGCAGCGCAGGAAGGCCCGGTGGCGTGCCGGTCCGGGCGGCAGGGCGCGAATGTGCCGTCGTTCGGCCGGGGTGAGGGCGACATGTCCCAGTTCTTCGGTGTCCATCTCCCGTACGCCCTCCACGTCGACCCCGACCGGGAACCGGGCGACCGCGAACAGGCAACACCCGCCGGAGTGCGAAAGGCTGATCCGGAAGGGGGTCGCGGGGTGCGCGACGATCGGCGGACCGTGTTGCGAACTGCCGCATTCCGGGCAGGATTCGCGCCCAAACCTGATCTCGCGGGGACTGACCTGAAGTAGCCGGGCCAGTACGTGCCGGGCCCCCGCGCGACTGCCGACGAACTGGGTCGCCTGGCCGGGATGGCTGATGCGGCCCAGGCGCTCGCGCTCGCCGGCGTCGAGCAGTTCGAGAGCGGCCGGATCGGGTCGCCCGCCCGGAATATGCCACCAGTGGACGAGTGCTTCGGATGCGGTGGGGGCGAGGGGCTCGGTCACGGGGCGAGCCTAGGCCGCGCCCCCATTCCAGGTGAAACGGTGACCGCTATGGGACAGCGACGACTCCGCTCCGGAGTTGAACAGTTTCATACCGCAGCGTAACTGGAGGGCGGGCCCTGTGATTTCGGGCCCGGGGTGCAGCTTGCTGACATTTTCCCGAGGAGGGGCCCTCGACCGGGTGGAGAAGGGGGATCGTGCGGACCCTTCCGATCCGCTTGGACTGGACCGCCGTTGACTGGTTCACACCTGGCGATCTAATGTCGGGTCAAGTTGATCGTGGCGTATATGTGTTGCTCGGGTTTGTGTTAATTGGCTTCCGATTCAACCTTATCCGGGTTGAGGGTCTTCCATGAGGCGGATGAAATCTGACGAGGTCAACTGGCATCCCGGGACAGCGCAGTAGGGGACGGGTGGCCGAAATGAGTATGGTGGCGGATGCTCCGGAAGACCTGGAACACACGGATTACGTGGAGCGGGCGCTCCTGCAGGCCCGTGCTCTGATCGAATCCTCGGTGTCCTTGCACCGGCAGAGACCCGGTGGCGCGTCGCTGGTGGTACGGGCCGACGACAGGTCGATCGGCGAGGCGATCAGGCAGCTGATGGCGGGCGCGCGCTACTCGGCCCATGTCGCGGTGACGGGGGACCGGGCGCACTCCGCCGCGGTCTGCTCCGCCCTCGCGGCGTCCGTCGCGGACATGGCGCCGGCCCCGGCGGACCGCGGCGACCGGGGGCGGCTCGCCGTGCGGCTGCTGGCCGCCGGCGGCGCACTCCACCTGCCGTCGAACTTCGGTGACGCGTTCGGCGCGGCGAACCTGGAGATCCGCATCACGAAGGGCGAGTTGCGCGAGGCGCTGATCGTCGACGGCCGGACCGCCCTGGTGCAGTCGGGTGCCGAGACGGGCGCCAGGCATGCCGCGATCATCACCGATCCGGCCGCCGTCGGCGCGCTCGATCTGCTCTTCGCCGGGACGTGGACGAGTGCCCGTCCCCTCGCCGACGAGCTCCGCCTGGACCGCAGCCTGCGCACCGCTCTCGCGCGCCGGATCCTGGAGAAGCTGCGGGAGGGACACACCGACGATGTCGCCGCCCGCGAGATAGATGTGTCCCTGCGTACGTACCGACGGCACGTCGCGGAGATCATGCGTGAACTCGGGGCGAACTCCCGCTTCCAGGCGGGTGTGCGCGCTGTGGAACTGGGGTTGCTGGAACGGTGCTGAACGATCGCATGACGCAGTAACTCCGAAGTGCAGAAAACATCGGGGGCAACGGGGATGAGCAGGACATCGGAGACGTGGTCGATACCGGCCGAGGACAGAACGAAGGAGCGGGACCGGGAACAGGTCGAGGCGACAGGAGAGCCGCCGACGGCGGGGCCGGAGGTCCGTGGGGCACGACCGGGCAGGGTCCCGGGGAGCGAGCCGCACGCCGACGCCATAGAGCGGGCCCTGCTGGAGGTCCGGGCGATGATCGAGATGACGGTGGAGCAGCACCGGGACCGTGTCTCGTGGGATCAGCTGATCACCGCCGTGGACGACAGCAAGGAAGCGATCGTCGCCGAGGCGCGCAAACTGGTGCGCCAGGCGCGTACGAGCATCGATGTCGTGCTGGCCGCGGGGCCGAGCTGCGGCGCCGAGTCCAAACGCGCGCTGCACGAACTGCTCCGCGCGGTGCCGGACACGATCCACATCCGGCTGCTGTGCACGCCGGTCATGATCGACGAGGATTTCGTCCGGGCCCAACGCGCCCGGGAGCGGCCCGCCGAGGTACGGGTGGCGCGGGTACCACCCCTCCAGGGGCTCATCGTCGACGGGACGGTCGGCCTGGTCTCGGCCGAGTCGCCCACCGGCCGCAGGGCCTCGCTCATCCGTGTCCCCGATGTCATCCGCACGCTCAACACCCTCTATGAGGGGGTCTGGCGCAACGCCGTTCCCGCCGACGGGCACATAGCCTTCGGGGACCACTCGCGCGCCGAGCTCGCGCGGCAGATCCTGGGGGCGCTGCGGGCCGGAGTGACCGACGAGGTGGCCGCGCGCGAACTCACGGTCTCCGTGCGCACCTACCGCAGGTACGTCGCCGAGATCATGACGCTGCTCGGTGCCACCTCACGTTTCCAGGCCGGGGTGCGGGCGGCGGAACTGGGGTTACTCGGCTCCATCGACACACCGGGAACCTGAGGGAGGGCATCCCGCCGCTCCCCGCGGCCGCGCCCGTGCGGCGCGGCCGCCCCTTCGCGGACACCGTCCGGCGCCGTGCACACGTGTCGCCGGACGGCATCCGCGCGTCCGGTACTGGCAGCTTCCTGTAGTTCCGGTTGTCGGGTGCGGAACCCGGGTAATAGAACAGGTTTGTTGATTCGGATCCGCCCCGAGGGCTGTCCCGTGCGCCCACCCGGGACCACGGGACGGCCCCCGGGCCGCGGACCGTTTGATGTACCGCCGACGCGAGGTGCGAAGAGGGATGAAGTCCGGCATCGACAGCGGATGGTTCCGCAGATACGAAGCGGTGGCCCCGCGCGGACGGGTGCTGATCCTGCCGCACGCGGGCGGCTCCGCCGCGTACTTCCACCGCTGGGGAAGGGCGTTCGGCGAGGACACCGAGGTGTTGGTGGCCCGCTACCCCGGACGCCACGTCCGGATCGACGAACCCTTCGTGCTCCGGATGGACGAGCTGGCGGACGCGGTCACCGAGGCCCTGCTGCCGTTCCTGGACCTGCCGCTGTCGCTCTTCGGCCACAGCATGGGCGCCTCGCTGGCCTACGAGGTGGCGCTCCGGCTGGAGGCGCGGCACTCGGTGCGCCCCGCCGGGCTCCACGTGTCGAGCCGGAAGGCACCGCACCGCCTCACCCCCACCTCGCTGTACCGGGAGGACGACGACGCGCTGGTCGCCGAGGTCCACCGGCTCGGCGGCACGGAGGGGGTCCCGCTGGACGATCCCGCGCTGCGCGCCATGGTGCTGCCCGCGATCCGCGCCGACTTCACGATCGTGGGCACCTACGGGCCGCGCCCCGCCGTCCCGGTGGGCTGCCCGGTGCGCGGTTACGTCGGCGACCGGGACCCCTCGATCACCGAGGCCGAGATGTCGGCCTGGGCCGACGTCGCGCCCCACGGGTACGACCAACAGGTGTTCCCCGGCGGGCACTTCTATCTCGCGGACCGGCGCGACGCGCTGATCGGGGCCATCGGCGGATCCCTGGCCGGTGCCCGATGACCATGTCGCTCTCCCCGTCCTCCCCGTCCCCCGCGTCGTCCGTCCTCGACCACGACAGCGGGGTCGCCGTACTGGACAAGGCGTCGCTGCTGCTGAGCGTGCTGGAGGACGGCCCGGCCTCGGTGTCGCGGATCGTGCGCGTCACGGGGCTGACCCGCCCCACCGCGCACCGGCTGGCCCTGGCGCTGCAACGGCTGCGGCTGGTCACCCGCGACGCGCGGGGCCGTTTCCTGCTGGGGCCCAGGCTGAGCGAGATGGCGGTCGTCGAGCACGGCGACCGCATGCTGGCGCTGGCCGGCCCCGTGCTGACGGGACTGCGCGACCGGACCGGGGCCAGCGCCCGGCTCTACCGCCGGTGCGAGGACCGCGTGCTGTGCGTGGCCGCCGCAGAGACCTCGTCGGACATCGCCGCCACGGTGCCGGTGGGCACGGCCTTCCCGATGCGCTCCGGGTCGGTCGCCCAGGTGCTGCTGGCCTGGGAGGAGCCGGACGCGCTGTACCGGGGACTGGTGGGCGCCCGCTTCACCGCCACCGTGCTCGCCGGGGTGCGCCGCCGGGGCTGGGCCCAGAGCTTCGGGGAACGGGGCCGGGGCTCCGCCGAACTGACCGCCCCGGTGCGCGGGCCGGGCGGCCGGGTCGTCGCCGCGCTCTGCCTGTCCGGCCCGGTCGGGCTGATCACCGACGAGCCGGCCCGGGAGTACGGCAGCGCGGTCATCGACGCGGCACTGCGCCTGGGCGAGGCGTCGGACACGTGATCCCTGCCTCCTGCGGGCGGGTGGTCTGCTGAATGACGCTCGGACAAGGCACCGGATCCGAACTGGAGTTCAGGATTCTCGGGCCCACCGAGATGTGGGCGTCCGGGGTGCGCATTCCGCTGACCGCCGCCAAACAACGCACGGTCCTCGCGGCCCTCCTCATCTCTCCCGGCCGGTTCGTCTCCGACCTGTGGCTCAGCGAACTGCTGTGGGACGCCGCGCCCCCCGCCACCCGGTCGGCCCAGCTCTACACGTACATCTCGCGGCTGCGCCGGATCTGCGGCCCCGAGCTGCGGCTGGCGCGCAAGCACCGGGGCTACCATCTGGCGCTGGGCGACGCCTGGTTCGACTGGGACGTGTTCCGGCAACTCGCCGAGCAGGGCCGCGACGACCTGCTGAACAACCGTTACGAGGAGGCGTCCGCCTGCCTGGGCACGGCACTGGAGCTGTGGAGCGGGCCCGCCCTGTCGGACGTGACCGAGTTCCTGGCCCGTGCCGAGCTGCCCGCCCTGGAGGAGTCCCGGCTGACCGTGGTCGAGAACCGCATCGAGGCCGAGCTCGAACTTGGGCGGCACAGCCGGGCGCTGCCCGAACTGACCCGGCTGGTCGCGGAGCACCCCACCCGGGAGTCGCTGCGCGGGCACCTGATGACCGCCCTGTACCGCTGCGGCCGGCAGATGGACGCGCTGCGGGTGTACGAGCAGGGCCGCCAGGTCCTCCAGCAGGAGCTGGGGGTGGACCCGGGGCCCGCCCTGCGCGAACTGCACCGGTCGGTGCTGCTGGAGGAGCTGGCCGCGCCCGTCGCCGCCGAGGCGCTCACGGTCGCCAGCAACGCGGCGCCGAGCCCCTGGACCGGACTGGTGCCGGCCATGCTGCCGATGGACACCACCGACTTCGTCGGGCACGGCGCCGAACTGGCCGAGGTGCTGGAGGGGTTGCGCGGTTCCGGCGGCCCCCACCGAGGTGTGGTGCTGACCGGCGCGGCCGGGGCCGGGAAGTCCGTGCTGGCCGTGCGCGCCGGGCACGTCTGCCGGGACGACTTCCGGCAGGGGCAGCTCTACATCGACCTGCGCCGGGAGGACGGAAGTCCCAAGAACCCGCTGGACGTGCTCGGTTCGTTCCTGCGGGCACTGATCCCGGTACGGGGCGACCTGCCCGAGACCCTGGACGAGCGGGCCCAGCTGTACCGCAGCGTGCTGTCGCGCCGGCGGGTCCTGGTCGTGCTCGACAACGCGGTGGACGACCGGCAGGTGCGCCCGCTGCTGGCCAGCGGCGAGGGCTGCCGGATGCTGATCACCAGCCGCAGCGCGATGGCCTCGCTGGAAGGGGTGCGGGCGGTGCCGGTCGGCCGGCTCGACGACGCGGCGGCCCGGCAGCTGATCGAGTCGGTCGTCGGCACGGCCCGGCTCGCCGCCGAACCCGAGGCGGCCGGGCGCCTGGTGGAACTGTGCGACGGGCTGCCGCTGGCCCTGCGGATCTGCGCGGCCCGGCTCGCGGCCCGGCCGCAGTGGCCCGTGGCCCGGCTGGTGGACCGGCTGGATCCGGGGGAGGGGCAGGCGCGCCACGAGGAGTGGTCCGAGGGCAGCCTCGACCTGCGCGCCGCGCTGCGCACCAGCGTCCTCCAGCTCGAACCGGGGCTGCGTCCGGTGCTGCGGGTGCTGGCCCGCGCGGCCCCCGGCCCCTTCACCGCGGCGGAGGCGGCGGAACACCTGGGGTGGTCCGAGGAGCGGACCCAGACGGCGCTGGACGCGCTGGCGGAGGTGTGGCTGCTGGAGGTCGACGCCGGGTACGGCCCGGACACGGGGCCCTGCACGTACCGGTGCTCCCCGCTGGTCAGGCTGCTCGCCCGCTGAGGGACTGCCGGGGCGGGCCCCGCCGGGGCGCGGCGGCCCGGCCGGAGGTCACCCGGCGGGCCTCGCGCCCCTGGCCGTCGTCGTGCTCATGGCCGTCGTCGTGCCCGTGGCCCCTGTCGTGCCCGTGGCCGTGGTCGTCGTTGTGTCCATGAGTACCGGACGACTCGGCCCTTCGGCTCTCCGGCACTCATGGACACAGCGCTGATCAGTTCTCGCGCTCGGGCGGCAGCGGGGTGCTGTTCATGCCGTCGATGAAGGCGGCCAGCAGGCTGGCCCACCGCATGCCCTGGTCGTCGGCGACGGAGAGGTCGCCCAGACTGGTGGCGCGTTCCGCGAGCCACGGTTCCAGACAGGACGTGTTCACCGCCCGCGCGTACATCTGCGCGTCCGTCCAGTCCGGTTCCTCCCGCCGCGGCCGGGTCTGGAACTCCCCCTCCGACACCATCGCCAGATCGGGCGCAGTGTCATGACTCATGGTCTCCTCCTTGTCGAGTCGGTTCCCCCGCGGGTCGTAGCACACAGGATTGGAGAGATATCTATCCCTCCTCTATATTCCTGGCCCGGGAAGCACAGTGAGTGATCATTTGCCGGTCGTCTGGCAGCTTCCTGTAGGAGCCATTGCCGTGGGCTTCCCCGGGGGATTGCATGGTCGCCAGGTGCAGTGCTTTCCCTCTCGAAGCGAAGCCTCACTGACCGGCGGCCCCCCCCCGAATGCCGCCGGGGCACGAGGGTCCGGAGCTCTTTCGGCGGGCCCGGACCCTCCGGCCGAACTTCTTCCGACGAGCTCTTCAGAAGAGCTCCTTCATGCCCGGAGAAAGGGGTTTCGGGAATGACCGCCACAGCTCCCGAACGGACGCAACTGGTGAGCGGCGTCGGGGTCCTGGACAAGGCATCCCTGCTGCTGGAGGTGATGGAGGCGGGGCCCGCCTCCCTCACGGAGCTGGTGGAGCGCACGGGACTGAAGCGCCCCACGGTGCACCGCCTGGCGACCGCCCTGGAGCGGCTGCGGCTGGTCACCCGGGACCGGCGCGGCAGGTTCGTGCTGGGGCCGCGGCTCGGCGACATGGCGGAGGAGGCCGGCCGGGACCGGCTCGTCGCCTCGGCCGGGCCCGTACTGACCTCGCTGCGCGACCGGACCGGGGCCAGCGCCCGGCTCTACCGCCGCCATGGTGACCTGCGGGTCTGCGTGGCCGCCGTGGAGGGGAGCGGCCCGCGCGAGGAGGTGCCGCTCGGGGCCGCCCTGCCGATGAAGTCCGGGGCCGCCGCCCAGGTGCTGGTGGCCTGGGAGACGCCGGAGAACCTCTACCTGAGCCTGCGCGGGGCGCGCTTCACCGCGGCCACCCTCACCTGTGTGCGCCGGCAGGGCTGGGCGCAGACCGTCGGCACGCGCGACTGGGAGACCGCCTCGGTGGCCGTTCCCGTGCGCGGCCCCGGCGGCCGGGTGGTGGCCGCGGTGTGCGTCTCGGGCCCCGTCGCCCGGCTCGGCAGGACCCCCGGACGGCGGCATGGTGCTGCCGTGGTCGACGCGGCGGTGCAGCTAGGTGCGGGACTCGCGCGTTGAAACCTCCTCCCATGGCAGCTTCCTGTAGCCGCCATTGCCTCTCCCCGGCCGCACCGGATAGACATGGGGCATGAATTCGCACCGGCAGGCCATTGTCGGCGAATAAGTTGCGACCCACCCGCTGCGGAACGATCCGGCAATGGGTGAGGTCCCGTCTCCCGCATTCTCGGGTCACCCGGGGATGCGGCGTGTCTCGAATCGGCGATTGCGTATTTTCCATTCGCTGACGAGGTCCTGTGCAGGGCGTTTTCGTGCACCTTCGGGGAGGCTCCATTCATGTACGGGTACGCGCCTTTGCAGTTTCATGATTTTTCACGGGGGCAGGCAGGAATGGAACGAGAGCGGGCCATAGGACTTGACCGGCAGACCGAGTTCGTCTACCGAATGCTGCTGCGTCGCCGCCGGTGGCGCATGTCGGAGCTGTGCGGTGTGCTCGACGTGAGCGAGGAGTCGCTGGGCCGCGTCATCGAGGGCCTGCGCGAGGAAGGTCTCGTGGCGGCCTCGGCCGACGACGACCAGGCCATACGCGCCGTCGAACCGTCCCTCGCCCTGCCGGCGCTCGCCACCCGCAGGTTCCAGGACGCCCAGGGCAGCGGGCTGCCCGGAGCGGTCGCGGTGGAGCGGCTGATCGCCCTGCACGAACGGGCCGCGGACCGGATCGCCGAACCGGTGGAGACCGGCAGCGTGGACGAGGCGTCGGCCCTCGTGGAGCGGCTGGCCACCACGGTGCGCCGCGAAGTGGTCATGCTGGTGCCCGAACACTGCCCGGGCTCCTTCGAGTTCTCCCGTCACGTGGCCGACGCGGTCCTGCGCCGCGACGCCACGCTCCGCCAGGTATGGGGCGCCTCCTTCCTCCACCTGCCCGCCGTCGTCGAGCACGCGCGCTGGCTCGGCGGCCAGGGCGCGGCCCCCTGCACCCTGCCGCACGTCCCCACCCGCGCGGTCGTCATAGACGGGGCGGTGGGCGTCCTGTTCGACGAGAGCGGCGGCGCCCGGGTGCTACGCGGCGGCACCGCGCTCGACTCCCTGAAGAAGCTCGCCCGACGGCTGTGGGACAGCAGCATGGAGGTCCGCCAGGCGCTGTCCTCCGTACCCGCCCCGCCGACCCGGCCGCGCCGCGAACAGATCCTGCGGCTGCTCGCCGACGGCCTCACCGACGACGCGATCGCCCGCCGCATCGGGGTCAGCGTGCGCACCGTGCGCAACGACGTCGCGTCCACCATGCTCGGCCTCGACGCCCGCAGCCGCTTCCAGGCCGGCGTCCGCGCCGCCCAGATGGGGCTGCTCTGAGGGCCTGCCGGACCGTCCGGCCGAAGGCCCCCGATCACGGGCCGCGCGTCCCTCTTCCCTCCCGAACCCCTTTCGAATCTTGCCAGTTGCTGCAACGCGAGCCCCACGGCGCCCACCGCTTGTCAGGCTGATGACGGCGCCGGACGGCTCGCCGGCAGCGCGGCCCCCTTTCCCGAGCCACCTCCCGGAGACGAGGAGTTTCATGTCTGTCGACGTCGGAAACGTGCTGGACCGCAAGACCGGCATCGTCCTCACAGAGGAAGAGAAGACCGAGCTGGAGATAGTCGCCTCCCACGTCAGCGGAATCCAGCCGCGTGCGGTGGACGACCGGTTCTGGATCGATTCGGCCAGGGACCTCTCGGCGCTCCTCCCGGTCAGGCTGCGGCAGACGCTGCGCCGGTTCGTGCGCGACCCCGGAGCCGACGCGATGCTGCTCCTGCGCAACCTCCCGGTGGCCCCCGAGTCCCTTCCGGACACGCCCGGCAAGCCCGGCTCCGTGCAGCGCACGAGCACCCTGCCCGCCTCCGTGCTCGCCCTCATCTCCCTCCAGCTCGGCGAGCTGATGGCCTTCCGCGAGGAGAAGGGCGGCGCCCTGGTGCAGGACGTGGTGCCGGTCCCGGGCATGGAGGACTTCCAGGGCAACGCGGGCGCGACCCAGCTGACCATGCACGTGGAGAACGCCTTCCACCCGCTGCGCCCCGACCTCGTCGGCCTGATGTGCCTGCGCAACGACCACGACAACGTCGCCGGTCTGCGGATCGCCTCCATCCGCAACGCCCTGCCGCTGCTCTCCGAGGAGACCCGCCGGGTGCTCCACGAGCCGCGCTTCGTCACCGCGCCCCCCGCCTCGTTCGGCGACCTCCAGTCGCTGCCCGAGCCGCACGGAATCCTCAGCGGCGACCCGGAGGACCCCGACGTGAAGGTCGACTTCACGAGCACCGAGGCGCTGGACCCGGGGGCGGAGCGGGCGATGGCGGAGCTCGGCGAGGTGTTCGTCGAGGTGCGCAAGACCCTCATCCTGGAGCCCGGGGACCTCGCCTACGTCGACAACCGGCTGGCCCTGCACGGCCGTACCGCGTTCCGGCCCCGCTACGACGGCCGCGACCGCTGGCTCCAGCGTGCCTTCGTCCAGCTCGACCTGCGCCGTTCCCGGCCGCGCCGGGCGGGCGACGGGCACGTGCAGTCCAGCGCCGCCTGAGAGCCCGCCGCACGGCCCCGGGAGCCCGCCGGGCCGGCCCTCGGCCGGCCGGCCTCCTGGAAGGTGCCGGTTTTCCAGGACATTGCAACAAGGTGCACCGGATCTGCCCAAGTGTCATGAGATGCGCCAGTGTTGGCGCCGCCGGAGTTTTGGCAAGACACCACATCCGAACGAGGAGAACCAAGTGAGCACTGTCGTCGCCGAGCGCCAGGAAAAGATCAAGGACATCGTCTGCGACATCCTGGAGATCGAGCCCGAGGACGTCACGGAGACCAGCCTCTTCAAGGAGGACCACGACGCCGACTCGCTGCGCGCCATCGAGATCCTCGCGTCGCTGGAGAAGGAGTTCCACATCGAGATCGACCAGGCCGAACTGGGCCGGATGGTCAACCTCAAGAGCGTCTACCAGGTCGTCTCCGACATAGCCGGCTGGTAATCCGAACCACCACACGACGGACCATCGAGACTGGTTGGGGAGATTTCATGACGTCGTTCTCCACGGACGAGCCGGACAGTGCGCAGAGAGTGGTCCTGAGCGGGTTCGGGGTGTTCTCCAGCATCGGTATCGGCGCGGACGCATTCGCCGAGGGGCTGCGGGCCGGGCGCAGTGGCGCCAAGCCCATCACGAGCTTCGACACCACCGGCTTCGCCTACGCCAACGGCTGCGAGGTCAGCGACTTCGACCCCGGCCGGTGGATCCGTAATCAAGAGCTCGAACAGCTGGGCCGTGCCGCCCGGTTCTCGGTGGCCGCCGCCAGGATGGCCACCGAGGACGCCGGCCTGGCACCCGAGGAACTGCGCACCAGGCGCGGACTCATCTCGATCGGCACCACCGACGGGGAGTCCCGCGACCTCGACAGCCTGGTGGAGACCGAGATCCGCACCGGGCCCCAGGACATGGACCCCACGGTCGCCCGGCGGGTCAGGGCCGGCCGGCTCTCCACGGCCATCGCCCACGAACTCGGCCTGACCGACGTGGAGGCCGTCACCATCCCCACCGCGTGCGCGGCCGGCAACTACGCCATCGGCTACGGCTACGACGCGGTGCGCGCGGGCGAGGTGGACTTCGCCCTGTGCGGAGGCGCCGACGCCCTGTGCCGCAAGACGTTCGCCGGCTTCTACCGGCTGGGCACCATCGCCCCCGAGCGCTGCCAGCCCTTCGACGCCGACCGCAAGGGCATCCTCACCGGTGAGGGCGCGGGCGTCCTGGTGCTGGAGAGCCTGGCCTCCGCCCGGGCCCGCGGCGCCCGCATCTACGCCGAGGTGCTCGGCTACGGCCTCAACTGCGACGCCCACCACCAGGTGGCGCCCAACGGGGCGAGCGTCGGCCGGGCCATGCGGCTCGCCCTCGACAACGCCGGCGTCAAGCCGGAGGAGGTCGACCTCATCTCGGCGCACGGCACCGGGACGAAGGCCAACGACGTCACCGAGGCCCAGGCCATCCGCGAGGTGTTCGGCGAGGCGCCCCGCACCGTCTCGATCAAGTCGATGATCGGGCACACCATGGGGGCGGCCAGCGCGCTGTCCGCGATCGCCTGCTCCCTGGCGATCGTCCACGGCTTCATCCCCCCGACCATCAACCACGTGCGCACCGACCCCGAGTGCGACGTGGACTGCGTACCGAACGAGGCGGTCGAGGCCGACCTCCGTGTCGTGCTCAACAACGGCTTGGCGTTCGGCGGGAACAACGCCGTCGTCGCCCTCGGGAAATACGAGGAGCAGGTGCGATGAGCTGGCTGGTCGGTGGAGTGGGCGCGGTCGCCGGAGTCGGCCGCGATCCCCGGGAACTCTTCGACGGTCTCTGCGCGGGCCGCAGCGCCCACGCCGAGCTGCGCGGCTTCGACCGTTCGCGGTACGCCGCCCGGTACGCGTACGAGATCGACGACCGGCCGGTGCCGGGCGCCGACGTGCCCGGCCGGGCCACCAAGTGGCTGCTGGAGGCGGTCGGGCAGGCCGCCCGGGACGCGGGCCTGGGCGAGGACCTCTCGGACGTGCCCGTCCTGATCGGCACGGGGCTGCGCGAGCTGCGCTCCGTGGAACTGTGGTGGCGCGACGGCACCCCCCTGGAGGCGGACCGGCTGCATTTCGACCGCGCCCTGCGGGAACGGTTCAACACCACGGCCACGTACACCTTCGCCAACGCCTGCTCGGCCTCCCTGTACGCGCTCGCGATGGGCACCGACCTGCTCGAACTGGGCGAGGCCGACACGGTGATCGCCGCCGGGGTGGACGTGCTCACCGAGAGCATGTACGGCCTGGTGGAACGGGTCCACCCGGTGCCGCCGGACCGGGTCAGGCCCTTCGACCGCGACCGCACGGGCGCGGTCATGGGGGACGGCGCCGCGGCCGTCGTGCTGCGGCGCGACGACGGCAACCGGCGCGGCAGGGCGCACGGGCGGCTCCGCGCGGTCGGCCTGAACTGCGACGCGCACCACGCCACCGCGCCCGACGACGCCGGCATCGCCTCGGCGATCAGGCAGGCGCACGACCTGGCCGGCATGAAGCCCAAGGACATCGACCTGGTGATGCTGCACGGCACCGGGACGCTCCTCAACGACGAGGCCGAGGCCACCGCCGTCGCCGAGGTCTTCGGACCGCACGTCGGCAGGCCGCTGATGACCGCGATCAAGTCGATGACCGGCCACACCTCGGGCGCGTCCGGACTGATCGGCATGATCACGGCGATGCGGGCGCTGGAGGAGGGGCGGGTGCCGCCCACCCTCGGGCTCTCCCACCCGGTCGAGGAGGCCGAGGGATTCCGGTTCGTCACCGGTGAGGAAGCCGTCGGCGAGATGTCGGTGGCCCAGATCAATGCGTTCGGCTTCGGCGGCATCAACGCCGTCGCGGTCGTGGAGGCGGTCCGTTGAGCACGCTGGTTACCGGGATCGGCATCGCAGTCGCAGGTGTCGAGACCCCCGACGATCTGCTGCGGCCGAGGCAGGCTTCGAGCGCCCCCGTCGAGCCGAGGGAACGGCTCGGCCGCAAGGGGCTGCGCTACAAGGACCGGGCCACCCAGCTCGGTTACTGCGCGGCCCGCGACGCGCTGCGCGAGGCGCGGCTCCTGGACGACGAGGACCGCGCCCCGCGGGGCGACCGGATCGCCGTCGTGGCCAGCTCCAACTACGGGAACCTGGACACGATCTGCCGGACCGTGGAGACCATCGCGGCCGACACCGCGTCCGCCGCGAGCCCGATGGACCTGCCCAACGCCTCCAGCAACGTGCTGGCCTCCTCGGTGGCCATCCGGTTCGGCCTGACCGGGCCCAACCTGATGCTGTGCAACGGGGAGACCTCGGGCACCGACGCGGTGCGCTGGGCGCTCGCCCTGCTCGGCTCGGGCCGCGCCGACCAGGTGCTCGTCCTGGGCGCCGAACCGGACACCGAACCGGCCCGCAGGCTCTCCGGACTGGACACCGCCTTCGACGGTGCGGCCGCGCTGGTCCTGGAGACGCAGCGCACCGCGGGATCCCGGGGCGCCCGGGCACTGGCCGGCATCGACCGGCACGCCCGGGGCGCGGACCTGTCGTCCTGCCTGGCCGCGCTCGGCGGCGAGGGTGCCCGCACCCCGGCCGCCTGGCAGGCACCGGACACCGCGGACGGCACGTCCGCCGACGGGGCCGGTCTCCTCGAAGGCGTACGGGACCTGGGGCTGGCACAGCAGTGGCGCGGGGCGTCGGGCGCGCTGGGCGTGCTCCAGTGCGCGGCGTCGGCCGGCTGGTTCGCCGCGGGCGGCGCCGGACCGGTGTACGCCGTGACCGGGGGCGGTCGCACGGGACCCGCCGCGGGCCTGGTCCTGGTGAGCCCCGGAGAGACGGGGTGAGCGGCGGCGAGGCCACGGCCACGCTGCCCGCCCACACCTCCGGCGCCCCGGCGCCCGTCCGGCCCGCCCCGGCCGGCGGCGCCGGGCGTCCGGTGATCCTGCACCGCCACCCGGCACGGGGCCCCGTGCGCGGCCGGATGCTGCTCCTGCACGGCCTCGGCAACAGCGCGACCGTGTGGGACGGCTTCCTGGCCCACCGCCCGCAGGGCCACGAGGTGTGGTCGGCCGACCTGCCGTGGCGCGGCGCGGGGGTGGACGGCTGGCACCACGTGCCGGACGCCTCCCCGTGGCTGGCCGAAGCGCTGGCCGGGGTACCGGGCGGCGCGGACGTGGTGGTCGCCCACTCCTTCTCCGCGATGCAGCTGTTGTCCCTGATCGACCGCGAACTCGACGCGGGCGGCGACCCGTTCGCCCGCCACGGCATCCGCGGCCTGGTGCTCGTCGCCCCGTTCTACCGGCGCAGCCCCGAGGACTTCACCTGGGACGCCATGACGCGCTACCTGGACGACTTCGAGCGGATCATGGAAGAGGGCATCCGGGTCCACTCCGGCGGGAGGCTGGACCCGGACATCCAGCTGTCGATGGCCCGCCGGGTGTGCGACCGGGTCGGCCCGTACGGCTGGATGCGGTTCGTGGACAGCTATCTGCGCACCCCCTGGCTGCGGGCCGAACGGATCGACGTACCCGTCGTGGTCATCGGCGGCGAGCACGACTTCGCGGTGGATCCGGCCGAGGGACTGAACCTGGCGGCCGAACTCCCCGACGCACAGACCCACATCCTCGCCGACTGCGGGCACTTCCTCATGGCCGAGAGGCCCGAGGAGTTCTCCGCCGTGGTCGGCGACTTCGTCAGCACACTGTCCGCCAGGGCCGGCCGGCGCCGGCCCGGCGACCGAGCCTTTGGAGAGCCGGGCCGATGAGCGACGTGACCGAGACCCAGGTCAAGACCCTTCTGGAGACCCCGACCCGGGTGCAGCTGCGCCCGAGGTTCGAGGGTTCCAACATCTGTACCTGGATCGGCTTCAAGCACGACAACTACCTGGTCGAGGAAGCGATCCTGGAGCACTTCAGGTCCGCCGGCCTGTCCACGCGCAAGCTGTACGAGGAGCTCGGCCTCGGGCTGGACTTCGTGGAGATGGACGTCCGGATCCTGAGCTCGCTGCACCTGGACGACCTGGTCACCGCCGACGTGGTGCCGGTCTTCAAGGAGGGCGCGAACGAACTGGCCTTCCGGGTCACGCTGAGCGTCGACCGCGACGGCGCGCCGGTGAAGGCGGTGACCGGCAAGGCGAAGGTGGCGCTGCGGATCGACACCACGTTCCCGCCCGAGCCGGTGCCCGCCCCGCTGGCTCCGCTCGCGGTCGAGCGCCTGGGCACCTCCGAGCCCGGCGCCGCGGCGGCCGTCGCCACCACGACCGACCTCTCCGACGGCCACGGCACCAACGGACCCGACCCGGTGCTGGAGCAGCTGACCGAGGGCAGGAACGCGTTCGGCTGGAAGTGGCGGATCCCGTACCCGTACTGCCACTTCACCGAGCGGCTCCAGATGTCCGGCTACCTGCGACAGATGGAAGAGGTCGTGGACCTCTTCCTGGCCGACCGCGGGCTGTCGATCAAGACGCTCCTCGACGACCGCAAGTGGATCCCCGCCTGCTCGCACTCCCACATCAGGATCCTCGACGAGGCCCTGATGGAGGAGGACCTGTACGTGATCTACACGGTCGAGGAGGTCTTCAAGGACTTCCTCTACCGGTCCCGGTTCGACACGTACGTGGTGCGCGACGGCCACCTGGTGCAGACCGCCACGGGTCACGTCACGCACGGCTACGCCGTCATCGACAGCCGCACCGACTGGCACCTGGTGAACTTCGACGAGCCCGTGCTGCGGGCCCTGCGCGGCGAGTCGGCACCGGACGCATGAACCGGCACCTCCTCATCGAGACGCAGGGGCCCTGGGCCGGCCGGGAGTGCGCGTCCTTCGTGCGCGACGCCACGACCCTGGCCGGCGGCGGCCACCGCACCCGGCTCCTCCTCCTCCAGGAGGGGGTGCTGGGCGCGGTGCCCGGTGTGCTGCCGGAGCTGGAGGGCTACCTGGCGGCGGACGGGGAGCTGCTGGTCGACAGGTACTCGGTCGCCCAACGCGGCCTGAAGAAGGAGCAGTTGGTGCCCGAGGCCCGGCTGGTGGACATGGACGAGATCGCCGGGAGCGTACTGGACCCGGTGGTGAAGGTGGTGTGGCACTGACATGGCCAGGGGCAGGGGCATCCCGCACACCGACGTACTGGTCACCCTGATGGGTTCGCCGCACGCGTCCGACCTGTTCACCAGCGTGCTGCGGCTCGTGGAGGAGATGCTGCGGCAGGACGCCGCCGTGCAGGTCTGGGCGTGCGGTTACGCGACGATGCTCACCCAGGAGGGCCTGGGCGAGTCCAAGCCGCGCAACCTCGCGAACTGGTCCGGCGACTACCCGTCGACCCTCACCGTGATCCGCGGACTGCTCGCGGCGCACCCGGGCCGGCTGCACTGGTACGGCTGCCGGTTCTGCAGCGACGAGCGCGGCGCCGTGGCCCACATCCCCGAAGTCAGGCTGCGGGCACCCTCCGCCTTCGCGGAGAACGTCGCCGCGGCGGACAAGACCCTGTTCGTGGGGGTGCTCTGACCATGACGACAGCCCACACCACCGGCCCCGGGGCCGGTGCCACCGACAACGGCCGGGTCCTCGGCATCGTCGAACGCGCCTACCGCGGCGCGGTGGAGAAGCAGTTCTTCGACGTGCTGTACATGGCGGTCGAGCTCCACCGGCAGCTGGGCGGCATGGACATCCTGCTGCGCGGACCGGCCGTGACCTGCGCCGTGGGGGCGGCCGAGACCGGCCCCCTGCGGTTCGGCGACCGGGTGCTGGACACCCTGACCGATCCGCGCCACGACCTGCGGGTGCTGCTGGACGCCGGAGTACGGATCTTCGCGCAGGAGGAGGACCTGACGGCCCTCGGATTCGCCCCCGGCGACCTGCTCGACGACGTCCGCCCGGTGCCCGCCGCGGAGATGGCCGGGCGATGGCCGGAGTACCGGATGGTGAGCTACCTGTGACCGCAGGGCACGCCCGGCCGTTCCGCGGCCGCCCCGTCGCCGGACCGCCCGCCGCCTTCGCCCCCCGCCCAGCCCCCGTAGTCGCCAGTCGCTCCAGCCAAGGAATGGACCTCTCATGACCAAGACTGTGATCTCCGCGTGGTCGGCCGTCTCGCCGTTCGGCATGGGCCGGGACGCCTTCGTGGGCGGATTCCACGACGGCCGGTCCACGGTCGCCCCGGTCGACCGCGAGCAGTGGCAGACACCCGACGACGAGGTCTGCCTCGTCCCCGGCTTCAGCCCGGCCGCCGCCCTGGGCAAGAAGGGCACGCGCGCCATGGACCGGGCCACCGGCCTCGCGGTCTCGGCGGTGGGCCGGCTGATCGAGGAATCGCCCTCCGACCCCGCCACCGTCACCGGTGAGGAGGTCGCGCTGGTCCTGGGCACCACCTCGGGCAGCGTGCAGAGCATGATGGACTTCACCCGCGGCGGCCTCGTCTCGGAGAAGCCCTACTTCGTCGACCCGGCACGCTTCCCCAACGCGGTGATGAACTGCGCCGCCGGGCAGTGCGCCATCTGGCACCAGCTCAAGGGCCCCAACACCACCATCGCCGGGGGCCGGGTCTCCGGCCTGCACGCCCTGAAGTACGCCCAGCGACTGCTGAACGCGGACCGCGCCCGCACCGTGCTGTGCGGCGCCGTCGAGGAGTACGCCGACGCCCGTGCCTGGCTGGACCGGCACGCGCGCGGCGAGGACGAGGCCGGCACCGTCCACGGCGAGGGCTGCGTGATGCTCCAGGTCGAGTCCGAGGGCTCGGCCCAGGGCACCCCGCTGGCGACCGTGCAGGCCGTCGAGGTGGGGGTCTTCGCGGGCGGCGGCGAGAACGCGGCCCCCGTGCTCGACACCTGCGTGCGCCGTGCGCTGGAGCGGTCCGGGACCGACCCGGCCGACGTGTGGATGGTCGCCCCGAGCGGTGCGCGGGGAGCCCTCGGCGACGCCGAACAGTCCGTCCTGGAGGCCCTGTTCGCCCCCACGGCGGTCAACCGCGTGTCGCAGCTGATCGGCGACACCGCCGGGGCGGCGGCCATGTTCCAGATGGCCGCGGTGCTGGCCGTCGCCGAGCGGGCCGAGGCCGCGGGCCGGACCGCGGTCGTCACCGCGGTGGACCGGGACGGCGAGGCGGGCTGCGCGGTGCTGCGCCTGGGCTAGGGCCTCTCGTTTGGATCGCGCCGGATCAGCGTGCGTGCCGGGGCACGCGAGCCCGACATGAGCCAAACGAAAGAACCCGGGGCCCGGACCGGCCGACGGTCTTCCGTACCGGCCTCCCGCACCAACCTCCCGCACCGACAAGAACGTACGGGCAGAACAGCAACGAGAGAGGACACTCCCATGACATCCGCAGTGCAGGCACTGGACCTCGAACAGCTCCGCGCGATCATCGCCGAGGTGCTCGACGTCGAGGTCGCGGACATCGGCGACGACACCAACTTCGCCGACGACCTGGAGATCGACTCCCTGATGGCCCTGGAGGTCGTCGTGGTCCTGGAGAAGCGCTACCAGGTCAAGCTCCGCGAGGAGGAGCTCAAGCAGGTCACCTGCCTGAAGGCGGCCCACGACCTGCTGCAGCAGAAGCTGCGGACCTCGCAGTGACCGTCGTCGAATCCGTCGCCGAGTCCGTGACCGGGGTCTCCCCGGTCACGGCCGGCATCCGCGTCGTGCGGCCGGCGACGGCGGAGGAGGGGGGCCGCCTGACGGCGGCCACCGTCTGCCGCGTCGACCCCGCGGAACAGATCTTCGCGGGCCACTACCCCGGATTCCCCATCTTCCCCGGGGTCTGCGTCATCGAGTGCGTACGCCGCAGCGCCCTGGCCACCGCGCCCGGCCCGGTCACGCTGGCCGCGGTGGAGTCCGCGCGCTTCCGCGGACCGGTGCTGCCCGGCGACGAACTGGCCATGGAACTCGTCTGGAAGCCCGACGGGCCCGACGGACGGGACTGGCGGGTCACGGCGACCGCCCGCACCGACCGGGGCGACGCCGCGTCGATCCGGCTGGGCTTCAGGACGGGAGGCCGGTCGTGATCGGTACCGTCGAACTGCGCGGGCTGCTGCCGCACCGCTTCCCGATGCTGCTGGTGGACCGGGTCGACGAACTGGTGCCCGGCGAGCGACTGGTCGCCCGCAAGGCCGTCACCTGCAACGAACCCTGGTACGCCGCGCTCCCGCAGGACGCCGGACCGCAGGACCACCACTACCCCGAGGTGCTGCTCGTGGAGTCGTGGTGCCAGGCGGCGGGCGTCCTGGCCACCTGGGACGACCCCAACCCGGACGTGCTGAACGGGCAGGTGATGCTGTTCGGCGGCGTCAGCGACGCCCGGTTCGAACGGCCCGTGTTCCCCGGGGACGTGGTGGAGCACCGGGTCCGGGTCTACCGGGTGCTGAGCGACACGATGATCTTCGAGGGCGAGTCTCTCGTGGACGGCGAGACGGTCATGACCGTCGCGAGGGCCACGATGGCGTTCCGCCCGGCCGAGCAGCTCCGCGCGGCCACCGGGACCTAGGACCCGGAGCCCTTTCCGGCACGCCCTGCCGGTCACGGAACCAGCGCCGGTCACGGTTATTCACAGAAGGAGAAACGGGTGGGAGACAAGCCGTCCCGCGTCGCGCTCGTCAGCGGCGGATCACGGGGCATCGGAAGAGCGGCGGTGCTGCGCCTGGCACAGGACGGCCACGACGTGGCCTTCTGCTACCGGTCCGACGCCGAGGCCGCGCAGGCGCTGGAGAAGGAGGTGTCCGAACTGGGCGTGCGGGCCCTCGCCGTCCGTACGGACGTCACCGACGCCCAGGCGGTGCGCGACCTGACCGAGCGCACCGAGGACGAACTCGGACCGATCGACGTACTCGTCACCTCGGCCGGCATCACCAGCGACAACCCGCTGCTGCTGATGACCGACGAGCAGTGGCACAACGTGCTGGACACCAACCTGGACGGCGTCTACCACGTCTGCCGGGCCGCCATCTTCGCGATGATGAAGCGGAAGTCCGGCTGCGTCGTCAACGTCTCGTCGGTCGCCGGGGTCTACGGCAACGCGCGCCAGACCAACTACTCGGCGTCCAAGGCCGGCATCATCGGCTTCACCAAGGCGCTCGCCAAGGAGACCGGGCCGTACGGCATCCGCGCCAACGTCGTGGCGCCCGGCTTCATCGACACGGACATGACCTCCGCGCTCCAGGGCGGGGTCAAGGACCGGGCGCTGAAGTCGATCCCGCTGGGCCGGATGGGCCGGGCCGAGGAGGTCGCCGACCTCATCGCCTACCTCGCGTCCGACCGCGCCGCGTACATCACCGGTTCCGTCTTCCAGATCGACGGCGGAATCACCATCTAGTGCCATGACCGGCAACGCCCGCCCGAGGGGCCGGGCCTGCCGGGAGGGGTACCCAGCCACCGGAAGGACGGCCATGGCCAAGCGCGGCCCACGCTGGTACTTCAATTTCCGCAGCCCGTACTCCTGGCTGGCCCACCGGGACCTGGTGGACCGGCACGGCGACGTCGCCGACGCCGTCGAATGGATCCCGTACTGGGACCCGGACCCGCGCAGCGAGAAGGCGCTGGCCGAGGCGGGCGGCTCGTTCCTCTACACCCCGATGTCGCGGGAGAAGCACTTCTACGTGCTGACCGACGTGCGCAGGCTCGCGGCCGACCGGGGCCTGACCGTCTCCTGGCCCGTCGACCGCGAACCCGTGTGGGAGGTCTCGCACCTCGCGTACTACCTGGCCGCGGACCGGGGCGTCGGCCCCCGCTACGTCGACCTCGTCTACCGCGCGCGCTTCCAGGACGGCAGGAACATCTCGGACCCCGAGGTGATCGCCGACGTGGCCGGGAAGGCCGGCCTCGACCCGGCAGCGGCGGCGGCCGCGGCCGAGGACCCGCAATTGCGCTCCCGGTCCACCGAGGCGCTCATGTCGGCCTACAAGGACGGGGTGTTCGGCCCGCCCTTCCTCATCGCGGGGCGCGAGAAGTTCTGGGGCCTGGACCGGCTCGACCGGTTCGCCGACGCCGTGCGCTCCACCACGCCGGCCCGGCCCGCGACGGTCGCACCGGTGCCCGACGAAGCCCTGTCGACCACCGCCTCGGGAGACCTGGGGCATGCCGGAGGCTGCGGCTGACGGTCCGCCGTCGAGCCGCGCACGAAACCACCAAGCAACACGATCCGAGGAGAACACACGATGTCGACCAACCCGTTCGAGGACAAGGACGCCACCTACCTGGTGCTCGTCAACGACGAGGGCCAGCACTCGCTGTGGCCGGTCTTCGCCGAGGTGCCGGCCGGATGGACCGTCGCCCTCAAGGAGTCCGGTCACGACGAAGCACTCGCGTACATCGAGGAGAACTGGACCGACATGCGGCCCAAGAGCCTCGTCGCGGCGATGGAGAGCCCCGCCGCGTGACGGACCGTCCGCGCAGCGCCGTACCGGTGTGACGGAACCACGGCCGTCACACCGGTACGGCGCACGAGGACAGGGGAACGGCCCCGGAACCCGAGTCGGGTTCCGGGGCCGCCGTCGTCCTCACGGAGGTTCCGCGCAGGGCGGGCCGGCCGCGCTCAGTGCGTGCCGACCGCCGTCAGGGCCAGCCGTTCGACGATCCGGCGCCCGAACTCCTCGACGTCGGCCGTCAGATAGAAGTGGTCGCCGGGGAAGACCCGGAGGTTGAACGAGCCCGAGGTGGTGTCGGACCACGCCCGGGTCTCCTCGACCGTGACGTCGCAGTCCGCGTCGCCCACCCATGCCTCCACCGGGGCGGTGATCCGCAGGGAGGGATCGGGCCGGTAGTCCCCCATGAGGGCGAAGTCGCCCCGGATCGCGGGCATCAGCAGCTCCCGCATCTCGGGACTGTCCAGGAACTTCGTGCCGTCGCCGCCCAGCCGCTCCACCTCCGCCAGGAGCCCCGCGTCCCCGCCCAGGTGCGCCTGGTTGTTGCGGTAGCGGGCCGGCGGCTGCTGGCCCGAGACGAACACCACGGCCGGCAGCACACCGTGCCGGTGCTCCAGCCGGTGCGCCACCTCGAACGCCACCGACGCCCCCATGCTGTGCCCGAACAGCGCCAGCGGCTGCTCCGCCACCGGCAGCAGCGCCTCGGTGAGCGCGTCGGCGAGCTCCGCCATCCGCGTCACGCACGGATCTCCCAGCCGGTCCTGCCGCCCGGGGTAGCAGGCGCCCAGCAGCTCCACGTCGTCCGGCAGCCACTGCGGCCAGGTGCGGAACATGCTGGCGGCCCCACCCGCGTGCGGCAGACCCACCAGCCGCAGCCGCGGCTGCGGCACCCGCTTGAAGCGGCGGAACCACACATCGGTCTGCTCGGACATCTCTCTACCTCCGTCGTACGTCATCACTGGCTCGACAACTCTCCCAGTGCACCCGGCACGGCGTTGCTCTTCGGCCGGGCTGCAACAACGTGCACTCCTGCGAGAGTTGTCCGTTGCGCGAGTCAGGATGAGTACTCGCGCGCCTCCCGCGCGCTTCGCCGTGACGACCGCCGGCGGCAGGGCCCCGCCCCGCCGCCGCATGCCGGTGTCCCAGAAAACGACCGAGGGTGGTTCCCGTTGTCCGACGTCCAGGACCTTCTTCTGCCTCTGACCGCTGCCCAGTCCGGCATCTGGTTCGCGCAGGAGCTCGACCCTGCCAACGTCATCTACAACGCGGGTGAGTACCTGGAGATCTGCGGCCAGGTCGACGTCCCGCTGTTCGAGACGGCGCTGCGGCAGGTGCTGGCCGAGGCGGAGTGCCTCCGGGTGCGTTTCGTGGACACGCCCGACGGCCCCCGCCAGCGGATCGAGCCGACCCTCGACTGGTCGCTGCCGGTCACGGACGTGTCCGCCGCACCGGACCCGCGCGCGGCGGCCGAACTGCGGATGCGGGACCTGCTCGCCACCCCCAAGGACATCCGGCACGACCACCTCTTCGACTTCGAGCTGTTCCGGCTCGCCGACGACCGCTACCTGTGGCTGCACGCCTACCACCACAGCGCCGTCGACGGCTTCACCGTGGCACTCGTGGCCCAGCGCGTCGCCGAGGTCTACACCGCGCTGGCCGGGGGCACCGAGGCGGGCGCCTGCCCCTTCGCGCCGCTGAGCGACCTCGTCGGGGCCGACCTGGCCTACCGCGCCTCCGAGCGGTTCGCCCTGGACCGCGCCTACTGGGCGGACCGGCTCGCCGGTGCGCCCGGCCCGGTCGGCCCGTCCGGCGCCCGGCCCGGCACGGCCCGGCGCCTGGTGCGCCGCACCGCCCACCTCGACCGGACCACGGCCGGGGAGCTGCGGGAACTCGCACGGGCGGCCGAGGTGTCCTGGCCGCCGGTGCTGGCCGCCGCCTTCGCCGCCTACCTCCAGCGCTGCACCGGCACCGACGAGGTGATGCTCGGGCTCCCCGTCACCACCCGGCTCGGCCGCGCCGCCCGCTCCGTGCCCGGCATGGTCTCCAACGTCCTGCCGCTGCGCCTGGCCCCGGCCCGCGACATGACCATCGGCGAACTGCTGCGCCACACCTCCGCCGCGATGCGGGCCGACCTCCGCCACCAGCGCTACCGCTACGAGGACCTGCGCCGCGACCTGAACCTGCTCGCCGACGACCAGAAGCTGGTCGGGCCGCAGGTCAACATCATGATGTTCGACTACGACCTGCGGTTCGCCGGGCACCGGGCCATCGTGCACAACCTCTCCGTCGGACCCGCCGACGACATGGCCGTCGTCGTCTACGACCGCGGGGACGGCAAGGGCCTGCAGATCGACCTCGACGCCAACCCGGAGCTGTACACCCCCGACGAGATCGACGCCCACCTGAACCGCTTCCTGCGCTTCCTGGCGGAGCTCGCGGCCGGCGGGCCGGACCGGGCCGTCGGGGAGATCGACCTGCTGGACGACGCGGAGCGCCACCAGGTGCTGGAGGCGTGGAACGACACCGCGCACCCGGTGCCGTCGACCACCCTGACCGCCCTGCTGGACGCCCAGGCCCTGCGCACCCCGGACGCCACCGCCCTGGTCTTCGAGGGCACCGAACTGTCCTACGCCGAGCTGGACGAGCGCGCCGGCCGGCTGGCCCGGCTGCTCGTGACGCGGGGCGTCGGACCGGAGAGCTTCGTCGCCGTCGCCGTGCCGCGCTCGGTCGAGCTGGTGGTCGCCCTGCTCGCGGTGCTCAAGTCGGGGGCCGCGTACCTGCCGGTGGACCCGGACTACCCGGCGGAGCGGATCGAGTTCCTGCTCCGGGACGCCGCCCCGGTGCTGGTGCTGACCACCGCCGAGGTGGCCGCCGGACTGCCGGAGACCGGCACGCCGCAGCTGCTCCTGGGCACCCCCGGCACGGCGGACCTGCTGTCCGGCCACGGACCGGACAGCGGCACCGCCCTGCCCGTCGCCGCTCCCGCCAACCCGGCGTACGTCATCTACACCTCCGGCTCCACCGGCCGTCCCAAGGGCGCGATCGTCCCCCACGCCGGCATCGTCAACCGGCTGCTGTGGATGCAGGACCACTACCGGCTCACCGCCGACGACCGCGTCCTGCAGAAGACCCCCTCCGGCTTCGACGTCTCCGTGTGGGAGTTCTTCTGGCCGCTCATCACCGGCGCGACCCTGGTCGTCGCCCGCCCCGAGGGCCACAAGGACCCCGTCTACCTGGCCGAGCTCATCCGTGAACAGGCCGTCACCACCACGCACTTCGTGCCCTCCATGCTCCAGGCGTTCCTGGCCGAGCCCGCCGCGGCCGAGTGCACCGGACTGCGCCGGGTGATCTGCAGCGGCGAGGCGCTGCCCGCCGCGCTGCGCGACCGTTTCCACTCCGTCTTCGCCGGCCCGTCGGAGATCGGACTGCACAACCTGTACGGCCCCACCGAGGCATCCGTCGACGTCACCTGGTGGGCGTGCGGCCCGGAGGACAAGACCCCGTCGGTGCCGATCGGCCGGCCCGTGTGGAACACCCGGGTCTACGTCCTGGACGCCGGTCTGCGGCCGGTTCCCACGGGTGCACCGGGAGAGCTCTATCTCGCGGGCGTCCAGCTCGCCCGGGGTTATCTGGGGCGTGCGGGGTTGTCGGCGGGTCGGTTCGTGGCGGATCCGTTCGGTGCCGTGGGTGGGCGGATGTATCGGACGGGTGATGTGGTGCGTTGGTCGGTGGGGGGTGATTTGGAGTATCTGGGGCGTGCGGATGATCAGGTGAAGGTGCGTGGTTTCCGTATCGAGTTGGGTGAGATCGAGTCGGTTGTCGGTGCGTGTCCGGGTGTGGGCCGGGTGGCTGTGGTGGTGCGTGAGGATCAGCCGGGGTCGCGGCAGATCGTTGCGTATGTGGTGCCGGTGGGTGGGCCGGTGGATGGTGGGGTGTTGCGTGGTTTCGTGGCGGAGCGGTTGCCGGAGTACATGGTTCCGGTGGCGTTCGTGTCGCTGGATTCCCTGCCGCTGAGCCCGAACGGGAAGTTGGACCGGCGTGCGTTGCCGGCGCCCGATTTCGGTGGTGTGGTGCGGGGGAGGGCTCCGCGTACGGAGCGTGAGGTCGTGCTGTGCGGGTTGTTCGCGGAGGTGCTGGGGCTGGAGGAGGTCGGCGCGGACGACAGCTTCTTCGACCTCGGCGGCGACAGCATCATGTCCATCCAGCTGGTCAGCCGTGCCCGCACCGCCGGTCTCGTCCTGACCACGCGTGACGTCTTCCGGCTGAAGACCGTCGAGGCGCTGGCCGAGGCCGCCGAGGAGGACAGCCGGGACAGGACCGTCTGGGGCGCCGAACCCGGTGGTGGTGTGGGTGAGGTGGTGTCGGCTCCGATCGTGCATTGGTTGCGTGAGTTGGGGTCGGGTGTGGGTGGTTTTCATCAGTCGGTGTT
>NZ_JBIAQQ010000051.1:0-31192 GCF_042889165.1 Streptomyces sp. NPDC002669 | reverse complement strand
CCCCCCCCCCCCCCCCCCCCCCCCCCCCCCCCCCCCCCCCCCCCCCCCCCCCCCCCCCCCCCCCCCCCCCCCCCCCCCCCCCCCCCCCCCCCCGGTCCTCAGAGCAGGCCGATGCGGTCGATGGCGCACGTTCCGGGGGTCGTGGTGCTTTCGGGGCGCTGCCCCAGGTGTGTCAGCCGGAGCACGTTGGCCCCGGGCCGCAGGGGCACCGCGGCGAACTCCGGTTCGTCGTAGGTCGCGACGGGGCTGTAGAGGTCCAGTGGCTCGCCGACCGGGGTTCCGTTCACCGACAGCCGATAGATCCCCCTGGAGTAGTGCCGTTTCACCCGCAGCCGCAGGGTCCGCCGGCCGGATTCCGCCGGCCGGAACTCGCACGAGAGCGCGCCGCCCGGGGCGTTCGGTGTGAACAGCAGGCCGCGGCCCGCCCCGCACTGCGGGTCCGTGAAGACCTCGGTGCGGCCGCCCGTGGCGGTGACCGCGAGGTCCTCCGCCTCCGCCGCCCATTTTGCCGGGCGCGGTGCCCAGTCGCCCCGCGAGTCGCACAGCACCACGCGGGTGCGGTCGGTGGCGGCCTCGGTGTCGGTGTAGGCGACGAGGCGGCCGTCGGGCGAGAAGGCCGGGTGCAGATGGCCGGGATGGGCCGAGCCCCAGCCGGCCGTTCCCAGTGTGCGCGGCGGGTGTTCTCCGGTCAGGTCCACCAGTGCCACGGTTCCCACCTGGCCGAGCGTCGAGCCCTTGCGGCCCTTGGTGTCGGTCACGGCCCAGCGGCCGTCCGCCGTGAGGTCGCAGTGGTTGTAGGCGCCGTTCGTCGCCGAGGGGCCCCGTGCCAGCAACCGGGCGGGGCGGCCGTCGGGACGGACCATCCACAGCCCCGCCGATGTACTGCCGATGCCCACGATGAGGCAGCCGGTGTCGGCCCGGGACTTCCATACCTCGTGGGTTCCGATGGGGACGCCGGCGGTGTCCTGGTCCCAGATCAGCCTGCCGTGCGGCGCGTGCACCGGGTGCAGTGCCCAGGAGCGGACCTTGCCGCCGAGCGAGTAGCCGATCCACTCGGGGTCGTGGGCGCTGTACTGGAAGTGCGTGGCGAACACGCTGCCGGAGAAGACCTCCCGGACGCGGCCGTCGAGGAGACCGATCTCCACCGCCTTGGTGGGACCGGCGGTGATCGGCGCCGGGTAGTGGCTGCACAGGACCCTGTCCCCCGCCGGGTGGAGGTTGACGGCCACGCTGAGCGCACGGCCCGCAGGCGGTGAGTAGAGCTTTACGGGAGTGGGCGCGGAGGCGGTCAGGTCGACCGACCACACGGCGTTCTCGGCGCAGGCGACGAGGCGTCCGGAGTGGACGTTCCACCAGACGAAGGGGTTGCGGTCGTCCGCCGGGGTGGCGAAGCGCGCCAGGAACCGTTCTTGGCCCGAGTGCGGATTCACCTCCCACAGACTGGTGGCTCCGGTCTCCCGCTGGCCGAGCACGATGCGTCCGGCATCGACGAAGCCGTTGTGGGTGGGGTACGTGAAGTAGCGGCGCTGGGCGAACGAACTCAGGAAACGCAACTCGAACCCGCCGGCCTCCGCGGCGACGGCTTCGGCGGGGGCTCCCGCCCCCACGGAAAAACCTGCGGTCAGCACGGCCAGCCCGGCCATGCGGCCGAACCCTCTTCGGGTGATCTCACTCATGGCGTCCTCGCGGTGGGAGGCGCTCAGCTTCGAGTCCCTCGACAGGTGAAGTCAAGGGACTAATGCGAATTAATAGAACGGGGAGGGCGGGGCGCGGACGCCGTCCGTCCGAGCCGTCGGGGTGCCCTCGGGCCTCGCCGCAGGGTGGGGACGAGGGGTGGCGGGCCCGAGAGGCCCGAGGGCCGCACTACGCGGAGTGGGGCGCCCCGGTCACCCGGTGCGGTCGACGACGAACGGAAGCAGCCCGAGGATCTCGCCGAGCGCGGCCGGGGCGAGCGGAACGCTCTCCAGGCTCAGGCGGGCCTGCTCCAGCTGCTGCTGGGCCTCGGTCAGCGCGGCGCGGCGGCCGCCCGCCTCCTCGACGAGTTCGGCCGCCCGCCGGGCGGTGGTGTCGTCGAGCGGGATCCCGGTGCCGAGCAGCGCCGCGAGCCGCCGGGCTGCGGGATGGTCCGCGGCCAGGGCCGCGAGGACGGGGTACGTCTTCTTCAGCCGTCGCAGATCGTTGTGCACGGGCTTGCCCGTGACCTCGGGATCGCCCCAGATCCCGAGGAGGTCGTCCACCGCCTGGAACGCCACACCGAGATGCCGTCCCGCCCGGTTGAGCGCCTCCGCGGTCGTGGCGGGGGCCCCGGCGAGCACGGCGCCCAGCCCCGCAGCGCAACCGAGCAGCGCCCCCGTCTTGTGCTCGGCCATCCACCGGTATTCGTGCGGCCGCACCGCCTCCGGCCCGGTCCAGGGCCGGGACTCGAAGAGCAGGTCGTCGGCCTGGCCGCGCACCAGGTCGGTCAGGGTCCCGGCCAGCAGCCGCACCGCCGCTGCGCCGTGCGGCCCGGGCGCCTCGGCCAGGGTCTGCACCGCCGCGGCGAAGAGCGCGTCGCCCGCGAGGACCGCCGGGCCCGTCCCGTACGCCTTCCACGCGGTGGCCCGCTGCCTGCGGGTCTCGTCGCCGTCCATGATGTCGTCGTGGATGAGGGAGAAGACGTGGATCAGTTCCACGGCGACGGCTCCGACGACCCCTTCCCGCGCCGGCGCGCCGGCCGCCTCGGCGCCGAGCAGTGCGAGGGCCTGGCGCAGCCCCTTGCCCTGCGAGCCCGGTACGGGGGTGCCGTCCGCCGCGTTCCAGCCGAGCGAGAAGGCGGCCATCTCCGCGTGCCACGGGTGCAGGCGCCGCACCGACCGGACGAGGGCGGGGCGCACGAGGTCGCGGCAGCGGGCGAGCACCTCGGGCGGGGTGGCCCGCTGGGTCACCGGCGAGGGCGTCATCGGCGTCCGCCCTCCCCGTCCGTGCCGTCACCGGCCGGTGCCACTCCGAGTTCGGCGTACGCCTTGTCCACCATCTCCCGGGCGTTGAGCAGACCTATCCGGTCCAGGGTGCGGCGCAACTCGTCCAGGTCCTTCGCGGTGTCGTCGCGGTCCCGGCCCAGCCGTGCGAGCGACTTGACCAGGCCGAGCCGGGCCAGTGCCTCCCCCCGGGGCTCGGTCATGTCGCGGAACTCCGCGAGCGCCTCCTCGTACATCGCGCGCGCCTCCTCGTACCGGCGGGCACGGAAGAAGACATTGGCGCGCATCTTGTGGTTGTAGGCGAGCGCGCTGGACAACTTCATCTCCCGGCACGTGAGTTCGGCCTCCGCGAGCAGGGCCAGCGCACGCTCCGGGTCGTCCCGCAGGGAGACGATGTCGGCGATGCCGCGCAACGCCCATGCCCGGCCGCGCCGGTCGTCGGCGTTGCCCGCGAGTTCGGCCGCCTCCTCGAACATGGCCAGGGCGGTGTCGAGCGAGCCCGTGTTGCGATGGATCTGCGCGATGCCCTCCAGGGCCCACACGGTGTGGCGCGCCTCGCCGCGTGCGCGGGCCTCCGCCAGCAGTTGTTCGTGCAGGGCGGCGACGGTCCGGTAGTCGCCCTGGATCCGCCCGGTCTCCGCGAGGCCCGCGAGCGAGTAGCCGCGGGCGACGACGTCCCCGCCGCGCTTGCCCATGTCGGCAGCGAGGCCCAACAGCCGGAACGCCAGCCTGAGTTCGCCGCGCTGACGGGCCAGCGTCCCGCCGCTCCACAACGCCCAGGCCATCGCCCCGAGGTCCTCGGCCGAACGCGCGGCCCGGTAACTGGCCTTCCACGCCAGGTCGGCCTCCGCCACGTTGCCGAGCCTGCGCTGCGCCTCGGCCACGGCGAGATTGCACCGGGCCACCTCCCCGTCGGATCCGGAGCGTTCGGCCTCCTTCAAGTGCCGTACGCCTTCAGCCAGTACGTCCGTGAGGGAGGAGTTCACCGACATCTTCGTGAGGGCGCCTTGGTACTCGGGCGCCAGTGCCTTGCTGTGCATGGGAACCTTTCGCGCGTGCCGGGGGCGGAACCCGGATAGCTATACGCTATGTGTATACATAAGGTGTATAGCTACCTGGTGTGCTGACCCGGGCACTCGTGGGGGTTTGACATGACCTGTCACTCGCGGCGAACCGCCTTGCTGTGGATCAAGACGACGTACGCGGGCCCCGGGTTGCTCGGTGAGCAACAGAAGTCGACATCACCGGTACGGGAGGGTCACGGCCCGGCGTCCCGGCGCGGGTTCCGGCGTGCCGCGCGGCCGGGCGGCGGGCGGGTCCGCCGGGGCCGGGGCTCCTTGCGGAGCGCCGATCGCCCCCACTGGATAAGCTCGACGAGGGGCCCGGTACAGAGGGACGGAGGCTCCCATGACGACAATCGAACCGCGTGACGTGCCCCCTCGTCTCGCCGTGGGCGCGTTCGTCCTCAACTCCGGCCTGGGGAAACTGAAGGCCGACGCGGAGACGGCGCAGGGCCTGCACGGCATGGCCTGCGCCGCCTACCCGTTCCTGCAACGGATCGAACCCGAACGGTTCACCCGGCTGCTCGCCTGGTCGGAGATCGCGGTCGGCAGCACCCTGCTCACCCCCCTCGTACCGACGCGGCTGGCGGGGCTGGCACTGACGGGGTTCGCCGGGGGCCTGGTCGGGCTGTACCTGCGGCTCCCCGGAATGCGGGAACCGGGCAGTCTGCGGCCCACCCGGGACGGCACCCCCCTGGCCAAGGACTTCTGGATGCTGGGCATCGGGCTCGGCTTCCTGGGCGCGAACGCCCGTTCCGCGGCCCCGGGCGCTTCCCGGTGCCGACGACACCGGTGCCGGGGCCGATGAGAACCACCCAAGGAGCGATCATGAGCGAGTCGGACGAACTCCGCGGCCGCGTACGGCAACTGCGCGCCAAGGCGAAGGACCTGAAGGGCGAGGCCGAGCGGGCCGCCGACCCGGAGGAGCGCCGGCGCCTGGAGGACAAGGCCCGCAGGCTCGAATCGGAGAGCGAGCAGGTGAGCGGCATGGCGAGCGGGGACATCTACCCCATGGAATGAAGGCCGGGCGGTACGGCTCCGGAACCGGGGAACCCGGCGAAGGGGAGGTGAGGGCGGAAGGCGGGGAGAAACCGGGGCCGGGGAATCCTGGCGCCGCGCGGGTGTTGCACAAGGGTGTGAGTTCCGTGATCGCATCCACCCGGTTTTCCGTGCTCGACCGTTCCCGCACCCGCGAGGGGCACGGCGGCCCCGAGGCGCTGCGCGACACCGTGCGCCTCGCCGAGGAGGCCGAGGCGCTCGGATACCACCGGTTCTGGGTGTCCGAGCACCACAGTGTGCCGGGCGTCGCCGGTTCCGCACCGACCGTGCTGGCCGCGGCCGTCGCGGCGGCGACCTCCACCATCCGGGTCGGGACGGGCGGGGTGATGCTCCCCAACCACCGGCCCATGGTGGTGGCCGAGCAGTTCGGTGTACTGGAGTCCCTGTTCCCCGGCCGGATCGACATGGGCATCGGCCGCTCGGTCGGCTTCACCGACGGCATCCGCAGGGCGCTGGGCACCGACCGGCCGGCTGCCGACGACTTCGCGGCCCAGCTGGCCGAACTGCTCGGCTGGCTGGACGGTACGCAGCAGGCCCACCCACAGGTCCACGCCCGCCCCGCCGAGGGGCTGCGCATACCCCCGTTCGTGCTGGCCACCGGGGAGGGCGCCGGCATCGCGGCGGCGGCCGGGCTGCCACTGGTGATCGGCGACCTGCGCGGCCGGGAGAAACTGCTGCGCGCCGTCGAACGCTACCGACGGGACTTCCGCCCCTCGGCCCGGGCCGAGGAACCGTACGTGGTCGTCGCGGGTACCGTCGCGGTCGCCGGAAGCGCGCGGGAGGCCCGGCGGCTGCTGATGCCGGAGGCGTGGTCCATGGCGCACTCCCGCACCCACGGCGTCTTCCCGCCGCTCGGCCCGCCCGACCGGATCGGGGCGAGGACCATGACGGAGAAGGAACGCCGCTTCTACGAGGACGGGCTGAACGGCCACCTCCAGGGCACGGAGGACGAGGTCGCCGCCGGTCTCGAAACGGCCATCGAGGAGACCGGCGCCGACGAGGTGCTCGTCACGACCAGCACGTACGACCGGGCGGCCCTGGTGGACTCGCTGCGCCGCCTGGCCCGGATCGCGCGACTGACCCCGCACGGGGGAGTACCGGCCGCGCCGTCCTGACGGCACCGGGCGGACGGCCGGGTGCCGCGGGCGAAGAGCGTACGCACCGGGCGGCCGGGTCTCTCCGGGCCCGGCGCCCGCGCGGCGCCCCGACCGCGCCGGGCGGTGTCGCGGCCGGTGCGGGGCCGGTGTTCACCGGGCCGGTACGAAGAGGGCCCGGGCCGGCTGTCGCTGACGCCGGAGGCGGGTCAGTGTTTCCGCGCCGACCGGTCCAACAGGCCCGTGGCGATGGCGACCTGGGCCGGATCCAGAGCGGTTTCGCCGTCCTCGATGTCCCACAGCGCGTTCTGCAGGACCCGGCCCAGCGTCCAGCCGACCGCCCGTTCCCGGTCCAGGCCGAGCGCCTCGGTCAGCAGGTCGAAGCGGTGGAGCACCGCGCGGGTCACGTCGCCGCTCGCCACCACTTCCGCCCAGCGGTTGGTCAGGGCGGGCAGCAGCTCGAAACCGGGATCGCCGGCCAGGGGCTCGGGGTCGATGGCCAGCCAGGGCTCCCGCTCGGCGGCGAGGACGTTGTCGTAATGCAGGTCCCAGTGCAGCAGGCGGTCACCGGACTCGCCGACGAGTTCGGCCACCGCCGACGCGCAGGTGCGCACCAGTCGTTGCTCGGCCGGGTCACCCAGGCCGGGCACCGCGCGGGGCGTCCCGTCCAGCATGGCCGCGGCGACATCGGCCAGCCGCCGGATGTCCGGCGGCGCGGGCACCGCGACCAGCCGGGCCAGCAACTCGGCCAGGATCCGCAGGGCGGTCGTGTCGTCGGCCACCGACGACAGCGGCCGGCTCGCGTCCAGCCGCTCCAGCAGCATGGTGCCGCTGTCCGCGTCGTGGTCGAGCAGACGCACCACTCCGTCGCCGTTCCACACACGCAGACCCGACGCGGCACCGGCGTTGTCCTCGGTGACCTGCTGAAGCTTCAGCACCGCGGGCGTGCCGTCCGCACGGGTCACCGGCAGGACGAGGGAGGCCATGCCGTGGTCCGGGGGACCGTCCGGTTGCAACGCCCAACGGTCCAGGAACTCACCGGCCAGATCGGGCAGCGCGGCGATCCAGGCACGGCCGGAGGCGCCGCTGTGCCGGATGTAGCACGCGGCGAAGGCGTCGGGCACGCGGAGGGGACCGGAGGTGTTCGGGCTCATGGGGGTATCTCCTTCGTCCGGTTCGGGTGTGGTGGGCGCGGGCGCCGCCGTACGGGCCGGGACCTGGCCGGTGCCGACGTCGACTCCGGCCCCGGTCCGTGATCGATAGGTTGTTCCGTGCGATCCGGCCGGAGCCGGGCGTTGGGTCCTGAGGGAGCGCACATGGGAAATGACATGCGGTCACGCGTCTCGGCCTATGCGGTGGCCGTCACGGAGGACCGGCTGCTGCTGACACAACTCTCGGACGGCTCCCCGGTGTTCCTGCCCGGACTGTGGCACCTGCCGGGCGGCGGGATCGATCCGGGCGAGCAGCCGGAGCAGACGCTGACCCGTGAGCTGTACGAGGAGACCGGCCTCGAACTGCGGGAGGCCCGGCTGGTGGACGCCCGGTCCTACACCGCCCACCGGCTCGGAGTGCACTGGCACCTCGTGGGGCTCTTCTACCGGGTCGAGCTCGCGCCCGGCGCGCTCGCGGTCACCAGGGCCGACGACTCCACCTCCGCCGTCGCCTGGATGCCGTTGGCGGACCTGGCGCTGTCGCAGCTGTCGCCCGCGGCGATCGACGGGCTGGGCATGATCGGGACGCACGGCGTGTGAGGGGTACGAAGGGAGCGAGGAGAGCCGGAGCGCAAGAGGCCGGTGGCGCACGAGGGTTGCGGCACAGTGCCTACCGGCCGCGGCGCGCGGTGGCCACCGCGGTCGAGGCCGCGAGCGCGAGGCACAGCGGCGCGTAGACGACCCGGTCGAGGCGCCGGAAGCGCGGCGAGGCCCCGGCCCCCGGGGCCAGCAGTTCGGTACGTCCCGCGAGCCCGGCCGCACCGCGCACGGCGAGCACCCCCGCGACCCCGGCCGCACCGATCCCGGACAGTGCCGGACGCCGCCGGGGCCGGCCCGCGACGAGCAGCGCCGCGGTCCCCAGCGCTCCCGCCACCGCGAAACACGGCACCGGACCGGGCGGTTCCTGCCGTCCGGCCACCACGTCCGAGAAGGTCTCCCGGTCGGGCAGCGGCCACGTCGAGCCGAGCCCCCACGCGACATGGGCCCCGGCGAGCGCGGTCAGGGCGGTGACGGAAACACGGCGGGCGGCACGCTCGATCGTCATGGCCCCACGCTATCGCCCGCCCCGGACGCCGGTCCGGCCGGGGAACGCGGAACGCACCCACCCGTGCCCGAAGGACGAAGGGCACCGCCCCCGTACCGGGGCGCACGCTCCGCCGCCCACCGGGCCGGAAAACCGGATGAGGAACGGCGGCCGGAGCGGTGGGATGGGGCGATGGACAGCTGGAGCGGGGCGATGGACGGTGACGGGCAGACGATCGTGGACCGGGGGAGGTACCCGCACGCGGTGACGCCCTGGGAACGCAAGGCGTGGCGGGAGGCCGCCCTCGACTGGGCCGGGCAGGGGCTCGCCGCGCACGGGCTGCGCAGCCCCGGCCCGTGGAAGGTGCGGCTGCGGCCGTGGTCCGTGCTGGTACGGATGCCCGTCGCGGACGGCGGCACCGTCTGGTTCAAGGCCAACCCGCCCGCCAGTTCCTTCGAGGCCGGACTGACCGACGCGTTGTCCCGCTGGGTGCCCGAGCACGTGCTGCGGCCGCTCGCCGTCGACCCGGACCGGGGCTGGTCCCTGCTCCCGGACGGCGGCACGCTCTTCCGCGACGCGCTCGACGCGGCCCGACCCGCCGCCGACCCGCGCGCCTGGGAGGAGCCGCTGCGCCAGTACGCCACGATGCAGCGCGCGCTGGTCCCGTACACCGGGGAGATCGAACGGCTCGGCGTCCCCGCCGCGCACACGGCCGCACTTCCCGGCCTCTTCGACCGGACCGTCGAGGAGAACGCCGCGCTCGACCCCGCCGACCGCGGGAAACTGCGCGGGCTGCGGCCCCGGCTCGTGGAGTGGTGCGAGGAACTCGCGGACGCGGGCATCGCCGACACGCTCGACCACTGCGACCTCCACGACGGCCAGTTCTTCGTCGCCGGGCCCGGCCGCCACACCTTCTTCGACTGGGGCGACGCGGCCGTCGGCCACCCCTTCTGCAGCTTCCTGGTGCCCGCCGGGGCGGCTCGCGAGCGATTCGGCCCCGACGTGCTGCCCCGGCTGCGGGACGCCTACCTGGAGCCGTGGACGGGCGAAGGGCGCACCGCGGCCGGGCTGCGGCGTGCGACGGGTCTGGCGTGGCGGCTGGGGGCGATCGGCCGGGCCCGTTCCTGGGGGCGCCTCTTCCCCGGAGCCGGCGACGGCCTCGGCACGACCGGCGGCACGGAGGGGGCGTACTGGCTGATGAGGCTCTTCGCCGAACCGCCGTGGTGACCCTTGGCCGAGCCGCCGCGCGGGGCGCACGGGCAGCCCTCCCGTGTGTCCCGCGCGGCGGGCGGTCAGGCCTCGATGCCCAAGGACCTCGCGACGGCCGGGGGCACCGGGTAGATCCGCTCGGGAGGCAGCAGCCGCGCGGCCTGGGCCGCCCGGCCGCCCTGGCTGAGCTTCGCGATCTTGCGGACCTGGGGAGTCACATCGGTGAGACCGACGACCCACTCCTCGGCGAACGTGCGGATCAGCCCGCGCCCCACCCCGACCTGGATGCTGTAGTGGTTCAGGGCGGCTCCCCGCAGCGAACGCTCGGGATCCCACTGGACGTGCACGGGCGCCCGGGAGACCGCGGCGGGATCGGACGTCGTCAGCACGGCACGGGACAGGGCTTCCTCCCATCCCTCCCGGGTGATCCGCACCGCGAGGACGCGTTCCTGCCCCGGCTTCTGCGCCCAGTTGCTGCGGTGCATGAGCCACAGGAACGACGGCTTGATCCAGGTCATCCGGTTGAACGAGAACGGCGCCACGAACCGGTTCGCCCGCAGGGCCGGATCGGCCACCGCCGATGAGTACGCCTGGTAGACGACGATCGTCCGGGCGTCGTAGTCGGCCCGTATCCGGTGCTGTGCGGTCATGGATTCCACGCTTTCAGCAGGCGCGAGCGGCCCGCAAAAGGTTTTCCGGCCCGCCCGGACGAACCCCGTGCCCGCGTATCCGCCGTACGTCTTCGGCGCGGCGCACCAACGAAGGGCCGGATTTTCGTGCGCCGCCACCAACCGGGCCCGCCCCGCGCCGCCTACCGTCCTCCTGGTGGCGGCGCAGTGCCGCTCCTTCGGAGGTGACCATGGCGAGCACGACAGACCCGACGGCCCCGGCGACGAGAATCCTCACCGCTCTGGAGGCCGGGCTGCCGCGGATGCTGGACGACATCGGGCAACTGGTGCGCACCGAGTCGCCCAGCGAGGACCCGGCCGCGGTCGCCGACTGCGCGAGGACCGTCGCCGGGCTCGGCACCCGGCTGACCGGCACGGAGCCCGAATGGCTCGACGGTTCGGGACGGCCCGCCCTGCGCTGGCGGTTCGGCTCCGGCGACCGGGTTCTGCTGCTCGGCCACTTCGACACGGTGTGGCCGGTGGGCTCACTGGCCACCCACCCCTTCGGGATCACCGGGGGCCGGCTGACCGGGCCCGGCTGTTTCGACATGAAAGCGGGCGTGGCGCAGCTGTTCCACGCCCTGTCCGTCCTCGACGACCTGGACGGGGTCTCGGTGCTGCTCACCGGGGACGAGGAGATCGGCGCCCCCGCCTCGCGTGCCCTGATCGAGGCCGAGGCCCGCCGCACCCGGGCGGTGCTCGTCCTGGAGGCGAGCGAGAACGGCGCGCTGAAGACGGTCCGCAAGGGCGTGTCGAGCTACGGGCTGGGCATCGCCGGACGTGCGGCGCACGCCGGACTCGAACCCCATCGCGGCGTCAACACGACCACCGAACTGGCCCACCAGATCCTCGCGTTGTCCGCGCTCGCCGACCCGGCGACCGGCACCACGGTGACCCCGACCGTCGCCTCGTCGGGCACCACCCGCAACACCGTGCCCGACGCGGCCCGCCTGCTGGTCGACGTACGGGTGGAGACGGCCGCGGAGCAGGACCGGGTGGACCGTGCCGTGCGGGCTCTGCGGCCGGTGACCGAAGGCGCCTCGCTCACCTTCACCGGCGGCCCGGACCGGCCGCCCCTGTCGGCCGACGCCTCGGCCGAACTGTTCGAACTCGCCCGGGAACAGGGCGCGGAACTGGGACTCGGCGCCCTGCGCGGGGTGGCGGTCGGCGGCGCGTCCGACGGCAACCTCACCGCCGGGGTCGGCACCCCCACGCTCGACGGGCTCGGGGCCGTGGGCGGCGGGGCGCACGCCGACGACGAGCACGTGCTCGTGGCCGAACTGCCCCGCCGCACGGCCCTGGTGGCCCGCCTGGTGACGGCACTGCTGCGCCAGTCGCCGACCGGATCCGGCGGGGCGACGGGATGAACGGGACACGGGCGGCGGCGGACGCCGCGGACCTGGCGGCGCGCCGGGCGGGCGTGACCGTGTCGGAGCTGCACCGGCCGGAGGAGATGCACGAGGCGTGCCGGGTGCTGGACCGGATCTGGCGGCCCGCTTCCGGCAACCCGCTGATCCCGCCGGAGCTGCTCCGGGTCTTCGCGCACTCCGGCAGCTATGTCGCGGGCATCCACCGGGACGGCCGGATGGTCGGGTTCTGCCTGGGCTTCCTGGCCGCCGAAGGGCTGCACTCGCACGTGGCCGGGGTGGACGACGGACTCCGTGGCCGGCACGTCGGCTTCGCCGTCAAACAGCACCAGAGGGCCTGGGCCCTGGCCCGCGGCATCACCACGATCACCTGGACCTTCGACCCGCTGATCAGCCGCAACGCCTACTTCAACCTGACCAAACTGGGCGCGGAACCCAGCGAGTACCTGCCCGACTTCTACGGCAGCATGCAGGACGAGGTCAACGCGGGAACCGAGACGGACCGGCTGATGGTCCGCTGGGAGCTGACCGGCCCGCGCGCCGTCGCCTCCGCGACGGGCACGCCCCTTCCCGCCACGGCCGGTGCGGCGGACGGGCGCACCGCGGCCGGGCTGGAGGCCGGGCCCGACGGCCGCCCCGTCGTGGGGGACCTGAAGGGCGACACCGTCCTGGTCCGGGTCCCGGCGGAGGCGGAGGCGATGCGCCGGGACGCCCCATCGCTCGCCCGTGAATGGCGGTACGCGCTGCGCGACGTGCTCGGCGGACTGATGGCCGAGGGACATGCCGTCACCGGATTCACCCGGGACGGCCGGTACGTGATCGAAAGACGTCAGGAGAACCGGACATGAAACTCGTCGGTGTGGAACTGCGCCGGATCGCGATGCCGCTGGTCGCACCGTTCCGGACCTCGTTCGCCACCCTGAACACACGGGAGATCCTGCTGGTCCGGGTCGAGACCGGGGACCAGGAGGGTTACGGCGAATGCGTCACCATGGCCGACCCGCTGTACTCCTCGGAGTACACGGCGGGCGCCGCGGACGTGCTGCGCCGCCACCTGGTGCCCGCCCTCACCGCCCTGCCGGACCTCGACCCGTGGGCGGTCGCGCCCGCGCTCGCCGCGTTCAAGGGGCACCGGATGGCCAAGGCCGCCCTGGAGACCGCGGTGCTGGACGCATGGCTGCGCACCCACGGGATCTCGATGGGCCAGTGGCTGGGGGCGACGGCCGCACGGGTACCGGCCGGGGTGTCGGTCGGCATCATGGATTCGGTCCCCGCCCTCCTCGACGCCGTCGACGGCTACCTCGCCGAGGGCTACCGGCGGATCAAGCTGAAGATCGAACCCGGCTGGGACGTGGCCCCGGTGCACGCGGTCCGGGAACGCTTCGGCGACGACGTGCTGCTCCAGGTGGACGCCAACACCGCCTACACCCTGGCCGACGCCGCTCAACTGGCCCGGCTCGACCCGTACGGGCTGCTGCTGATCGAACAGCCCCTGGACGAGGAGGACCTCAGGGGCCATGCGGAACTCGCCCGGCGAGTGCGCACCCCCATCTGTCTGGACGAGTCCGTCGTCTCCGCCCGCTCGGCGGCCGACGCGATCGCGATGGGCGCCTGCTCGGTCGTCAACATCAAACCGGGCCGGGTCGGAGGCTATCTGGAGGCCCGGCGGATCCATGACGTGTGCGCCGCCAACGGCGTCCCCGTCTGGTGCGGAGGAATGCTGGAGACCGGCCTCGGCCGCGCCGCCAACGTCGCGCTCGCCGCACTGCCCGGCTTCACCCTGCCCGGCGACACGTCCGCGTCCGACCGGTACTACCGGACCGACATCACCGAACCGTTCGTGCTGGAGGACGGCCACCTCGCCGTGCCGCGGGGCCCGGGCATCGGTCTCTCCCCGGTCCCGGAGAAACTGGCCGAGGTCACCACCGGGTCCCCGGAGTGGATCGGCCGGTGACGGGCCGGTCGCCGGAGCCGGGCGCGGGGGCGGCGGGACGGTGAATCCGGGCCGTCGGGCCCCGGCCGCCGAGGCCCGGGGCCCGACGGCCCGGTCGACTACGTTGTGACGATGACGGAGCAGCCGCGGGCCGTGCTCGGCCGGATCATCGACGACCTCGGATCGACCCTGATCGAGGTGGCGGCCGGTGAGGCCGACCCGGCCCGCCCCATCGGCGGAGTGCTGATCCAGGACCCGTTGGACGAACCGGCGGCCCTGCCCGGGGCGGTGGTGCTCGGCGTCGGTGTGTACGGGGCCGGGCCCGTCGCCGCCCTGATCGACCGCGCGCACGGACTGGGCGCGGCGGCCGTCGTGGTCCGCTCCCCGGTCCCGGTGGAGGGACCGGTGTCCGAGGCCGCCGCGCGCACCGGAGTGACCGTGCTCGGCCTGACGCCCGGCGCGTCCTGGGCCCAGGTGGCCGCGCTGCTGCGGTCGCTGCTCGCCGTCGACGAACTGGGCACGGTGGGCGGCCCCGGCGACCCCGACGGCGCCGAACCGCTCGCCGGGGACCTGTTCGCCCTGGCCAACGCGACGGCCGGACTGCTGGACGGCCCGGTCACCGTGGAGGACCGGAGCGGGCGGGTGCTGGCCTTCTCCAGCAGACAGGACGAGGGCGACGACGACCGGATCGCGACCGTCCTCGACCGGCAGGTGCCCGCCGGGAAGCTGCGTGCCCTGGAGGCCGTCGGAGCCTTCCAGACCCTCTACGGCAAGGAGGAACCCGTCTACGTGGACGGGCTGTCGGACAAACCCCGGGCCGCGATCGCGATCCGGGCCGGCGGCGAGATCCTCGGGTCGATCTGGGTCGTCGTCGACGCCCCGCTGAGCGAGGACCGCACCCGGGCGCTCCAGGAGGCGGCGAAGGTGGCCGCCCTGCACCTGCTGCGCCGCCGCACCGGCGAGGACGCGGAGCGGCGGCTGCGCGCGGACCTGCTCGCCACGGTCCTGGACGGCGGCACGCACGCGCCGCAGGCCGCCGCCCGGCTCGGCCTGGCCGCGCAGCCGGCCTGCGTGCTCGCCCTCACGGTGACCGGCGGGCCGTCCGCACCCGACCGGGTCGCCGCGGGCCACCGCGCCGCCGAGGCCCTCGCCCTGCACCTGGCCGCGATCCACCCCCGGACCGCCACGGCCACCCTCGGGAGCGTCACCTACGCGGTCCTGCCCACCGGGTCGGACGCGCAGGGGCTGCGGGTGGCCGAGGCGTTCCTCGGCCGGGTCGGCGACCGGGTCCCCGCCGTCATCGGCGTCGGCCGGCTCGCCGCCCGCCCGGCCGAGCTGCGCCGCTCCCGCACCGACGCGGACCGTGCGCTGCGGGTCCTCGGTTCCGGCCGCACCCGGCGCCGGGCCGCCCGGCTGTCGGACGTCTACGCCGCCGCGCTGCTGGCGGAACTGACCGACCGGATCACCGCCGAGGACGACCTGCCGGACGGCCCGGTCGTACGGCTGCTCGCCCACGACGAACAGCACGGCACCGCCCTCACGGACACCCTGGACGCCTGGCTGAGCACCTTCGGCGACGTCCCCGCGGCCGCGGCCGCCGTGCACGTCCACCCCAACACCTTCCGCTACCGGCTCAAGCGGCTGGCCGCGGTCGCGGACATCGACCTCGCCGACCCGGAGGCCCGGTTCGAGGCGATGCTGCAACTGCGCCTGCGGCCGCCGCGCACCTGATCCACTGCCCACACGAGGAGCGCGAGCGCGCTGATCGCGGCCCCGAGCAGACACACCGCACCCCACCCGGCCCGTGCGTGGACGGCCGTCGAGGCGAGGGCGCCCGCGGCGCTGCCGACCGAGTAGAAGACCATGTAACCGCCGATCAGGCGGCTGCCGGCGTCGGGGCGGACCGCGTGGATCAGGCTCTGGTTGGTGACGTGGACGGCCTGCACGGCCAGATCGAGGACGACCGCGCCGATCACCAGCGCCCACAACGACTGCCGGATGAGGGAGAGCGGGAGCCACGACACGGTGAGCAGGACCAGCGCGGTACCGGTGGTCCACCCGGCGAGCCCCCGGTCGTGCAGCCGGCCGGCCGGTGCGGCCGCCAGCGCGCCCGCGGCCCCCACCAGCCCGAACGCCCCGATCGCGGTGTGCGACAGGGACAGCGGGGGCTCGCTCAGCGGCAGGGCGACACAGCTCCACAGGGTGCTGAAGGCGGCGAAGACGAGCAGGGCGAGCAGAGCGCGGACCCGCAGCACGCGCTCCTCGGCGAACAGCGCGAGCGTCGAACGCAGCAGCCGGACGTACCGCACGGGGGCCGGCGGAGCCGACCGGCGCGGCAGTACGCGGACGAGGGCCAGGGCGAGCACCAGGGTCAGCGCGGCCGAGGCGAGGTAGACCGCCCGCCAGCCCGCGAGGTCGGCCAGGGCGCCGGAGACCGTGCGGGCGAGCAGGATCCCGATGACGATGCCGCTGGTGACCAGGCCGACCGTGCGCCCGCGCCGGTCGGGGGCGGACAGCGACGCCGCGAAGGCCACGAGCGTCTGGGTCACCACGGCGAGGAAGCCCACGGCGGCCAGGGCGGCCAGCAGGACCGGCGCGGCCACCGCCGTGGCGGTGGCCACGAGCGCCGCCGCGAGCAGCGCCAGCTGGGCCACGACGAGGGTCCGCCGGTCGACCAGGTCGCCCAGCGGCACCAGCAGGAACAGCCCGAGGCCGTAGCCGGCCTGGGTGAGGGTCACGACGATGCCGACGGACGCCGTACCGATCCCGAACTCCCGGCCCAGGGTGACCAGGAGGGGCTGCGCGAAGTAGACATTGGCCACCGCCGCCCCCGAGGCGACCGCGAAGAGCAGCAGGACGCGTCCGGACAGGGCCGTCGCCGGGGTTCCGCCGCCCGTGTCCACGGCCTCGGTCGTTCTCTCGCTGTCGGTCACGGGCACCCCTCGGCTTTTTTGGTTGCAAGTTGCTACCTCGTGGACGCTAGCGCCGACTGGTAGCATGTTGCAACCGATTGGACGGAGGGGAAGCGGCATGGTGAAGCGGACACGCCTCGACGGCAGCGACTGCCCGGTGGCCCGCTCGGTCGATGCGATCGGCGACTGGTGGGCGCTCCTGATCGTCCGTGACGCGTTCGACGGCAGCCGCCGCTTCGGTGAGTTCCAGCGCAGCCTGGGCATCGCGAAGAACATCCTCGCGACGCGGCTGCGCGAACTGGTCGGCAGCGGAATCCTCGACCTGGTCCCGGCGGCCGACGGCGGCGCCCGCCACGAGTACGTGCTGACGGCCAGGGGCAGGGACCTCTTCCCGGTCGTCGTGGCGCTGCGGCAGTGGGGCGAGGCGCACTTCTTCGACCCCGGCGAACCCCACTCGGAGCTGGTCGACCTGCGCGAGGGCCGTCCCCCGCGGACGCTGGAGGTCCGCGCGGCCGACGGACGCCCGCTCGGACCGGACGACGTCACGGTGCGAAAGATCGAACGGTCCGGGGCGACGGACCCCGCATGACGGTCCGGGCAACCCGCTCCCGCCCCCCGGACAGCCGATCAGGACGCGCACCCGTCCGCACCCCCGCGCTCCAATGGACGGGTGACCGCGCCCCCCGACGACTGCCTCGCGCGCAACGAGTGGCTCTGCGGGGCCTACCTCTCCAGCCGGCGCGAGATCCTCTGGGACGCCGTCGTCCAGCACGTCCAGCTCACCGCGGCCTCCGTGCTCATCGGGCTGCTCCTCGCCGTTCCGCTCGCCCTCGCGGCACGGCACCGGCGCTGGGCGGCGGGCCCCGTCCTCGGCGTGACGACCGCCCTGTACACCATCCCCTCGCTCGCGATGTTCTCGCTGCTGCTCCCGGTGTACGGACTGTCCGCCTCGCTCGTCGTCGCCGGACTCGTCCTGTACTCGCTCACCCTCCTCGTCCGCAACCTCCTCGCCGGACTGCGCGCCGTGCCCGAGGAGACCCGGCAGGCCGCGCGCGGCATGGGATACGGCCCGCTGCGCCTGCTGCTCGCCGTCGAACTGCCCCTCGCCCTGCCCGCCGCCATGGCCGGACTGCGGATCGCGACCGTCTCCGCGATCTCCCTGGTCACCGTCGGCGCGATCGTCGGCCACGGCGGACTCGGCAACCTCATCTACTCCGGCATGAACACCTACTTCAAGGCCCAGGTGCTCACCGCCTCCGTCCTCTGCGTGATCATCGCCGTCGCCGCCGACCTGCTGCTCCTGCTCGCCCAGCGGTTCCTGACCCCGTGGACCCGGAGCCGGCCGTGAACACCCTCGCCGAAGCCTGGTCCTGGCTCACCACCGCCACGAACTGGACCGGCGAGGGCGGCATCCGGGACCGCCTCGCCCAGCACCTCTTCCTCACCGTCGTCTGCCTGCTGATCAGCTGTCTGATCGCACTGCCCGTCGCCGTGCTCCTCGGCCACCTCGGCAGGGGCGGCGCACTCGCCGTCAACATCTCCAACATCGGCCGGGCCGTCCCCACCTTCGCCGTGCTGGTGCTGCTCCTCCTCACCCCGATCGGCGGCCACGGCGAATGGCCCACCGTCATCGCCCTCGTGCTCTTCGCCGTACCGCCGCTGCTCACCAACGCCTACGTCGGCATGCGGGAGGTCGACCGGGACGTGGTCCGCGCCGCCCGGGGCATGGGCATGACGGGCCGACAGCTGATGCTGGGCGTCGAGGTGCCGCTCGCCCTGCCCCTGATCCTCACCGGCGTACGGATCGCCGCCGTCCAGCTCGTCGCGACCGCCACCCTCGCGGCCCTGGCGGGCGGCGGCGGACTCGGCCGCATCATCACCGCGGGGTTCAACCTCGCCTCCACCGCTCAGGTGGTCGCCGGAGCGGTCCTGGTGACCGCCTTCGCCCTGATCGTCGAAGGACTCTTCGAAGGGGCGCGGCGGCTGCTCCCCGACCGGCTCCGCGGCGAGGCGTCCCGATGAGACCGCGCGGCGCGTTCCCGCTGCTGCCGGCGCTGCTGCTGGCGGCGACCGCCTGCGCCACCGGCCCCTCCCTGGAGAACCGCGGCGAAGTCACCGCACCGCCCGGCGACAGCGAGCACCTCACCATCGGCTCCGCCGGATTCACCGAGAGCGAGCTGCTCGCCCGGATGTACGCGCTGCTGCTGGACCGGGCCGGCTACACCACCAGGATCATCACCGTCACCAACCGGGAGATCTACGAACCCGCGCTGGAGAACGGCCAGATCGACGTCGTACCGGAGTACGCCGCGACCTTCGCCGACTGGCTCAACGCCAAGGAGAACGGCGCGGACGCCGCCCCCGTCGGCTCGCCCGACCTCGCCGTCACCATGAAGGCCCTGCGCGCACTGGCCGCCCCCCGCGGCCTCACCGTTCTCGACCCCGGACGCGCCGTCGACCAGAACGCCTTCGCCGTCACCGCCGCGTACGCGGCCCGACACCGCCTCAGGACCCTCGGCGACCTGGGCGCGTCCGGCCTGCCCGTACGGCTGGCGGCCGGTGACGAATGCGTACGGCGCCCCTACTGCGCGCCCGGGCTGAAGAAGACGTACGGCATCCGCATCACGGCCGTGGACCCCAAGGGCGTCGGCACCACCCAGGCCAAACAGGCCGTCCGCAACGGTCAGGACCAGATGGTCCTGACCACCACCACCGACGCCACGCTCGACACCTTCGGCCTCGTCCTGCTCGCCGACGACAAGCACCTCCAGAACGCCGACCACCTCGTCCCGGTCGTCAACCGCTCCCGGGCGGGCGGCGAAGGCGTGCGCCGGGCCCTGGGCGTGCTCGCCACCGTACTGACCACCGCCGACCTGGCCCGGCTCAACGAGCAGGTCGACAGCTGGCGTCGGCTGCCCGAGGACGTGGCGCGCGCCTACCTGGAGTCCCGGCACCTCCTCCCGCGCGGCTGACGGCCGCCCCGGAAGGTCAGGCCCCCAGCTTCCCCGGCAGCCAGCCCAGCTGCACGGCCTCCTGGAACGGCCCGCCGCCCTCGTGGTCGTTGAAGTCGTACACCTCGATGGTCTTGTCCGGATGGGCGTAGGAGTTGAACGCGGCGAAGACCGTCGAGGGCGGGCAGGTCATGTCCTCCAGGGCGGTCGAGAACAGCGCCGGAGCCCGACCCCGGGCGGCGAAGTGCACCCCGTCGAAGTAGGCCAGGGTGGCTCGCGCCCGGTCGGACCGGCCGCGGTGCGTCTTGAGGTAGTTGCCGATCTCGCGGTACGGGTTGCGGTCGGTGACGGTCAGGGCGCGCGGGAAGTCGCACAGGAACGGGACGTCCGGCGCGATCGCCGCGAGGTCCGGTATCAGCCCGCCGACGGCGAGCGTGATGCCGCCGCCCTGGCTCTCGCCGATGACCGCGGTCCGGGCCGGATCGGCCAGCGGGTGCGAGCGCGCCGCCTCCACCGCGCGCACCGCGTCGGTGAATACCCGCCGGTAGTAGTACGCGTACGGGTCCTCGATGCCGCGGGTCATGAAACCGGGGAACGCGGGACCGCTGCCCACCGGATCCGGGGTGTCGCCGACCCGCCAGCCGCTGCCCTGGCCGCGGGTGTCCATCACGAAGTGGGCGAAACCCGCCGAGGCCCAGAGCAGATGGGTGTGCGCCAGGCCCCGCCCGCCGCCGTAGCCGATGAACTGGACGACCAGCGGCAGCGGCTCCGCGGCCCCCGCCGGGACGACGAACCAGCCCTTGACCGGATGACCGCCGAAGCCCGCGAACGTCACGTCGTACACGTCCACGGTCGCCAGACCCGTACCGGCGCGCCGCTCGAACCGGGCGTCGAGGTCGTGGGACCTGGCCTCGCCGAGCGTCTTCGCCCAGAACGCGTCGAAGTCCTCCGGCTCCACCGACGCGCTGCGGTGCTCGCGCAGTCGGTCGAGCGGCAGATCGAACAGGGACATGCGGTACCGCCTTCTTCGCAGGGTGGGTGCTCGCCCACGGGGATGTCGATCACACCGTACGGCGGTGGCCCGCGCGGGAACGAGCCGGCCCGGAGCGGGAAGGAACACACCGGAGAAGTTGTGTCCGCCCCCTTGACCGGCGCCCGGCCGCCCCTCACAGTACTCGTCAACACACATGAGTAATACGCATTAATGAAATTGAGGAGCACAGGTGGAGGAACCCAGGAAGCGGGCCAGGCCCGGCCGCGCACCCGCACCGGCGGGCCGCACGGGCCGGCCGCGCCAGGCCGAGGTCGCCCGGCTCGCCGGGGTCTCGCAGGCCACGGTCTCGCTGGTGCTCGCGGACAAGAGGCAGGGACCCGCGATCTCCGAGGAGACCCGGCAGAAGGTGCTGGAGGCGGCCCGAAGCCTCGGCTACGTCCCCGACCCGGCCGCCCGCAGACTCGCGGCGGCGCGCAACGACCTGCTGGGCGTCTTCAGCTTCACCGCGACCTTCCCGACCGATGTGCGGCACTCGTACTACCCGTTCCTGGTGGGCGTGGAGCGCGAGGCCGCGGAACGCGGCTACGACCTGGTGCTGTTCACCGGTTCGAGCCCCGGGGGCGCGGGGGCCGGCGCCCCCGACGCGCTGGGCCGGGTCCGCCTCGCCGACGGCTGTCTGTTCCTCGGCCGCCACGCACCGGTCCAGGAGCTGCGACGGCTGGTCGCCGACGGCTTTCCCGTGGTCCACCTCGGCCGCCGGGACGAGCCGGAGGGGCTGCACTGGGTCGGCGCCGACTACGTGAGCGCCGCCCGCGAGGTCGTCGGCCGCCTGGCCTCGCTCGGGCACCGCCGGATGGTCCTGGTCCGCGAGGACGACGAGGCGCCCGCCTCCACCGACCGCGAACTCGGCTTCCGCCAGGGGCTGGAGGCCGTCGGCCCGAGCGACGGCCCCGGGGCCGTCTTCCGTTCCGCCGACCCGGAGCGCGATCTCACCCCCGAACGGCTGCGGGGCTGGCTCGCCGACGGCGTCACCGCGTTCGTCGCCGAGGAGACCGACACCGGGGCCGCCTGGCGGGCCCTGCGCCGGGCCGTCGCCGACGCCGGGATCGACTGCCCGCGCGACGCCTCGCTGGCGCTGCTCGGCAGCCCGCCCGCCGACCTCGCGGACGGTCCCGAACCCACCGGCTTCGACATCCCCCGCACCCGGCTCGGCGCGGCCGCCGTCCGCATGCTCGCCGCGCTGGTGGCGGGGGAGGAGGCCACCGAACCCCTGGTCGCCTGCACCTTCCGGCCCGGTGCGACTTCGGGTCCGCCGCCCGCCACCGAGGACCACTGACCGACCGCACGCACAGCACAAGGAGACCCGTGATACCCGAACCGGACATCCTCGTCGTGGGCGCCGGACTCGGCGGCGTCGCCGCCGCGCTCGCCGCCTGCCGCGCCGGACGCACCGTCGTCCTCACCGAGGAGACCGACTGGATCGGCGGCCAGCTCACCTCCCAGGCCGTTCCCCCGGACGAGCACCCGTGGGTGGAGCAGTTCGGCACCACCGCCTCGTACCGCACCCTGCGCGAGGGCATCCGCGCGTACTACCGCCGGTGGTACCCGATGCGCTCCGAGGCCCTCGCCCGAACCGACCTCAACCCCGGCGCCGGACGCGTGAGCAAGCTCTGCCACGAACCGCGGGTCGCGCTCACCGTGCTGGAGGCGATGCTCGCACCGCACCGGGCGGCGGGCCGCCTCACCCTGCTCACCGAGCACCGGGCGGTGGCCGCCGAAGCCGATAACGATGTCATCGGGGCCGTGACCCTGGAGAACCTCCGGACCGGCGGCCGCACCACCCTCACCGCCCGCTACGTCATCGACGCCACCGAGACCGGCGAACTCCTCGAACTCGGCGGCGTCGAGCACGCCGTCGGCGCCGAGGCGCGCAGCGAGTTCGACGAACCGCACGCCCCCGAGGAGGCCCAGCCGCTCAACCAGCAGGGCATCACGGTGTGCTTCGCGCTCTCCCACCACGAGGGCGAGGACCACACCGCCGACCGGCCCGCCGACTACGACTTCTGGCGCTCCTACCGGCCCGGCTTCTGGCCCGGCCCGCTCCTCGGGTTCCGGGCGCCCGACCCGCGCTCCCTGGAACCCGTACCGCGCACCTTCGCCCCCAACCCGGACGCCGACCCGCTCGCCGTCGGCGCCGACCAGAGCGCCGACGCGGGCGACAAGGAGCTGTGGGGTTTCCGTCGCATCCTCGCCCGCGGCATGCACCGCCCCGACGCCTTCGACTCCGACATCACGCTCGTCAACTGGCCGCTCAACGACTACTGGCTCAAGCCCCTGATCGGCGCCGGGGACGAGGTGACCGCTCAAGCGGTCGCCGGGGCACGGCAGTTGTCGCTCTCGCTGCTGTACTGGCTGCAGACCGAGGCCCCCCGCCAGGACGGCGGCACCGGCTTCCCCGGACTGCGTATCCGCCCCGACGTCACCGGCACCGAGGACGGACTCGCCAAGGCCCCCTACGTACGCGAGTCCCGCCGGATCAAGGCCGTCACCACCGTCACCGAGCAGGACGTGTCGATCGACCTCGTCGGCCCGCACGGAGGAACGCGCCACCGGGACGCGGTCGGTGTCGGCAGCTACCGCATCGACCTGCACCCCTCCACCGGGGGCGACAACTACATCGACATCGGCTCGGTGCCGTTCGAGATCCCGCTCGGCGCCCTCGTACCGCGCCGCGTCCGCAACCTGCTGCCCGCCGGCAAGAACATCGGCACCACCCACATCACCAACGGCTGCTACCGGCTCCACCCGGTGGAATGGAACATCGGCGAGGTCGCCGGAGCCCTGGCCGCCCACTGCCTCACCGAAGGCGTCGAACCGCAGCAGGTCCAGTCCGAGGACAAGCGGTACGAGGCGTTCGCGCGGCTGCTCGACCGCGACGGGATCCAGCGCCACTGGCCCGACGTGCGCGGCTACTGACCGCGGACACCGAAACCGTGAAACGCCGGGGGGACAGCTCCACCTGTCCCACCCGGCCCGCCCGCGCATCGACCCACCCGCACAAGGAGGTGCCCAACCATGACCACCCACCGCATCCGCGTCGGTATCGACGTGGGCGGAACCTTCACCGACGCCGTCGCCGTCGACGCCACGACCCTCGAACTGCTGGGGCAGGTGAAGGTTCCCACCAGCCACCACCACGAGGACGGCGTCGCCCACGGCATCGTCGAGGCACTCGACCGGCTGCTGGAGCAGACCGGCCGCGCCGCCGAGGACGTCGCGTTCCTGGCACACGGCACGACACAGGCTACCAACGCCCTGCTGGAGGGTGATGTCGCCACCGTCGGGCTGATCGGCATCGGAAGGGGACCCGGCGCCGTGCTCACCCGCCGGCTCGCCTCGCTCGGCAGGCTCGAACTCGCCCCGGGCAAGCGGCTCCCGCTCTCCTACGCCCATGTGGCCGACCCCGACGAGGCGGACGAGGTGCGCGCCGCCGTCGACGCCGTCACCCGGGAAGGCGCCCAAGTCCTCGTCGCCAGCGAGCCGTTCGGAGTCGACCGGCCGGAGGGCGAGCGGGCGGTCCTCGAAACGGCTCGCCCGCACGGCCTGCCGATGACCGCCGCGCACGAGATCACCTCCCTGTACGGGCTCGCCAAACGGACCCGTACCGCCGTCGTCAACGCCGCGATCCTGCCGCGCATGCTGGCCACCGCCGACCTCGTCGACGCCTCCATCACCAAGGCCGGGGTGAACGCGCCCCTGATGGTGATGCGGTGCGACGGCGGCGTGATGTCGCTCGACGAGATGCGTGGACGCCCGCTGCTGACCGTGCTCTCCGGCCCCGCCGCAGGGGTCGCGGGCGCGCTGATGCAGGAACGGATCAGCGAGGGTCTCTTCCTGGAGAGCGGCGGCACCTCCACCGACATCAGCGTCGTGCGCCGGGGCAAGGTCGCCGTCCGGCACGCCACCATCCTGGGCAGGGCTTCGTACCTCTCCGCGCTCGACGTGCGGACGGTCGGCGTCGGCGGCGGCTCCATGGTCCGGATCGGCGGCGGCGGGGTCGTCGGCGTAGGGCCCCGCAGCGCGCACATCGCCGGACTGCCGTACGCCTGCTTCGCCGCCCTCGACGACCTGCGCGAGGCCCGCCTCACCACCGTCCGGCCGAGGGAGGGCGACCCCGACGACTACGCCGTGATCGAAGCGGCCGGAGGCCGGTACGCGATCACGATGACCTGCGCGGCCAACGCGCTGGGCCGGGTCCCCGAGGGCGACTTCGCCCACTGCGACCAGGACGTGGCCCGTGCCGCCCTGGCCCCGCTGGCCGCCGCACTGTCCACCGATGTCGCGACGGCGGCCGCCCGGCTCCTCGACGCGGGCGTCTCACAGGTCAGGGCCGTCACCGACGCCATGATCCGCGACTACCGGCTGGAGAAGGACACCGCGGTCCTGGTCGGTGGCGGCGGGGGCGCCGCGTCCGTCACCCCGCATCTGGCCTCCGTCACCGGGCAGGAGGGCCGGATCGCCCGGCACAGCGAGGTCATCAGCCCCATCGGGGTCGCCCTCGCCCTGGTCCGCGAGCAGATCGAGCGGATCATCCCGGGCGCCGGCCAGGAACAGATCCTCGCCGTCCGCGCCGAGGCCGAGGCGGCCGTCGTGGCCCAGGGCGCCGCCGCCGACGGGGTGGAGGTCGAGGTCACCGTGGACCCGCAGACCAGCACGGTACGGGCGGTGGCCACCGGGGCCACCGAACTGCGCACCCAGGACCGGGCCCACCGCGCCGACGAGACCGAACGGCTGCGCGCCGCGGCGGCCAGCCTCAAGACCGACCCGTCGGACGTGAACGTCCTGGCCAGGACCCCCGCCCACACGGTCTACGGCACCGAGACCCGGCGCCGCTTCCGCGCCGCCCGGCACCCGGTGCGGGTCGTCGACGCCGACGGAGTCGTACGACTGCACGCCCCCGACGCCCTGGTCGAGACGACCACCGTCGCCGCCGCCCCCGAGACGCTCGCCCGGCTCGTCGGCGAGGCCACCTCGTACGGCGACGGCGGCGTGCGCGCCCCCGCCCTGAGGCTGCTCATCGGGTCCCGCATCGCCGACCTGTCCGGAGTCCTGGACCCGCAGCCGCTGCTCGCCCTGGCCCGTAGCGAACTCGGCACCCGCGCGGCCGACGAGTCCGTGGTCGCGGTCGTGGAAGTACGGACATGAGCACACCCGCCGACCTCGCCGCCACGGACGACATCGAGTTCGGGGTCCGGCTCCTGGCGGCCACGCCCACACACGAAGGGCGCGACCGCGAGCTGCTGCTCCACTGGGCCACCGTGGCGACGGAGTTCGGCGCCGGACTCACCCCCGCCCCCTCCCGCGCCCGCGTCGTCGAACGCGACGGCGGGCTGGAACACGGCCTCCTCGCCCGCTACACCTCGCGCCCCGCGACCGTCGAGCTGTACACCGACACCCTCGCCCGCGCGGAGGCCCTGGTGGACGAGCTCGGCTGGCGCCACTGGTACCCGCCGGGCTCGGTGCGTGCTGCGGCCCTCGCGCACGAGGCCGTCCACGAACTGCTCCATCACGGCCCGGTCGGAGCAGCGCTGAAACAGGCGCTCGGCCATGTGGTGCTGCGCGCCGGAGGTCTGCGCCTGTACGGCCATGTCGCCGGGGCCGAGGAGATCGCCGCCCACGCCCATGCCCGCACCGCCTGCGGACTCGGCCGCAGCCCGCTGCTGCTGACCGCCGCGCTGGCCACGGCCGACACGCACCCCACCACCGCACCGCACGGAAGAGAGAAGTAACGCCATGGGCGTCGTCATCCTCCTCGTCATGGCGGCCGGTGTCGCCGCGATGCTCACCCGGAAACTCCCCACGGCCTTCGCGCTCGTCGTCCTGGCCGTCGTCATCGCCCTCGTCGCCGGCGCGCCGCTCACCGGCGGGAACAGCGTCCTGGACACGGTCCTCCAGGAAGGCGCCCCCACCCTCGCCGCCACCATGATCGCCATCCTGCTCGGCTCCTGGCTCGGCAAGCTCCTGGACGAGACCGGCATCGCGGGCACCCTCGTCCGCAAGATCGTCGAATTCGGCGGCGACCGTCCGGTGGTGGTGGCCCTCGGCGTCCTCGCCGTCTCCACCCTCGTCGGTACGGTGACGGGCTCCGCCCCCGCCGCGATGCTCGCCGGAATCATCGGCATCCCCGCGATGATCGCCGTCGGCATCCCCAAGGTCACCGCGGCCGGCACGATCCTCATGGGCATCGCGGCGGGCATGCCGTTCGAGCTGCCCGTCTGGCAGTTCTTCTCCACCGCGCTGGAACTGCCCGTCCCCACCGTGCGCGGCTTCATGATCAAACTGTTCCCGTTCGCCCTGGCCGCCGCCGTCCTCTTCGTCCTCGTCGAGTCCCGCCGCCGCGGCGTCGAACACGCCTGGTCCGCCAAGTCCCTTGCTCCGAGGCCGCGTTCCGGCCGCCGCGCCCGGCTCGGCGACGCCCCCTGGTACGCGCTGCTCACGCCGGTGGTTCCCCTGGTCCTGGCCCTCGGCCTCGACGTGGCCATCATCCCCTCGCTGCTCGCGGGCGTCCTGTACTGCCTGGCCACCACCACCCGGCCGCGCGAGATGAACAAGCGGCTGCTGCGCACCCTCTACGGCGGCTTCGAGGTGGCCGCCGCACCGATCACCCTGTTCGTCGCCATCGGCATCCTGCTCGCGGCCGTGAAACTGCCCGGGGCGATCGAGGCGCTGGAACCCCTCGTCAAGGCGGTCAGCCCGCAGAACGCGGTGCTGTTCGTCCTCGTCTTCACCGTCCTCGTACCGCTCTGCCTCTACCGCGGCCCGCTCAACGTCTTCGGCCTCGGCGCGGGCATCGCTGGCGTCCTGATCGCCGCCGGCATCTACCCCGCCACCGCGGTCCTGGGCCTGGCCACCTCGTACAACCAGGTGTTCGGCGTCGCCGACCCCACCAGCACCCAGACCGTGTGGAGCGCGCAGTACGCGGGCGTCACCCCGCAACAGGTGATGCTCCGCACCCTTCCGTACGTCTGGGCCGTCGCCCTCGGCGGCCTCTGCGTGACCGCCGCCACCCACCTCTGACACGTTCACCCACTCCCGGGACGGAGTCCACCCATGAACGAGCCGCAGACCGATCCGGAGAACGGGCCGCGGATGGGCCGTCGTCTTTTCCTGCGCTCGGCCGCGGCCGCCGGCACGGTCCTCGCCGTCGGTGCCACCGCGCCCGGCACCGCGGCCGCCGCGCCCGCCGGCTTCCCCGACCACCGGTACGTCAGGACGCTGCTCGAACCCTCGCGGCTGAAGTACAACCCCACCGGCGAGATCATCTTCCCCTGCATCAGGGGAGCGGCGGAAACCTCCTGATCACCGAGGTCGGCAACGACTTCGGCCGCCGTGACCACCTGGGCCTCTTCCACGACTCGCTCCCCGGGGCCCCGGACAACGGCCGCAGCGCGGCGCCCGGTTTCGGTACACAGGACGGGGTGGCGTACATGGTCTACGAGGCGGGGGAGCGTCTCCAGGGGGCCATCGCCGTGGCCCGAGCGGTGTAGGCCGTGCGCGCCGGGCCGGGGAGGGCGGCTCGGCGCCCGGCCCGCGGGGCCGCCGAAAACCCGTTGCCCGCAAGGCGGTGTACTGCGACGCTCCCTCCCATGCCCGAGAACGATTCAAGCAACGCGCACCAGGTCGAGGCGCTCTTCTCGCACGGCCGTCTGACGGCGATCCCCCGCAGGGCGGCCCGCCGCGAGCAGTTGCTGGTCCACCTCGGTGAGACGCTGTTCGAACGGGACCGGACCTACACCGAACGCGAGGTCAACGAGGCGCTGCTCACGGTGCACGAGGACTGCGCCGCGCTGCGCCGCTACCTGGTCGTCGCCGGTCTGCTGTTCCGTTCCAGGGACGGCGGCAGCTACCGGCGCGGACGGTAGCGCCGGCCCCGCCCGGCGCGCCCTACGCGTCCGCGATCGAGTGGAACCGCACCTCGTCCCGGCCCACGCCCCGCGCGTCCGCGTCCACCGAGCGGCGCAGCGCCTCGTGGAGCCGGGCCGGGGTCAGCACACCGAGGAACCGCGGCCCGTCCAGCACCGCGACCCAGCCGGCGTCGTGCTGGAGCATCTCGCTGAACGCCTGCTTCAGCGGCGCGCCGACCGGCACCCAGGCATCCATCCGGCGGGCCAGGGCACCGACGGTGCCGTGCCCGCCCGAGGCCCGCAGCACGTCCGCCGACACCCAGCCGTGCAGCTCGCCCCCGCCGTTCAGCACCACCGCCCAGCGGGCCCCCGCCCCGTCCAGCCGGTCCGCCGCCGAACCGGCCGGCTCGTCGAGCCGGGCCACCGGCGGCTCCTCCAGGTCGTCCGGCTCGATCGCCGTGACCGAGAGCCGCTTCAGGCCCCGGTCGGCGCCCACGAACCGGGCCACGTACGGGGTCGCGGGAGTCCCGAGCACGGCTCCCGGGCTGTCGAACTGCTCGATGCGCCCCGCCCCGTACACCGCGATCCGGTCACCCATCCGGACCGCCTCCTCGATGTCGTGGGTGACCATCAGGACCGTCTTCTTGACCCTGGCCTGCAAGCCGAGGAACTCGTTCTGCAACCGTTCGCGCACCACCGGATCGACCGCGCCGAACGGCTCGTCCATCAGCAGCACCGGCGGATCGGCGGCCAACGCCCGTGCCACGCCCACTCGTTGCCGCTGCCCGCCGGAGAGCTGCGAGGGGTAGCGGGAGCCGTACGTCCCCGGGTCGAGACCCACCAGCTCCAGCAGCTCGGCCGCCCGTTCCCTGGCCCTGGCCCGTTTCCAGCCGATCAGCGCGGGCACGGTCGCGGTGTTGTCGAGGACCGTGCGGTGCGGGAAGAGCCCCACCTGCTGGATGACGTAGCCGATCCGGCGGCGGAGCCTCACCGGGTCGACCCCGGAGATGTCCTCGCCCTCCACCAGGATCCGGCCCGACGACGGCTCGATCAGCCGGTTCACCATCATCATCGTGGTGGTCTTGCCGCAGCCGGACGGTCCGACCAGGGTGACCAGTTCCCCCTCGGCGACCTCGAAGGACAGGCCGTCCACCGCGGTCGTGCCGTCCGGATACACCTTGCCGACCTGCTCGAACCGGATCATGCCTGCACGGTAGGAGCCGCCCGGGCACCGCGCACACGGGCCGCGACCGTCCGTGTCACGGCCGTGTGCTGAACTGTCCGAGGCACATCTGGCGATTCAGGAGCATTTTGTGAGCAGTTACCGGCACCCCGGCATCGTCTTCACCGACCGGTGCTTCACGGTCCCGCTCGACCACGACGACCCGGACGGCGAGCGGATCGAGGTCTTCGGCAGGGAGGCCGTGGCGAGCGGCCGGGCCGACGAGGACCTGCCGTGGCTGCTCTACCTGGAGGGCGGTCCCGGCTTCGGCGCCCGGCGCTTCGTGGGTACGGAGGCATGGCTGGGACGGGCCGTGCGGGAGTTCCGGGTGCTGCTGCTCGACCAGCGCGGCACCGGCCTCTCCACCCCGGCCAACCGGCAGACCCTGCCACTGCGCGGCGGTCCGCGCGAGCAGGCCGACTACCTGGCCCGCTTCCGCTCCGACAACATCGTGCGCGACTGCGAGCTGATCCGCCCGCAGCTGACCGGCGGCGAGCCGTGGACGGTCCTCGGCCAGTCCTTCGGCGGCTTCTGCGCCGTCCGCTACCTGTCGGCCGCCCCCGAGGGGCTCAAGGCCGTCCTGATCACCGGCGGGCTGCCCTCGCTGGACGCGCACGCCGACGACGTCTACCGGGCCGCCTACCCGCGCGTCGAGCGCAAGGTCGCCGCGCACTACGCCCGCTATCCGCAGGACGTCGAACGCGCCCGGCAGATCACCGCCCACCTGCTGGAACACCCCACCGACAGCGCCGGCCACCTGCTGACGCCCGAGGGGTTCCAGTCCCTGGGCATCATGCTGGGCGGCGGCAGTGGCAGCCACCAGCTGCACTACCTGCTGGAGAACGCGTTCGTCCGCACCCCGCACGGCACCGAACTCTCCGACACCTTCCAGGAGGCCGTGCGCACGGCCAACTCGTTCGCCGGACACCCGCTGTACGCGCTGATGCACGAGGCGATCTACGGCCAGGACGACCGGCCCACCGCCTGGTCCGCCGAACGGGTCCGCGCCGAGTTCCCGCAGTTCGACGCGGCCGAGGCGCTCAAGGGCGAGGGGCCGGTGCTCTTCACCGGCGAGACCATCCACCCCTGGCACTTCGAGGTGGACCCGGCGCTGCGCCCGCTGCGCGAGACCGCCGAACTGCTGGCCGCCCGCACCGACTGGGAGCCGTTGTACGACGCCGAGCGCCTGGCGGCCAACCAGGTGCCGGTCGTCGCCGCCGTCTACCACGACGACATGTACGTCGACACCGGGCACTCGCTGCGCACGGCGGCGTCGATCCGCGGGCTGCGCACCTGGGTGACCAACGAGTACGAGCACGACGGGCTGCGCGCGGGCGGGCCGCGGGTGCTGGACCGGCTGCTCGCCATGGTCCGGGGCGACGCCTGACCGACGGCGGGAACGGCCCGGCGCGGCGCACGGGGGCCGGTGGACAGCGCCCCGGACGGCGTCCGTTCCGGGTGCGGTGCACGGTGGGCCGACGCCGGGGGGGGGGGGGGGGGGGGGGGGGGGGGGGGGGGGGGGGGGGCGCGGCGCCCCCCCCCCCCCCCCCCCCCCCCCCCCCCCCCCCCCCCCCCCCCCCCCCCCCCCCCCCCCCCCCCCCCCCCCCCCCCCCCCCCCCCCCCCCC